>DATEUP010000170.1:0-29609 GCA_035283065.1 Thermoplasmatota archaeon | reverse complement strand
GCCCGTGCCCTCTGCGGAGGCGGGCAAGCCCTCACCCTCGAAGACGACCCGGCTCTCCGACGTGACGCCCACCGTGGGGGTCCGCCAGACGGCAAAGTCCCATGCGGAGTTTGGCGACGACCGGGACGCGTTCGCGTCCACGGACGCCTCGTTCCGCGGCGCGGAGCGAAAAGACAAGAAACCTGCGCCCTCGGGCGCGCCCGCGGACGAGGACGACAAGCCGCGAGGGATCTGAGGTTGTCCTGTGCCCTCAGGGCATGAGGGTCTTGCGATTTCTCTCAGGCAACCTTGATAAGGTGTGGATCGCACCCCAGGCACGTGGCCGCCTCCTCAACCCCCGCCGCGCTGCACCGAATGGCCGAGAGTTTCCTCCAGCTCGCCCGCGAGGAATCGGACTTCGGGTTTGACGCGAAAGACATTCGGCGCGTGCGAGACGCGGCGGAAAAGGGCTGGCTCGCGATCCTGCAGGCCACCGACGCGGCCATGGAGCGCCAGGGCGTCTTTCCGGAGCCGGGGGCGAGAGCGCACATCACGCGGCACGAATTCCTGGAGGGGGTGGGGCGCCAGGACTTGTCGGACGCGCTCCACATGTTTGCAGACAAGCTGCACGGGAGCTACTTCTACTTCGGCGCCGTGCCCGACCGCCGGGGGATGGGCGTCGTGCTCGACGAGGTGGCCGGCTACATCAGACGAGTGACCGAGGAGCTTTAGGCGCAAGGCCCGAAGCGGGTCAAGGCGCAAGTCGCCGGGCGTGAGGGTCGTTCCGGGCCGCGCAGATTCTAGTGCCTTCCGGCCACCGGTGCCCACCGGACGCGCGGCGGGGAAGTCCGCGGAACCTTCATGACGCAAGCATGGCTCGTTCCTCCGTGGGCCTCGTCCCTCGCCACAAGAGCCTACCCGACCTTGCCTTTGCCTACGGGCTCCCGGCACCGACCAGCGAAGTCCAGATGGAGAGGGTCCTCGACCGATGGGAAGCCGAAGTTGCAGCCAAGCTTGCGGTCGCCTCGGCCCTTCTCGCCCTTGGCACACTCCCCGCCGCCGGCATTGCCCGCCTTGTGTTCACGCCGGGGCTCGAGGCCGCGGGGGTCGTCATCTTGGCCATCGTCGCCGCCGCCGCGCTCTTTGGCCTCCTGTCGGGCCTCTCGGCGATCAGCCTTACGCTGAGGGCGCGGCTTGGCGACCCGTCGCTCTTCGTGAAGCTCGGCGTGCCACTCGCCATGGTGGTCTGCTTCCTCCTGCTCGGCCTTTCGGCGGCGGCCTTTCTCTTGGCGGGGTTCTCGTGGTAGCCCGCAGTCCCGTTCGAGCCCCGTTCGGCACCTTTTAAGTAGCCTGGCCCGCGTGGCAACGGACGATGGCCCGCGACCCTCGTTTCCGGGCGCTCGGCGCGCTTGCCGCCGTGCTCTGGCTCCTCGCGCCCGGCCTTGCCGGAGCGGCCGCTGCGGCCCCGCCCGCGACGACGTCCCTCCCGCCCATGCCGCTCGCCTTCACCAACGCCTCGGCCTTCGCCGGGGTCGAGTACCTCATCGTCACGGCCTCCCCCTACGCCGCCGCCATGCAGTCGATCGCCGACTGGAAGACGCAGAAGGGGCTGCCCGCCAAGGTCGCGCTCTTCGAAGACATCAACTTCTCGTACTCGGGCCGGGACGGCGCGCAGCGGCTGCACAATTTCCTGCAAGACGTGTACTTCAACGGCACGGGCGAGGCCCTCAAGTACGTCCTCCTCGGCGGCGGCTCGGCCGTCCTGCCCACCCGGTATCTTCGGACGGACGGGTCGAACACGACGGACTACACGAACGACCTCGTGCTTTCGGATATCTACTACGCCGGCCTTGATACGGACTGGGACCGCAATGGGGACGGGGTCTTTGGAGAGTACGGTGAGGAAGACTGGGACGCGAACGTCTTCGTGGGCCGGCTGCCTTTCAATTCGGTCGCCGAGGCCGGCTTCGCACGCGACAACCTCCTGTCCTACGAAAAGGCTCCGTTCGTTGGGCCGTGGATGCGCAGCGCCGTCGCATTTGCTTCTGTGATGGACCCGCCCAACAACGAGGCCCCGCCCTTCAATTACGACCCGACCGAGGACAATGCGCTGCGCTCCGTCCAGCTCGCGCTCCCCCATGTGCCCTCGGGGATGAGCGTGGACGTGCTTGCGGACTACTATGAATTTCCGGCGCTCAACTACACGCCGGCGCAGGACCGACTGTCGTCGGCTTCGATGGTAGGGGCAATAAGCGCGGGGAACTCGGTCGTGATGTCGGTCACCCACGGTTGGGTACCCTCCGGGCGGGGGGTGCCCCAGTATGCCGGCTCGGGCGCGGACTACACGTGGAGCAACGGGCTTGTCTACCAGAACGCAAGCAACTTCACAAATTTCGGGCAACTGAGCTTCGGGTACTTCTCCTCGTGCATCGTGGGGAACTTTGCGGACCCCTCGCTCCCTACGCTCGCCCGGTTCGTCGTCCAGGACAACCACGGTTTCATCGCGGAGATTGTGCCGACCGATGGCACGCTCCGCGGGGAAGACGCATTCAGCACCTACGGCCTCCGCGAAGGGAACTGGTGGCAGTCGGAGAACTTCTGGCGCAACTTCTTCACCGGCACCGACCCGTTCCGCGCCGGTCCGGCGCTTTACCAGGGGATCCGCGACTACGGGCAGCACGTGAGGGACAGCGTGTGGATAGTCGGAGCCAACGAAAGTTGGGGCCGGTACCGCACGCAGAAGGCCGTCTACAACCTACTCGGCGACCCCGAGGTTCCGATCTGGACGGACGTGGCGGCGACCTTCAACGCATCGTGGCCCTCGACGCTTTACACGGCCGAGAGCCACTTCCGCGCAACCCTCAAGGACAGCCTCGGCCGCCCGGCGTCCGGCGCGACGGTCGCGCTCCAGGGCCCGGGCGTCTACGCGGTCGCCACGACCGACGCGCAGGGGCGCGTCGACATGCTCGTGCAGCCCACCTCGACCGGGAGCCTGCGCGCCACGGCGACGCTTCACAATTTCATCCCGCTCCAGGTGTCGATCCCAATCGCTACGGCGCCGCCAGACCTCTCCATTAGCGCCGCCAATGTGACCTTATCGCGGCCGATTCTCAAGTCTGGTGAGGCCGTCCAGGTGAACTTCACGGTCCGCAACGTGGGGCAACTTCCAAGCAACTCGACCGACGCGCGCGCCTTCGAGGAGCTCCCTTCGGGGCCGCAGCGGCTCATTGCCTCGTCGGTCGCGCTTCCAGCCCTCGGGGCCGGCGAGGAGACGACGACATCCTTTACCTGGACGGCGACGGAGGACGGCAACCACATCCTGCACATTGTCGTCGACCCAACGGATTCCGTCGCCGAATTCGACGAGCTCAACAATGAGGCCGTCCGTGAAGTGGGCGCCTCGAGCGTGGACCTCGCGCTCCTTTCGGGCTCGGTCTCGATCAATCCGCCCGGCCAGGTCTCGCCGGGAGGCATCGTGACCGCGTCCGGGACCGTGGAGCGCACGGGCCTTGTGCCCCGCGGCTACCTCATCGGCTACGAGCTCGTTCGGACGTCGGGCGCGACCGCGGCGTCCGGCAATGTGGTCGCCAGTGCGACGACCGCGTCGTTCAGCTTCGAGGTGCCCGTTGCGGTGGCCGGCGAATACGAGCTCCGCATACGGGCCGACGCCGCCGACGAGATCCTGGAATTCGACGAGTTGAACAACGGGGTCGCCTTTGCCGTGCGCGCGGGAGCCGGCCCCTCGTTCTTCGCGCTGCCCCCCGTGCGGCTCCAGGAAGACGCCCCGCCGACAGCTGTGCTGCCCGACCTGCGAGCCTTCGTATCCGACCCAGACACGCCCTTCTCGCAGCTCGAGGTAACGGCCTCGGCCTCCGCGCCCGAGCTCGAGGTCTGGGTCGACGGCTACGCGCTCTTCGCGCGCCCCCGCGCCGAGTGGTCGGGTGCAGGCACCATCGCGCTTGCGGCCGCCGACGACCAGGCCCAGAGCACGGCGTTGACCCCGTTCACGGTGGACGCGCAGCCCGACGCGCCGTGGATCGAGGGGCCAAGTGTCGGGTCCGTGGAGGTCGGCGGGGTTTTCGACCACCGGGTGGTGGCCGGCGACCTCGACGGGGGTGCGCTTTCCTTCTCGCTCCTTTCGAGCGGCCCGCCGGCGACCGGCGCGATCGCTGTCGATTCCGAGGGCCTCATCGCGTTTGTCGCAACCGAAGGCATGGTGGGCTCGTTCACGCTCGCCGTGACCGTCACGGACAGCTCCGCGCGGACGGCTTCGACCAGGATCACGGTGGTCGTCCTGCCCGCCGACCGCGCGCCAGAGTTGGCGGACCTCGGCAGGTTGGTCGTCACGCGGGGGGCGGGCGCAAGTTTCCAGCTCGTCGCCAACGACGCCGACGGGGACCCGGTCGCGTTCTCCTCGAACGACGGGAGGGCGACGGTTTCGCCCTCGGGCCTCCTCGAGCTTACGCCGTCGCAGGTGGCGGCGCTGCCCGCCGGTACCACGACCGTCCGGGTTTCCGTGAGCGACGGGCTCAAGTCGACGACGGGGAACGTGACGCTCGAGGTTGTCGAGCGCGCGCCTGCGAGGGGCCAAGCGTGGGCCGCAGAGAACGGGCCATGGGTTATTGGGGCCTTGGCCGTTGCCGTGGCCGCGGCCGGTTGCGCGGTGGCGCTTCGCAAGCGGCGGCCCTCATAGGGTCGCCGGGGAGGGCGCCTGCGGCGCGGCCCACGCGCTTTCGGGCCGCTTGAGGACTTCGCGGAGCACGACGGTCGCGTAGCAGCCGCGCGGAAGCTCGAAGGCGAGCCTGATCGCGGGACTCCCGCGCAACTCGACGGCGCTCACGGAGGGGTTTGCCGGGCGCATCACGAGCGGGCGGCGGACGCCCTTCGTCGTCAGCCTTCCGGCGTCCGGCACCACGAAGCTCTCGCGCCTGCGTCCCGCGGCCTCAAGGACGGCGCGCTCGACCTCCCCCATCTCCCCGCCCGCAAAGGGCGCCTCGACGCCGGGGACGAGCCCCGTGATCGCCGCGCGCCCGGCCTTCACCTGCCGTTCGACCTTCGCGAGGTTCGCCGGCGTGACGGGGACCGGTCCGTCCTCCAGGGCGCTCCCGTGCTCCTCGAGGGGCACGGCGAGGTCGCCCGCAAGGGGGCGGTCAAGCGGCAGGCCGCGGCGGATTCGCTCGGAGAGGACTCGGTTGAAGAGCTGCGACTGGTGCGCGTGGATGAACATGAGGACGAGGTTTCGCGGAAGGGCTAGGATTGCGTCGAGGGGCCGGTCGGGCGCCTGGACGAGCGCCTCGAGGATCTGGCGCTCGAAGGAGAGCATCTCGGGGACCCGGCGGACCAGGGCGGCGGGCGGCTCCCCTTCGCGGAACGCGCGCCGGAACTCCTGGGCCTCTTGGGACTCGAAGGGCGAGGGGGTCCCGAGGTACTCGGCAACTGCGCGGCCAAAGTCGCCGTCCACGATTGCGCTGCCCACGCGGTGCGTGACGGGCCGAAGGCTCCCGAAGCGCTGGGACCCGAAAAAATTGGGAAAGCCCCCGGCGGCCTTAGCCTCCTCGAGCACCGCGTGCGCGGCCTCGGCCGCGGCGGCCGCATCGCCCTCGAGTTGCGTGACTGCGATGTCGAACGCGTTGCTCTCGAGGTCTCCGAGCGTGAGCGCGCGCACGGCCCGGAAGGCGCGCAAGATCTCGACATCGGGGAGGCGGAGGGCTGGCGGGGGCTCGCCGTGGAGCCGCAGGGTGACCCCCTGCGTCGTCACGGCGCGCTTGTCCTTCGTGCCGGCAAACCCCACGCGCGTGCGCGAGAGGTGAGCGGCCCGCGCGAGGCGCGAGGCGAGCCGGTTCGTCTCCCAGTTGCGCGCGCGCACTTCGAGCGCGAGGTAGGGCCCTTGGGGGTCCTCCCGCGGCCACTTCGTTCGCTCGACGACGACGAAGTCCTCGGGCTCCTCCTTGATGCGCCCGCCGACGCCCGGCAAGCGCGTCAGGTAGAACGCGATCCCGAGGTCCGCCTCCTCGGGCGGCGATGCAAGCAGGGGGCCGTCCACGGGAGGCCCCCCATCGGACCGGGGAGTGGGCCAAGGGGCCGCCTCGCGGCGCGGCAGGCCTACGGCTCCTTCATTTTCTCGATCTGTTCGATCGCCGAGTCGAGCTCTTCGAGGATCTCGCGGGCCGCGGCGCGCAGCGCCTCCGCGGGCTTCCCGTCGCTCACCTTCACGTAGAGGCGCTTCGCGTCAAACCACGGGTGCTCCGCGTGGTAGGTCGCGATCTTGACGTTGGGGTTGCGCAGGAGCGCGGAGCGCAGAGGCTCGAAGAGCGTTTCCGTCTCGCCAGGGATCTCCACTTCGATCGAGTCCTTGTCCTTGGCGACGAGCTTGACCTCCATGGGGGTTTCTCCTCTGAGGAAGGCTCGCAAACTCCGTTCGGATAAATACTTTGGGGGGTCGCGGCGCGGCGATGGCCAGGCGCAGGCGAAACCGTCCGCGCCCCGCGGGACTTCGCACCCGCAAACCGAGATTTCTTCACGGGCGGGCGCGATGGGCTGCCCGTTGGTCGAGCCGGGTCCAAAGCCCGCTGCGGGCGGCGAGAGGCTAGAGGCCCCCGAGCCGGAGGGCCCCCTCTACCGCCGCTCGCACCCCTACCGTGCGTTCGTAGTCATGACGGCGCCCTTCCTCGTGCTGTGGCTTGTCGTCGGCATCCCGTTCCTGGGGCTCCCGGTGCTCTTGGTCCTCATGCCCGTCGAGTTCGGCCGCATCGGGGGGCGACGCCTCGCGCGCGGCGACGCGCTCTGGGTCGCGGTCCCTGCCGCGCTTTCCGTCGCGACCTTCGAACTCGCGCTCGTGATCCTGGTCCTGCAGTCGATCCCGGGAAACGTGGTCGAGATCGACGCGCTCGGGCTCGTTGTGAGCCTGCTCTTCTATGGCCTCAACGCGTTCTTCTTTTCGGTCGGGGCGCTTTCGACGGCGTTCGACCCCCACGCGGCGGTCGAGCCGCCCGCCTTTTCGCCGACCGCGCCTTGAGGCTGCGAAGCGGCCTCTACGGCGGGCCGCCCACGCCCTTTCGCGCGCGGCCCCTTGGGCCGGCGCGAAGCGAAGTGGCTCTCGTACGCGATGAACACGAGCGCGAAGGCGATCGCAAGGCCCGCCGGAACTCCCGTAAGGACGCGGCGCAGGTTGTCGCTCTCGAAGCCGAATACGTCCTGCATCCCGCCATCGAGGGCGATGGGGACGAGGAGCGCGAGGTACGACCACCATGGGAGCAGCACGACGGCGCGGTAGGTCCGCGATCGCGCGGGCAGGCAAAGGGCGAGGCCCACGGAGAGCCCCGCGAAGATCGCGACATCGCGCGCGCAGAAGGGCATCTGGTTCCCGTTGAACTCGAACGAGCGCGAGGCTTTCGTGTGGCACGCCACGTCGCCGACCCGGTAGATCCACTGGGCCGGCTCGCCGAAGGCGCCCCAAGCCCCCGCGTTGTCAACGACCCCGACGCTGCCGCTAAGGTCCCCGGTCGACCCCGGCGCGAGGAGGAGGGGGCCTGCAAAAACGAGCGCGGTGAAGATGAGCGAGGGGCCGAGCGCGAGGGCCACGCGCAGGTCGAAGCGGCCGACACCCGGCGGCGGCTCGAAGGGCAGGCGGGACCCCGGCGGCTCGAGCCAGTCGAGAACCTTGGAAAAAAGGGGAGGCAACTTCAAGCGCGCCCGCCCCCCGGCCTTACCGCGCGCGCTGGCGGCGCCGCCGGTTCCCTGGCGAGCGCTCCGCCCACGGGACCTCGTGGGACTCGGCCTCGAGAAAACCCGTCTTCAGCGAACCGAGGATCGCAAGCGCGACAAGCGAAAGGACGGACCCCACGACGAACCCCCACGTGATCACGCCGCCAACGGCGCCCACGACCGCCACGAGGTAGCGCCGGTGCGCGATCGCGCTGAGGCCCCCGAGCAGGGCGGCAATCGAAGACAGGAAGACCGCGGCGCCGAAAAGCACCGTGCCGACCGCCGGGTCGATGAAGGACGCGGCGCGCTCGGGCGGCACAACGAGGGTCTCGTTGCCGGGGTTGAGCTCGAAGCCCACGAACCGCGGGATCAGCGGGCGCACCTCGATCGTCTTTCGCACGGTCTGGTAGCCCGGCTTCGAGGCCTCGACCTCGTAGGTCCCGGGCGTCACGGGAGAAAGGTAGTACCAGCCGAAGCTGTTCGTCGTGTTCTCGTTCTGGCCGCCCACGACCCGGACCGTCGCGCCTTCCACGGCCGTGCCGTCGCGCTCGGTGACGGTGCCCTGGAGCGCGACAGGGTTCTGGGGGAGGTCCGCCGAGTGGGCGGAGCCAGCCTGCTGGAACACCCCCACCGCCGTGACGAACCCAAGTCCCGACGCGATGAGCAGGAAGGCTCCGGCCGTCGTGATTGCGCGCCTGCGCGTGGCGGCCGAAGGCCGCACGACGAGGTGGTGGCGCGGTGTCCGAAGGCGCGGCGAATCCCGGGCGGAGCCCTGGGCGGGTGTCGGGGGCGATTCCGGATCGGCCGGCTCGGGCCTTCGGCCGCTCGGCGCGTCGTTTGGCGAGGGCCCGCTCGCCAGCCCGCCCTCGCGGGCCGCCCCGCCGCTCAGGGCGACTCCCCCTTCGCGGCCTCGCTGGCCTTCGGCCCCTCCTTTGGCGGTTCGACCGGCGCGTCACTGGGTTCTGCCGACCCTCCGCCTTCTCCTTCCTCCTCGCCCTCGTCGTCCTCGTCGCCTTCGTTGCCCTCGTGGTCCTCGCCCTCGTCCTCTTCATCGTAAAGCGGCGGCCCGGTCGCCGCGCCAAAGAGCGAGCGGCGATCCTTGAAGGCCTCGCGCGCGCCCCGCAGGAGGATGTACGCGACGAGCCCGAGCAGCGGGCCGATGTAGAAGCCCACGGAGAGGAAGGCGCCCACGGCGCCAAGGACCGCGTGGCCATAGCGCCGGCGGGTCCGAGTCGCAAGGTACCCGACGGCGTTGAGGACGATGCCTACGGCGAAGATCGCGAGGCAGGCCCCTACGGACGCCGTCCTCGGGCCCACCGCGTCCTCGAAGAGGGGGCCGTCCCCGCGTTGGACCATAAGGCGGAAGCCGTTGTAGATCCCCGGGTCCCCGGAACTTGGAGGCAGGATGAACAGCGCGAAGGTCGTGTTCCGGTACCCCGCGGCGTCGATCCGCACGCGGACCGGGCCCGACGGGACGCCATAGAGCGTGAAATTCCCCGCCGCGTCGCTCGTCGTCGAAAGCGTCGTGTTCTCGATCGAGACCGTCGCGTTCACGACGGGCGCGTCGCTCGTGTAGTCGAGGACCGTCCCAACCAGGGTGCTTGGCACGCCGGTCGCAGGGAACGCTGCGGCAAGGTAGAGGCCCATCCACGCGAGGCCGAGGAGCAGCGAGAAGCCGAGCAGGTAGCTGCCGACGCGCACACGGCGCTCGCGGTGCAGGGCAAGCTCGCCGGGCCGCAGCCGGGCCTGCCGTTGCCCTTGAGGCCCCGCGGCGCCCGAGCGCGGGGAAGCCGTGAGCCCCGCCTCGCGGGCGACTCGGACGGGCTTCGGGTCGGCCAACGGACGCCTCCTTGGAGCACGGCTTCAGACGACGACCTTGACCTGCACGAGGTCGCCGTCCTTGAGCTTCAGCGACCTGCGCAGGTGCTTGCGCGAGATGATCTCCATGACATCGCGGTGGTGCGTGCGCAGGGGGATGACAACCGCGCCGTCGATCCCGGAGAGCTCGCACCGGAAGAGCTTCGCGCCGCCGAACGTGCGGTTCTTGTCCGTGAACCCCGCGATCTCGATGCCCTTGGCGGCCTCGAGGAGCTGGAGCTTGCCAAGCTCCTCGCCGTCGAGGCGGACGTTCAGGGTCCCCGGGACGGGCCGGTGCCCGAGGTGGCGCTCGAACTGGCGCGCGTACCCTTCCTGCGACATGTAATAGGCGCCCTCGCCGAGCCCCGCCGAGACGGCCCCCTCAAGGTCGAGCGTCTTCTGGGGTTCGAACACGCGCCGGAGGTCCGCGTGCTCGCGCGCGAGCGCCGCCACACCGGCCTCCGTGAGCGTGATGTGCTGCTTGCGCGAGGTGATATCGCGCTTGATGAGCCCGAGCTTCAGGAGCTCGAGGAGCGTTGCGGAGGCGGCCTGCTGGGAGACGCCGAGCGTGCCGGCAAATTCCCTCGAAGAGATGCGCACGCTCTTGCGGGTCCCGCCTAGGAGCGCGAGGTGCTTGAGCGCGTGGAGGTGCTGGAGCTTGGCGCCTTCTCCGCCCATCGCGCGGCCAGCCACCGGGGCCGATTTAAACTGTGGCGCGGACGGCCCCCTTTAATTGGCCGGGCCGCCTTGGCGCGGGGCGATGGCAAGCCGGCGAAAGCGCGTGGAGCCTGAATACGAGGCCTTCGTCTTCGGCCAACCGCGGGCCAAGCAGTTCGCCTGGAGCGACATCCGGCCGATCCTGTCGGCCGAGCGCCTCCAGGACAAGGTGTTCCACCGCGCCTCCTTCATCACGATCGACGACCCCCACGCGTTCTACCGGCGCAAGAAGACCGCGATCGCGAGGATCACGAGCGTGGGGGACACATCGAAGGACACGCTCCTCGCCTACGTGCAGGCGTTCCCGGACTTCGACCGAATGCACCCCTTCTACCGGGAGCTTTGCTCCACGCTCGTCGACGTGCGGCGGATGCGGGCCGACCTCAAGCGCCTCCAGCGCTGCGCCGAGCTCATCTCGGGCGTGTGCCAGAAGAACCTGCGGCAGATGAAGACCGCCGCGCGCAAAGACTTCCTCGAGATGAAGCGCAAGGAGGTCTACGGGCGCGTGGGCTCGATCATCCAGGAGATTGCGCCCGCGCTCTCAAGGCTCGAGGGCGCAAGGCGAAGGCTCCGCGAGATCCCGACGCTGGACACCGATGTGCCAATCCTCGTGGTCGCGGGCCTTCCGAACGTCGGCAAGTCGGCGCTTGTCGCCAGGATCTGCTCCGCCAAGCCGATGATCGCCCCCTACCCGTTCACGACCCAAGGGATCATCGTCGGTCACACACAGATCGGCGGGCGCACCGTGCAGGTCGTCGACACGCCGGGCATCCTCGACAGGCCCGCGGCCGAGCGCAACGAGATCGAAGCTCGCGCGCTTGCGGCCGTGCGGCACCTCGGCGACCTTGTCGTGTTCCTCTTCGACCCGACGCCGGGCGCCGTGGCGGGCATGAAGGCGCAGGAGCACCTCCTCGCGGAGGTGCGCGCGCTCTTCAAGGAGCGGATGATCCTCGAGGTCGAGAACAAGGTCGACGCCGTGCGCCTCAAGTCCCCCAGGATGAAGATCTCCGCGCTCACCGGGAAGGGCGTCGGGGAACTCGTTGAGCACCTCACCTCGGTCCTGCCCGCGCGGGGCGGCAAGCCGAAGTGGGCCGCCGAAGAGGAGTGAACTCCATGAGAAGGGCCGACCCAACGTATTTGTGGCGGCCCGCAGGATGAGCGCTTCCCGCGCGCCGCCGGCGCGCCGGGGTGGGATGCCAAAGTGCTATCGGACGACTCGGGCCTCGCGGCCAGCCCCGCGATGAAGGCGTACTTCCGGAAGCTCGAGGAGCAGACCGACCGGGCGCTTGCCATCGCGCGCGCCGCGCGCGCCCAGGGCTGGGACCCCGAGCTCCGCGTCGAGATCCCCGTTGCCCACGACTTGGCCGAGCGGGTCGAGAACCTCGTGGGGCCCCCGGGGGTCGCCGAACGGATCCGCGCGCTTTCGCGCACGATGAACCGCGAGGAGGTTTCGATCGCGGTCGCGCGCGAGGTCGTGGGGAAAGCCGCGGGGCGCTCGCGCGAGGACGCCGTCGACCAGGCGGTGCGCACGGGCCTTGCGATCCTCACCGAAGGCGTGCTCGTCGCGCCCCTCGAGGGCATGACCGGCGTCAAGATCAAGGAGAACGCGGACGGGAGCGAGTATGTCGACCTCTACTTCTCCGGGCCGATCCGCGCGGCCGGCGGCACCGCGCAAGCGCTCTCCGTGCTCATCGCGGACGTCGTGCGGCGCGAGCTCAAGATCGGGGCCTACAAGCCGACGGCGCGGGAGATCGAGCGCTTCAAGGAGGAGATCCCGGCCTACAAGACCGCGCAGCACCTCCAGTACACGCCGACGGCCCACGAGGTCGGCGTCATCGTCTCGAACATGCCGGTCTCCGTGAATGGCGAGGGCACGGAGAAGGTCGAGGTCTCCGGCAACCGCGACCTGCCGCGCGTCGAGACGAACCGGCTCCGCGGGGGCCCGTGCCTCGTGATCGCCGAGGGCCTCTGCCTCAAAGCCCCCAAGGTCCTCAAGCACGTGAGGCGGCTCGGCCTCGAGGGTTGGGACTTCCTCGAGCAGCTCGAAGGGCTCCACAAGCAAGCCCCGGCGCCCCCGGACGGGGCGGCGAGCGCAAGCGAGCCGGCAGCCCGGCCCGTAGCCTCCGCCGAATCCGCCACGACCTCGGCAGGCGCGGAGGGCGATGAGGAGGACGAACCGGAGGAGGACGAGCCGGACGAAGGCGCGCCTCCCGAGGAAAGCGTCGACAAGGAACTCAAGGCCGAGTACGACACGAGGCCGTCCGGCGCCCCCCAGTCCGCGCGGGGGCCCGCGCGCTACATCAAGGACCTCATCGCCGGGCGCCCCGTTTTCTCGCACCCGTCGCGCGTGGGGGGCTTCCGCCTGCGGTACGGCCGCGCGCGCACCACGGGGCTTGCCGCGGTTGCGGTCCACCCGGCGACCATGTTCGTCGTGGGGTCCTTCCTCGCGGTCGGCACGCAGATGAAGATCGAGCGGCCCGGCAAGGCGGGCGCCGTAACGCCCTGCGACACGATCGAAGGGCCCGTCGTTTCCTTGCGCAACGGGGACGTCGTCGTCCTTCCCACCGTCGAAGCCTTCCGCCGGGTCGAGCGCGAGGTCGAGGAGATCCTCGACCTCGGGGAGATCCTGATTCCCGTCGGCGAGTTCGTCGAGAACAACAAGGAGCTCGTCCCGGGGGCCTGGTGCTTTGAGTGGTGGGCCGAGGAGCTCAGGGCCAAGGGCGGCCCGGACGGCGAAGGCCTGCGCCACCCGCCCTTCGAGGCGGCCCTCGCGCTCTCGCGCGAGCACGGTGTGGGCCTGCACCCCGACTTCACGCTCTTTTGGCACGATCTGAAAGCCGCCGAAGTGGCGGAAATTGCCGCTGCATTCGCCTCCGAGGGGGCCCTCGACGCGGGGGCCTTGTCTGTCCCCGAGACGCCCGGGATCGTCGAGCTCCTGCGCAAGCTCACGGTGCCGTACCGCCGCCTCGCGGGGCGCCTCGTCCTCGATGTGGACGGGGGCGCAGTCGCCGCTTCGCTCGGCCTCGAGGCCCGGGATGGCGGAGCCCTCCGCCAGGTGCGCAAGCTCGAGCACGAGGTCGGGGCCGGCGCGCCGGGCCACGAGGCCGTTTCGTTCCTGCTCGGCGTTCCGGTCCGCGCCAAGGCGCCCACGCGCATCGGCGCGCGGATGGGCCGGCCCGAAAAGGCCCGCGAGCGCCACATGAAGCCGCCCGTCCACGTGCTCTTCCCCTTGGGGGCGGCGGGCGGAGCCCAGCGGCTCGTCAAGGAGGCCGCGCAGGGCGCGGAAGTGACCGTGGAGGTCGCGAACCGCCGCTGCCGCTCCTGCGACCGCAAATGGCCGATGCCCCGCTGCGCCTGCGGCGGGCTTACCGTGCAGCTCGGCGAGGACCCCGTGGAGGCGCGCATCGACGTGCGCGCGATGCTCGAGCAGGCCAAGGCGGACTTGAAGTTGCGACAGCTGCCCGACGTGAAGGCGGTCCGCGGCCTCATGTCCCAGTCTCGGATCCCCGAGTCCCTGCACAAGGGCGTGCTGCGCGCGCGCCACCAAGTCACGGTGTTCCGCGACGGAACGGTCCGCTTCGACCTCACCGACGTCCCGGTCACGCACATCCGCCTGCGCGAGGTCGGCCTCACGCCGACGCGCGCGAAGGACCTCGGCTACGAGAAGGACTTCCGGGGCGAGCCCCTCCACTCGGCCGAGCAGGTCGTCGAGCTGCGCCCCCAGGACCTCGTCCTGTCGAAAGCCTGCGGGGAATACCTGCTCCGCGTCGCGGCCTTCATCGACGACGAACTCGAGCGGCTCTACCGGATGGAGCCGTACTACCGGGGAAAGACCGCCCAAGACCTCGTGGGCCAGCTCGTCATCGGGCTCGCCCCGCACACCTCGGGCGGCGTGCTCGGGCGGATCATCGGGTTCACGCCTTCGTTCGTCGCCTACGCCCACCCCTTCTTCCACGCAGCCAAGCGGCGAAACTGCGACGGCGACGAGGACTGCGTGATGCTCCTCCTCGACGGGTTCCTCAATTTTTCCCGCAAGTTCCTGCCCTCCTCGCGCGGCGGCCAGATGGACGCGCCGCTTGTCCTCTCGCTCCGGATTGATCCGAACGAAATCGACAAGGAGGCCCACGCGATCGACGTGGGCGCGCGCTACCCCCTCGCGCTCTTTGAGGCGGCCGCCGCGGGCCGCCACCCGAACGAGGTCATCAAGCTCCTCGACACCGTGGCCTCGCGGATCGGCACGCCCGCGCAGTACGAGGGGTTCGCCTTCACGCACGACACTTCGGACATCAGCGCGGGCCCCGCGCACTCGGCCTATTCGACCATGGGGTCGATGGTCGACAAGATGGAGGCCCAGCTTGGCCTCGCGTCCCGGATCCGGGCGGTCGACGCGGCCGATGTGGCGGCGCGCGTGATCGAGACGCACTTCCTGCCTGACCTTGTCGGCAACCTCAAGGCCTTCTCGCGCCAGGGCGCGCGCTGCGCGAGCCCCGCCTGCGGGCGCAAGTACCGCCGGATCCCCCTGAAGGGCGTCTGCCTCGCGTGCGGGGGGGACCTCACGCTCCTCGTCCATGAGTCCTCGGTCAAGAAGTACCTGGAGGTCACGAAGAGGATGGCCGAGCAGTACGAGGTGCCCGCGTACATCCGCCAGCGCGTCGTGCTCGCCGAGGAGTCGATCCACGCACTCTTTGAAAATGACAAGGTGCGGCGGGCGAAGCTCGACGACTTCATGGCCTGAGAGAAAACGAGCCACGCGCGGAATAACCCACACAAAAGCCCCAAATACCGGCACGCCAACGCATTGGCGGGCGCGGCGCGTGGGCGGCAACCTGGACTCCCCTCCAAGGGCCCGAGCTTTCGCCCTTGCGGCTGTCGGGCTTTTGCTCCTTCCCGTTGGCCTGCCGATCGGCATGGCCGGAGCCGAGCGACAGGCTACGGCCGCGGCCTTCAGCCTCGAGACGATCGGGGGCCGTTCGTGGTCCACGGACATCCGCGTCACGAACAACGCCGTCCTCGACGAGAAGCCCCAACTCTACACAGACGCCAACAACAGCGTCCACTTCCTCTGGCCCCAGACGGTGGGCAGCGCCACGGCCTACCGCCACGCGATCCATGACGTCCGGGGATTTCCCGTGCTTGGCGACTCCTACGTAACGGGCTACTACGTGCCAGGGTGGGGCGCCCTGTACCCATGGGGGCCCACCGTGGGCCTCGACTCCCACGGGGACGTCCACGTGACCTTCGACGACGGGTGGCAGAACGTCTACTACGCCAAGTACAACGGGACGGGGACCGAACTTGTCGCGCCCCGGATTGTCGGGCCAAACGACGCATCCGCATCGCACACCCCGACGCTGGCGGTGGGGGTCGATGACACGGTCCACATCGCGCACGAGGATTACAAGTACATGTGCGAGGACGTTTTCTACAACCGGCTCGACGTGAACGGAACGGACCAGATCCTCGGCCGCGTCGTGTCAGCCGACTATTCGACGCAGAAGGAATTCATGGTCGTGAAAGTCGACAGGTTCGGTTCCGGAAACGTCGTCTTCTCCTGGGGCTCGGGTGTCGGCAGCGGCGTGGGGCGCATGAACCGCAACGGGGTCCAGGACATGGCCTCCGTCCTCTACCGCACCTTGGCCGATTACCGAATCGGCGACCTCGACCTGACGCCCGACGGGTCGATCCACGTCGTGTGGCAGGACACGGCGGCGCTCAAGTACACGCGCATCAACAGCACAGGGGTCAAGGTCGTCGACGCCGTCGTCCTCTCGGGCTATGCGGCGACAAACGGCTTCCCCCGGGTCGTGGGCACGCAGTCCGGGGACGCGATCCTCACGTGGAGCGACACGCGCTCGGGCCGGCCCCAGGTCATGTACGCGGTCGTGGGGCCAAGCGACAACGTGAGCCTCGTGCCGCAAGTCCAGCTCACGAATTCCGCGGGCAACGCCCGCGACCCCTGGGCGACCGTGGACGGCCGCGGCCGCATCTTAATCGGCTGGAGCGATGACCGGGACGGGAACCTGGAGATCTACTACAAGCAGACCTACGAGTGCATGGTCAATCTCCAGGGCGGGGCCGCGGCGCTGCGGAGTATGGTCTTTTGGCGCCTCAACGAGACGAGGTCGGTCGCGCTGACGCTCTCGAACGGAGGGTACCTCGAAGACGAGTTCTCCTTGGACCTCAACCTGTCGGCAAACGCCTCGGCCGCGGGCTGGCAGGCGTGGCTCGACGCCTCCTCGCCCGTCTCCGTCGAAGGCGAGGGGCAGGCCACCGTCACGCTCACCGTTCGGTCGCCCCCCGCACCCCAAGACGGGGACACGATGGAACTGTCCCTGAGGGCCGCCGCCGTGAACCTCGGCAACTGTTCCCGGCCGCTTACTTTGGCCGGGGTCGTGAACGTGCGCAGGGCACTCACCCTTGATGCGTCCCCGATTGCGACTTGGGCTGACAACGGAGACACGGTGTCTTTCGGTCTGGTGGCCACAAACCGCGGGGAGCTCCCGGAGGATGCCGTCGATGTCCGTTGGGGCGGACCCCTGGCGCAGCCGGGCTGGGCCGTCCTGTCGAACGTGACGCGCCTTTCCTTGCAGCCGAACGAATCCCGGGCTATCGGCCTCTCGATCACGGTCCCCTCGGACCTGCGGGAGGCCCCCGCGTTCATGACGGCGTCCTTCGGCGTCGAGATCCGCGCGGAGGATGCGCCCGAAGTCCAGGCACTCAAGGCCTTGCAGGTATCGGTGAAGCCGACGTTCGGCCTCGACGTGTCCCTGGGGCCGCCCCTCCAGTACGCGGAGCCCGGCGGGACGGCGCGCTTCGACTTCTTGGTCAATACCTCGGGGAATTACGGGAGCGCCACGCCGATCTCGATCGGCGGCGGAATGCAGGGGGCCCCCGGTTGGTCGGCCGCGCCAGAGGCCTCCACGGTGTACCTGAGCGGTGGCCAGCAGGCCCGTGTCCCGTGGCTGGTCAGCGTGCCGCTCAACGCGACGTCGGGCACGCGTGCGACCTTGACTGCGACGGCCAACGCGACCGCGGTCGGCCTTGGCGGCTCGGCATCGGCAGCCGTGGAGATCCTGCCAGTCTGCGGAATCCGGGTGGTCCACCTTCCGATGGAGGCCGCCGTCGAGGGAGGCCCCGTGCGCTTCAACGCGACCTTCGTCAACGACGGCAACTTCCGGACGTTCCCGACCGCCACCGTCACGGCAAAGCCCCCGGGCTGGAACGCGCGGTTCCTCTCGGGCCTGCAACCGGCCACCGCCTTCATCGTGGACGCCTTCGCGGATGCCACAGCCGTCCTCGAAGTCACCCCGCAGCAAAGCGCCCTGGCCGGCGACTATGTGGTGTCCGTGCGCTTTGACGCGGGGGCTTGCGGGGCGTGGGAGGCGACGGCGGTCCTGGCGGTCCCCTCGGCTACTGACATCTCCTTCCTGGCACGCGAAACCACAGCATACGCGCCCCTGGCGGGCGACGCGACCTTCGCCCTCACGGTCGGCAACCACGGCAACCTGCCAACGGCCGTCGACCTCACCGTTGCGCCCCTCCCGTCGGGCTTTGTGCCGATGCTCAAACGCATCGGGCCCGACGGCGTGACGGACTTCACGCCGCTGCTAAGCGGCCCCCTGCACCTGGAGCCGGGCGAAGAAGTTGCTGTGCGGCTCCACGTGTGGATTCCCGTGTCCACGAGCCTCGACCCGATCCCGGTTTCGATCACGGCGCGGTCGAGCGAGGGACTCACGACGACGCTCGGCCTCACGGTCCGCGTGCTTCGAGCCGACCTGCGTGTGGCGCAGATCCAGAGGGACAGGGCCGAGGCTACCGAGGGGGACACGGTCCGCTTCGCCGTCACGATGGCCAATGTCGGGCAAGCGCCAAGTGCGCCGGGGGCTTGTGCGGTTTACCTCGACGGGGAATTCCTCTACTCGCAGCCCTTCCCGGAGCTTGCCCCCGGCGAGAACCTCACGTTCGAATTCGCCTGGGTGGCCTCGAAGGGTCCCCACACGCTGAGGGCGAACGCAACCTCGGCGTCGACGGTCGAGGCTGACCGCACGAACAACGATTTTTCAGCCACGCTCGATGTCGCCGCGCAGCAGCAAACCGTGTCCACAGCGCCGGCGGAGCCGACGCCATGGGTAGTCTACCTGGTCCTTGCGACCGAATTGGGGATTCTCGCGCTCGTCTGCGTCTACCCGCGCAAGAAGAGCGAGGAGGAACTCGAAGCCGCAGCGCGCCGGGAGGCGGCCAAAGGGAAGGCAGCCGCGCAGGGGACGGGCAATCCGCCTCCCGCACCAGCCCCGCAGGCACCCGCGCCGCCAGCCTCCCCACCGTCGAGGTCAAGCCCTACGGTGGCGAGTCAACCCAAGGTCGCGACCAAGGCTGCGTCGCCGAAGGCGGCCCCCAAGGCGCTCGATGCCGGGGCGCTCAAGGCTCCGCCAAAGCCGCCGGTCGCAAAGCCGTGAACTGCGCGGCTACAAGGCAAAACCGCCCCGGGCGGGCCCCGTGGGGGCGGGAAAGGGCCGCCGGTGATTATTCGAGGGTTTAGGGAGGGGTATCGCGCAACCTTCATTGGGGCAAACCGTGGCCCCCGGGGCGTGCCAGAGCCCCCAGACGAAGGCGACGTCCCCATTCTCGCAGAACTCGCGCGCGAAGCAGAGCGCATCATCGACGTTCAACTGAGGGCCTTTGAGCGGGCTGAGGACAGGTCCGATCGGCTGATGAGCGTAAGCCTCGCGGTCCTCGGCGGCGGCCTGTCGGTGGGAGCGTTCGTGTCGGCCGGGGACTTGCCGTTGACGAGGGACGTCGCACTCAGCCTCGTCGTCGTTGGAGCGGCCTTTAACCTCGCCTCGTTCCTCCTCTTCCTGCGAGCCTCACCCGGGCTCCTTGAACATCACGATGCCCGCCCGGGCCCCGCGCCGTCGGTGCTTGCGCGCCGCGCAGCCAACAAGACCTGGGGTCTTGCGGACCACTACCAGGTCCTCGTCGATGCGATGGCTGAATGCCACGTCGAAAACCTAGCGAACCTCGCCCACGCGCTCATCGCGCGTAAGCGCGGCCTCCGGCTCGTGTTATGCGCAATTGGCTCCTACGCGTTTGCGCTCTTTTTAATAGCCGGCAGTTCGAAGGTGGCTTGATGGGCGACGCATCCGGGACCCCCGGCGAATCGACTGCGCAGCCGGAATTTGGACCCAACTCCCGCTGGACTCGCAAAGAGCCGAAGGAGCCCCTCGAGCTTGCCTACATCAGCTGGGACCCGCGCTTCGCGCCGCCGCCGCCGAAGAACCTGCGCGAGAAAATCCTGCGGTTCTTCTGGTGAGGGGCTCGCGCTCGGAGCCGGTCTGGCGTTTGCGGATTCGCTTGGGGCCTCGGGCCCGGCCGGTCCGGGCTTGCCATTCTTCGCGTTAGTGGGGGTTACTCTGAGCCTGAACGCCATGGCACTCCTGACATTTCACCGCGCATACCTTCGATTGCGGGAGCATTCGGGGATCCGGTTCGGCCCTTCCCCGGAGTGGATCGCACGGCAGTCTCAGCGAATGGGGCTGGAAGAAGGCGTGCACATGGGAGCCCTGCCCGTGGCCCTCGCGGATGCGCACTTCGAAAACCTCTCGGTGCTCCAGGTGGCCGCAGCGACTCGGGAAAAGGGGCTTGCGCGGCTGACATGGGCAGGCCTGTTATGCGGCGCGGCGTGGTTTTATATCGCGGTCCTTACAAGTTGAGGGGGAGCGGCCAGGGATGAACAGGAAAGACCTGCGATGGATCGAGGAAGTCCGACGGACGCATGTGCCACTCCACGAGCGTCCGCCGGGAGAACCCTACCAACCGGCCTACCTGTGGGGCGACCCTCGCTTCGTGCGGCCCCGACCCACGACCTTCTGGAAGCGGTTGCTTGACGACCTCGGTTTCTGAGACCAAACGGCAAACCAAGAATCCCGGGACGAGGCCATTCCCCTCCGCCCGGCGGGCCGATCGGCGGGAACCCGAAGGGGAGATTGTTCTCACAGAACTCGGGGAACCCGTGCGCCCTCGCTGCACGTGGCGTGCCCCCGCGGAGCCTTCCGCGCAACCCTAAATAGCCGCGCCGGAATCGAAGCGGCTATGCCGACCTACTCCGACGCCAAACTCGCGCTCAAGACCGGCGCGCCAGCCCCTGACTTCTCTCTGCCAGCCGTCGACGGCAAGGCCTATTCGCTCGCATCTTTCAAGGACAAGCCCGTCCTCGTCGTGTGCTTTTCCTGCAACCACTGCCCCTACGTCCAGGCCGCCGAGGAGCGCATGATCTCCTTCCAACGGGACTTCGGCCCGAAGGGCGTGCAGCTCGTCTGCATCAACCCGAACGACGACACGGTCTACCCGGAGGATTCGTTCGACGGGATGAAGCAGCGCGCCAAGGGCCGCGGTTTCAACTTCGTGTACCTCCGCGACGAGTCGCAGGGCGTTGCACGCGCCTACGGCGCGCAGTGCACGCCGGAGTTCTTCGTGTTCGGCAGGGACCGCAAGCTCGTCTACCACGGGCGCATCGACGACGGGTACAAAGAGGCGGCCAAGGCGAAGAAGCACGACCTGCGCGAGGCGGCGGAGGCGGCGCTTGCGGGCAAGCCTGTCGCTGAGCCCGTCACCATGGCCATGGGGTGCTCGATCAAGTGGAAGGCGGCGCAGGGGGAGGACTCCCTGCTCCGACTCCGCTGAGCCAGACGGCCCCTAGGATCAAGGCAAACCCGAACGCGCTGAGCAGCGCCTCCGCCGTGGCCGCCGCGACCAGGTCCCACCTGGCAATCTCGAAGAGCGCGCCCTCGATCACCGCCGCCATGGTCACGAAGGCGAAGCCGCCGGCGAGGAGCAAATAGGGCAGCCGGTGGTCGGGCGTGCGGCTAGCGAGGCGGACCGCCCAAAGGGACACGAGCCCGCCCACCGCAACGATCGCGAGGCGCAGCCCGACCAGGACTTCATGTTCCACGCTTACCGAGCCTCCTTCGCTTTCCGCAGTGCCGTAAAGAAGCGGGCATTCAGCCAAAGCGCCAGCGCGGCGAGCAGGAAGAAGTGCAAGGTCTCGCCGACCTCGCGCATCTCGGGCACGGCCAAAAACTCGAGGAGTTCAGTCGCCACCCACGCCGCGAGGAACGACCCGAACACGAGCCCGAAGTCTGTCTCCGTGGCCGGCCCCGGCTGGCGCCTCGTGCCCGTCCGGATGACAAAGATGAGGAAGGCAGCTCCGGTCGCACCGACCGTGACGGCCTGCAAGGCGGTGTCGATATCACTCATGCGGGCGCCTCCCGCTCACGCCAATACAGCAGGGCGAACACAAGAATCAAAATGGCCGAGAACGACTCGATAACGAGAATCGCGCTCCTCGGGGCTGCGAGAACCACTGTGAGGTGGTAGCTGCCGTGGACGAGGAACGCCGCAGCAAGGAACGCCGAGAGCCGGGCCGCTTCCGGCTGGCGCGTCCAGATCTTCGCTGCGAAGTACATCGACGGGATGCTTGCGGCTGCAAGGGCCATAACGGAAAGGGCGTCCCAGAAAACCATCATCCCGCCCCCCGCGGCCGCAAGACGACCGCAAGCATGGAAAGGCCTGCCAAGACAAAAAGGGTCTCCACGATGGACACGGCAAAGAGGTTCCAGCCCATGAACTCGAACAGGATCCCCTCGGCAAAAGACCCAAGCGCGACCAAGGAGAAGGCGATCGTGAGGTACGCCATCATTCGCTCGCCCGTGCGTCGCCACGCGAGGAACGAGAGACCCGCCACGCCGGCCCCAAGCAGGAGGACGGCGAGTTTCGCGGCCACGAGGACCTGGTGCTCGAACATGGGTCAGGGAGCCTCCGTGAACGAGTGGAAAAGCCGGAATGCGCGCTCAACGACATCCGTGTTCGGCTCCGCCTCGACGACGAGCTCGCGCCCCCTGAAGTGGACGAGGACCTCGGAGAAGGTGGCCTTGTACATCTGGTAGCTCTTGCCGTCAGGCTTCAGGATCGTCTTGGCGACCACGAGGAGCCCCTGCTCCTGGAGCTCCCGCAGGCGGCGGTACGTCGACGACATCGGGAGGTCCTCCTCCTTGATGAGCTCCATCGCGGAGCGAGGCTGGTACGCGGTCGCGGCGAGGATCCGGGCGCTCTCGGCGTCGGCCAGGGCTGCCATCAGGGACTGCCGAAGGGGGCCCGGCTTGATGAGCGTGGAGGTCGACTCCCAACCTTAAGAATCAGAAGTGGGAATCGTCGTCCCGTTTTATAGTGTGCGCCGCCAACACCTGCCTTTGGTGAGACAAGTGCTCGCTGAGCGAAAGTTGGCTGTTGGCGTGCTTGCTGTAAGTGTGATTGCCGTGGTCATGTCGGGGATGGCGGTAACCGCCGCCTACTCGAAACCGGCCGCGTCGGGTCCGACTCCCCGCGACGTCGCCATGACGGTCGTGATCGGCGAAGGAGAGGTCGTCGTTGGGTGGAACAACACCTGCAACTGCGCGGTCCAGCTCGACACGCCCGCGGCCGACACCGAGGTCGTGGCTGGCGAATATGTGCGGTGGGCGCCGATCGTGATGGTGATCAACGCGGGCGACCGGGTGACCCTTACGGTCCAGAACCCCCGCCACGGCGACCACGGGTTCGTGATTGATGCGCCCGCTGGGGCGTTCTCGGGGACGACCGCAGCGGCGGTCGTCCAGGGACGCGACAACAGCGGCCTCGCGGCCGGCGGGGAGTCGGTCATTTCGTTCACGGCCCTGAAGCCGGGGACGTACACCTACTTCTGCCCGGTTCCGTACGACGAGGCGGCAAACAAGTGCCACCCGGACCACGACACCCTGACGGGCACGCTCATCGTGCTGTAGGGACCACAGAAAGCGAAAGAAGAAGCAAGGCCCGCCCGCGCGCCCCGCGGGCGGGCCCCAAGTTTTCTCTTTCCTTCCCGTTCTGGCGAGAGGACGCCCGGCCCCGGTTTCCCATTTGGCACGGCCGACGATCGCCCGGAGCAGGGGCTGTAAGGATCGGTGGTCCTTGTGGCCGCGCGCCCAAAAAGTTCTGGGGACGCAGTGGAGCCCCCGCCGCCGTCGGGGGATCGCGATCGACTGCTCCTTGAGCGGCGGTCGGTTCTTGGCAAGGGAGTTGGCCTCGTCATCGGCGGCGCGCTTGCAGCCTCGGCAACCGGTGGTGTCGCAGCCCTCCTCTCGCGCGGGGGGGATGTCACCTACAACGGCACGTTTGACGTGGAATTCTCGGCCTCGTCCGCCACATCGGCGTGGCACAACGCGAGGTCGGGGGAGAAGATGAGAGCTTCTGATTTCCCGCACCCGGGGCTCGGCGCAATCGGGCGAATCCCCGAACTTGGAATCAACCTCATTGTGTCATTCATGTCGCCGGCGGAAGCCGCACCCACCATGCGCGGGCTGGTGCCCTACGGCGAAGGGGTTTTCGCCGCCTACAATGCCAAGTGCAAGCACCTCGGCTGCAAGGCGGAATGGAGGAGCCAGGCGGAGGCAGAAAGGCTCGCCCCCACGGTGGCCATCGGACGCGACCTCGTCGTGTGCGGGTGCCATTTCAGCGCCTATGACACCTACGACTCCGCGAAGGTGCTGAAGGGCCCGGCGACCCAGCCCCTCGACCAACTCAGGGTCAAGGTCGCGGCAGACGGCCAGGTGCAGATCGAGTTCAAGGATTACCGGTACGACCGGTTCGGCAGGGGAAGGCAAGTCTGACCCGGGGTCGCCCGGGCACTTCGAGGACGGGGCTGGGACGGGCCTACTCCCACTCCACCGTCGCCGGTGGCTTGTTCGAGATGTCGTAGACGACGCGGTTCACGCTCTTCTTCAGCGTGTTCGTGATCCGGATCGAGATCCGGTCGAGCGTGTCGTGGGGGATGTGCGAGTAGGCGGCCGACATCCCGTCGAGGCTGTGGACGGCCCGCACGACGACCGTCTGCCCGTACGCGCGCAGGTCCCCGTGCACGCCGACGCTCTTCACGGGCAAGAGCGCCGCGAAGTACTGCCACGGCTTCTCCATCTTGCCCGCCTCGACCGCCCTCTCGATCTCCTCTTCCACGATCGCGCAGGCTTCGCGCACAATGGCGATGCGCTCGGGCGTGCACTCCCCCAGGCAGCGGACGGCAAGCCCGGGGCCCGGAAACGGCTGCCGCTCCGCGACTTCGAGCTTGAGGAGCCTTGCGACCTTCCGGACCTCGTCCTTGTAGAGGTCCCGCAGGGGCTCGACGACCTTGAGCTTGAGGTCTTTCGGAAGGCCCCCCACGTTGTGGTGCGTCTTGATCGTGTCGCGCGGGCCGCCCCCGGACTCGATCCAGTCGGGCGCGATCGTCCCTTGCATGAGGAACTTGGCGCCCGTCTTTGCCGCCTCCCGCTCGAAAACCCGAACGAACCGCTCGCCGATGATCCGGCGCTTCTCTTCCGGGTCGAGGGCTCCCGTAAGCGCGCCGAAGAAGTCGTTGGCGGCGTTCACCCGGACAAAGGTGAGGCCCATCCCCGCGAGCGTCTTCGACGCCGTGTCAGCCTCGCCCTTACGGAGCAGCCCCGTGTCGACGAAGACCGCGGTGAGGTTCCTGTGGATTGCCTTTGCGCCGATCGCGGCCGCCACGGTGGAGTCCACGCCGCCGGACGCCCCCAGCACGACCTTGCCCATGCCGACCTGCTCCTTTACGGCGGCGACGGCCTCGTCGACGAATTTTTGCGGGTCGAACCCCTTGGGCACCACAAACACCTCCTACTTCTTCGGTCCCTTGCGCCCGACCTCGCGATCCCCGTCTTGCGTGGATTTCTCGAGCCTCCGGCGGTGCGCCTCGAGCTTCTCGCGAAGAGCCGGATCCTTGAGCGCAAGGATCTGGACGGCGAGCAGCGCGGCGTTTTCCGCGCGGTCAACGCCCACGGCGGCCACGGGGATCCCCGGGGGCATCTGCACGGTCGAAAGGAGGGAGTCGAACGGGACCTTGCCGCCGACGGGCAGCCCAATCACGGGCCTCGTCGTGTGCGCCGCGATCACGCCCGGGAGCGCGGCCGCCATCCCCGCAACGGCGATGAAAACGTCGGCCTTGCTCTCATCGACGAGCTTCACAAGGGCTCGCGGCGAGCGGTGCGCCGAGCACACGCGAAGCTCGTAGGGGACACCGAACTCCTCAAGCGTGTCGCAGGTCTTGCCCGCGACCTCGATGTCGCTCTTCGAGCCGAGCACGACAAGGACGCTCACGTCGGATTCACCTGGGGAGCCGTGGCATCGGCTGGTGGGTAAAGAGGCTTTCCCGCCTGGCCTGCCGGCACTTCAGAAGGGGAGCGTTTCCTTTCCGCCCTCGTCGAGGTCGACCTTCTCCCAGCGGATCTCCGAGGGGGCTGAGACGACGAGGCGCATGCACTTCTTGTTCGGACAGGGCGACACGAAACTCACCTTGCGCAGGTGGAGGTGCTCCGGTGGCTGTGGAGAAGGCGCGTAAGTGATCGTCGTCCCGCAGTTCGGGCATTCCACGGTGGGCACGTAAGAAATCCGCATCGGCGGCGAATCGGTCGCTCCGTATAAAAAGATCGTCTGGCTCCCCACGAAAGGCGGCGCGCGCGGCGCCAATTCGCGGGCGGGGCGGCTCCCGATTTTTATCCACCAGGAGGGATAGATCAGGGTTAAATATCGCCGACCCTCTGCGAAGGCCAGGCAGATCCAGACTGCTGGATGAGACCCATGCGCCGGGTGCTTGCCGCCAAACTCCCCGCCTCCGTGGCCGCTGCGCTCGTACTCCTCGCGACGCTGCCCCTGCCCGCGATCTTCGCAATGGCCTCGCCCGAGGTCGCCACCGTCACGCCGGCCGACCAGGTGTTCCCCCAGTTTGGCGCCACGCCCGGCCACTCTTTTGCCCCAGACGTGGCGGGCCGAGGGTACAACGATTCCCTGGTCAAGTGGAAGCTCCCGATTGCCCTCTCCTCGGCAAGCACGACCGTGGCGAACTTCTCCTCGGACGTTTCCCTCAACAACACGACGGGCCAGCCCGACGTCCTCGGAGTTGTGCTCGGCCACCCGAACGTGCTCATCCCTGGAACGAGCCTCGTGACGATCGCGGCCGGGAACAACGGGACCACCATGTGGACCTACCCGATCCTCGGGAACCTTTTTGCAACGCCCGTCGCCGCCGACCTGAACCTCGATGGCCGGATGGACCTTGTGATCCGCAGCGACAACGGGCTCATTGAGGCCGTCACCCCGAACATCACGTGGGACGGGTCGTCCTTCTCGTTCCCGCTCGCCAACTTCACGGAGGTCCAGGCCCAGCAGCTCTGGAACCGCTCGCTTGTGGGCGAGTCCTCCACGAACAACAACCTCTCGACCCCCATCGCCGTCAACACGGTTGGCGGAGCCGCCCCCGAGATCCTCGCGCCCGCGGGAGACCGACTCTTCTACCTCAACGGCGCCGACGGCGCGGAGATCCGGAACCAGACGGTCGACGGCACGATCGTGTCCGCGCCAACAGCGTTCGAGCGCGGAGGCGGCTGGATCATCCTCGTCGCGTCGACGAACCGCACGACGGCCAACTTCTCCACGGTCGCGTCGGACTTCATCGTCACGGCCTTCGACACGAGCCTCAATTTCCTCTGGAACCTCTCCTACGCCCAGTCCTATTCGACCACCGCCGCGTACAAGTCGCTCGACCTCCAGCTGCCTTCGCCCGCGGCCGGGAACCTCGACGGAGACGGACCCCTCGACGACTGGGCGCTCGTGACACCCTACGAGAATTCGCTTGCCCAGCTGCGGATCTTCTACAACGGCTCGAACTCCTTTGCCGCCAACGCGACCCTCCAGGGCCTTACGGGGTCGGCACCGGCAGTCGTTGATCTCGACGGCGACGGGCGGGGCGAGGTCGTGGCGCTCTCCTACGAGGCGGGGACGCCGATCACCTCGCCGAACTCGCGCGTGTTCCTCGAGGTGTTCGCGGGCAACGGCACGCGGCTGTGGAACGCGACGATCGACGAGGTGCCGGGCGCGCCGCGGGAGAACGTGCTCGCCCCGCCGGCAGTCGCGGACTTCAACGGCGACGGCGTGAGGGACATCGCGCTCTTCCTCACCGACGGCGCATCGGAGGTCCGCTCGGGGGGAAACGGCTCGAGGATCCTGCGCCACCAGGTCTTCGACCAGGCCTCCCCGACGGAATTCACGGGGCCCGCAGTCGCGGACCTCGACTTCGACGGCTTCCTCGACATCACGGGAAACGCGGCCGCCGTGAGCTACGCGCTTGCCGACCTCCAGATCAACGCCTCGGAGATCTCGGTCAACAACACGATCCCCGAGCAGTTTGAAAACGTCTCGGTGACGGCCACCGTGCGAAACGGCGGCAACGCGAACGCGCGCAACGTGAGCGTGGAGTTCTTCGACGGCGCGCAGAAGCTCAACGGCTCGACGCTCGCGCTCATCTTGCCCGGAACGAACGCGCTTGCAAACGTCGTCGTGAACTTCTCGTCGGGAGGGACGCGGACGCTCACGGTCGTCGTCGACGGCAACGACACGGTCGATGAGCTTGTCGAGTCGAACAACACGGCCTCGATCCTGGTGAACGTGACTTCGCTCTTTGGATTCCGCCTCGAGTCGCCCCTCAACCGCACGGTCGTCCAGGCGGGGTTCTCCTACGCGTTCGTCGTGAACGCGGTCTCGGAGGGGACGCAGGCGAACCTCGTGAACCTCTCGCACTCCGGCGTGCCTTCCGGCTGGAGCGCCTCGCTTTCGCCCACGAACCTCACGGTAACGGCCGCGGGGACCCCGGGGGACACGAACACCTCGTTCCTCACGGTGAACACGGCGCCCCTTGCGCAGCCCGGGGAGTACGACATCGTCGTGTCGGGCCTCTCCGCCTATTCGAGCCGCAACAGCGCGGACCTCACCTTCACTGTCATCATCGGGGGCCAGTACGGCGTCGCGGTCTACCCGCCGGCCATGGCGAAAAACGTGACGGCCGGGAGCACGGTGACCTACGCATTCGACGTGTACAACGCGGGCAACTCCCCCGACACCCTGCGGATCACGAACTCGACGCCAGCGCCGGGGTGGCTCGTCGTGCTCACGCGCGACAACCTGAGCCTTCCAGCCGGCGCGAGCGCGAAGGTCTCGGCGATCGTGCGCGCCCCCGTTTCCGCGCTGTCGGGGGAAAACGACACGGTGACCGTGCGCGCGGTCTCGCAAAATGATTCCTCGCGCGACGACACGGTCGTACTCACGACCACCGTCGTGGTCCCCGACCTCGTCGTCTCGGCGATCCGCTTCTTCCGCGAGTGCGGCGGGGAGTCTGCGGGCGGCGCCCCGAGGCTTGTCGAGGGCGACCTCTCGCAGATCCTCATCGAGGTCGCCAACGCCGCGCAAAACGCCGAGATCTCCGGCGTGCACCTGCGCGTGTGGATCGACGGCGCCCTCCAGCCCGACTACCAGACCGAAATCGGGGCGACGGGGACCGGCATCCTTACCCTCGACTACAACTGGACCGTGGCCGGCGTCAAGGTCGTGACGGTCGAAGCCGACCCCACGAATTCGATCGGCGAGGTCTCGGAAACGAACAACGACCTCAGCGCGCAGGTCACCGTAAAGGACACCGTGCCGGTCGGCGACCTCACCGTGAGCGGCACGGTCCTGAAGGGCGGGCAGGGCGTCGCGGGGGCCGCGGTGACTCTCCTGGACCCGCGCAGCGGGACCACGGTCAACGCCACGGCCACGGGCGGGGGCCAATTCGCGCTCGTCCTCCTGGCCGCGGGCTACGCGGACGGCGACACGCTCGTACTTGCGGGAAGCGACGGCCTCGATGTCGGGAACGCGACGGCCTGCGCGTACTCTGAGGACGGGCAGGTGGCCGTGGACATCAGCCTCCAGCTGCCCTCCGCCTACGACTTCCTGCTCTCGGCGGACGGCCCCCTCGACCAGTCGGGTGCGCCTGGCGCAGCCGTCACCTACGCATTCGACCTGACAAACCGCGGCAGCTTGAACAACACGGTCCTTCTCTCCGCGTCGGGCCCGTGGCCCACGCGCGTCCTTGACGCGAACGGCTCATCCGTGTCGCTTGTCACTCTGGCCCCGAACGGCACGGCCGCGCTGCGCGTCGAAGTCTCGGTGCCGGCGGGCTCGACCGCGGGAGCCAATGCCACGACGGCGCTCAACGCGACGGCCCTCGGCGACACCACGCGCGTCCGCTCCGCCAACCTTACGACGCGGGCGGCGGTCCTCCGGCAGTTCGGCCTCGTGATGGACGCTTCGAGCGCGACCGCGCTTGCGGGCACGAACCTCACGTTGAACCTGACGGTCCAGAACCTCGGGAACGCGGACGAGAACCTCACGCTTCGCGCGGCCTGCCAGGGGCCCTCGGTCTGCACGGGTTGGGTCGTCCTCGGGTCCGCCGCGTTTTCGATCGC
>DATEUP010000169.1:0-9257 GCA_035283065.1 Thermoplasmatota archaeon | reverse complement strand
TGCTGCTCCGCGATGGGGCGCAACTGCCTTGGCTCCCGCAGGCCGCGCGAAAACGGCTGGAAGTCGCCCTTCCGGCCGCGCTTCTTTCCAACGCCCTAGGGACCTGGGTCGCTTTCGCGGCGCGCATGGACCTCTCCGCCTGGATGTCGAGCGGGTCCGCGTTTTCCTTCACTTTCCTAGGCGCGGCCTTCTTCCTTCGCGGCAAGTACCCGCGCGTGGCTTTAGCGTTGGTTTTTTCCTTCTTCTCGCTCCTTTTCGTGATCGGGCTGTGGTACCTCTACGCGGTCTCGTCGGTCGGCCCCCTGGCAGCGTTCTCGTCAACGTCGGTCGCATCGATCACCACATTGCTGGCGCTCACGGTGGGTATGATGCTCCTTGAGGTCCCGCGTGGCGTGCTGCGGGTGCTCGTGGCCGATTCGCCGGCCGGCGCAACCGCAAGGCGATTGCTGCCCACGGCCTTCGTGGGCCCGCCGCTCGTGGGCTACTTCCGCCTCCAAGGCGAGCTTGCCGGCATTTATGACTCATCCGTGGGAATCGCGCTCTTCGCGGCGGCCCTCGTCGGGATTTTCGCCTTGCTTGCCGCGAGCACGGCGCGCGCGATCGGCCGTGTGGAAGCGCAGCGTGTGCTCGCCGAGGAGGCCCGTCGCAAGAGCGAGGACAGGTTCCGGGCCCTCACGGAGGGCGGCGCCGACGTCGTCACGATCGTGGGGGCCGAGTCGCGCATCCAGTACGTGAGCCCCTCCATCCGCGCCCTGACGGGGTTTGCCCCCGAGGAGATCCTCGGCAAGGCGTCTGCCGACCTCATCCACCCGGACGACCGGGGCATTCTCGTCGACAAGCTCCCTTGGCTCCTCCAGCACCCCGGCGTGCCGATCAGCGCCGAGCAGAGGGTCCTCCACAAGGACGGCCATTACGTCTGGACCGAGGGGACGATCGTCAACCGGGCCCACGACCCGGCGGTCGGGGGGCTCGTCGCGAACTTCCGAGACATCACGGCGAGGAGGGAAGCCGAGGCAGCGTTGCGGGCGAGCGAACAGCGCTTGGCGCTCATCTACGGCAGCGTCCTCGACCCGATCTTCCTCCTCGCCGTGGAATCGGACGCGAAGTACCGCTTCGAATCGGTGAACGGGAGGTTCCTCGCCGTGACGGGCCTGTCGATAGAACGGGTCATTGGCAAGACCGTCGAGGAAATCCTGCCGCCTTCGTCGCACGCGCTCGTGGTCGGCAAGTACCGCGAGGCCGCCCGGACCAAGGGGCCCGTTACGTGGGAGGAGGTCGCCGAGTACCCGGCGGGCAAGAGGTACGGCCACGTGGCGATCGCCCCCGTGATCGACAGTTCGGGTCGCTGCACGCACATCATCGGGGCCGTCCACGACGTCACCGCGATCCGCGAGGCCGAGTCCGCCTTGAGGGAATCCGAAGAACGGTTCCTCAAGGCGTTTAAGGCGAGCCCCGTTGCCATGACCATGACGGACTTCGCGACCGCCCGGTTCCTCGAACTCAACGGGGCGGCGGAGGCACTCCTCGGCCTCTCGCGCGCCGAGGCGATCGGCAAGACGTCCGTGGAACTCGGGGTCACGAGGGCCGAGACCCAGGCCGCCCTGCGCGACCGCGTGGCCGAGCAGTCCAGCGTGCAGGGCGTAGAGCTCGAGATCACAAACCGGCGCGGCGAGCGGCTGACGCTCCTCAACTCCGTGGAGGCCGTGGACAACCCGCGGGGCCGGTACTACCTCTCCGTCTTTGTCGACATCACGCAGCGCAAGCGGGCCGAGGAGGAGGTGCGCCGGGCCCAGGAGACGCTTGCGGCGGCCCAGCGGATCGGGCACGTGGGCAGTTGGGAATGGGATGTCGTCCAGGACAAGTCCACATGGTCCGACGAGATGTTCCGCATCTTCGGGCTCGACCCCGCGCAGCCCGCGGTGAACTATCAGCGAGCCCTCACGATGATGCACCCGGAGGACCAGGAGAGATTTGCCGCGGACGTCAAGGCGGCCGTCGAAGGGCCGGCCCCCTATTACTCGGAATACCGGATCGTGAGGTCGGACGGTGAGGTGCGGTTCCTCACGTCGCAGGGAGAGGTCACGCGAGACAGCGCGGGCCGAGCCCTACGGATGGTCGGCGCCGTCCACGACCTTACCGGCCGCAAGCGGGCGGAGTTGGACGTGATACGGACCCGCGAGGAGATCACGGTCAAGGCGGCGGAGCTCTCGCGGTCGAACGCCGAACTTGAGCAGTTCGCCTACGTGGCGTCCCACGACCTCCAAGAGCCGCTCCGGATGATCTCGAGCTACCTCCAGCTCATCGAGACGCGCTACAAGGGCAAGCTCGATGCGGACGCGGACGACTTCATCCGCTACGGTGTGGACGGCGCGAAGCGCATGCAGGCGCTCATCAACGACCTGCTCAGCTTCTCGCGCGTCGGGACGCGGGGGGCCGCCTTCCAGGAGGTCGACAGCGCGAAGGCCCTCGAGGCGGCCCTGCAGAACCTCGAGGTCGCGGTCGAGGAGGCCCGCGCGAACGTGTCGCACGGCCCGCTCCCCAGCGTTTGGGGCGACGGCGGCCAGCTCACCCAGCTCTTCCAGAACCTCGTGGGAAACGCAATCAAGTTCCGCAGCGCGACCGACCCCGACGTGCGCATCGAAGCCTCCCGCGACGGCCCGGCTTGGGCCTTTTCCGTCAAGGACAACGGCATCGGCATCGAGCCGAAGCACTTCGACCGCATTTTCATCGTCTTCCAGCGGCTCCACGGCCGCGGCGACTACCCGGGTACCGGCATCGGGCTCGCCATCTCGAAAAAGATTGTCGAGCGGCACGGCGGGCGCATCTGGGTCGAGTCCGAGCCGGGCAAGGGGTCGGCATTCCACTTCACCATTCCGGATAAGCAGGAGCGGAGGGGGATGAACACTTGAAGGACGAACACGGCGGCCGACCGATCCAGATTCTCCTGGTGGAAGACAACCCAGGGGACGTGCGCCTCACGAAAGAGGCCCTTAAGGAAGCCAAGGTGCGAAACACCCTACACGTTGCGATGGACGGCGAGGAAGCCTTGGCGTTGCTCAAACGGGAGGGCAAGCACGGGGGTGCCGTACGGCCTGACGTCATCATGCTCGACCTCAATTTGCCGAAGAAGAGCGGCCTGGAGGTCCTCAAGGAAATCAAGGCGGACGAGAGCCTCAAGCGCATCCCGGTCGTCGTGGTCACGACATCGAGCGCCGAGCAGGACATCGTGAAGAGTTACAACCTCCACGCCAACTGCTACGTGACGAAGCCCGTTGACCTCCACCAGTTCCTCGAGGTCGTGAAGCAGATCGAGGACTTCTGGCTCACGATCGTCAAGCTGCCACCGAGGTGAGGAATCGCCATGGCCGTGCCCGACTCCCGAGGGATCCGCGTCCTCCTCGTCGAGGACAACCCAGGCGACGCGCGCCTCATACGCGAAGCGCTAAGGGGGCCCGGCGGGCCGGCCTTCTCCGTGGTGGTCGCCGGAAGGCTCTCGGAGGCGCTCGAGCACCTTGGACGCGGCGGCTTCGACGTGGCCCTCGTGGACCTGTCGCTGCCCGACAGCAGGGGGCTCGACACCTTCCTCCGCGTTCGGGAGAAAGCGCGCGCCGTCCCCGTGCTCGTCCTTTCAGGCCTCGAGGACTCCGAGGTCGCGGGGCGCGCCGTCCGCGAGGGCGCCCAGGACTACGTGTACAAGAGCCAACTGATGGGTGACCAGCTCTCGCGCGCGATCCTCTACGCGCTCTCGCGCCAGCAGCTCATGCAGCAGTTGGAGGAGCACGTCAAGGAGCTGCATGCAAGCGAGGAGCGCTACCACGCGGTCACGGAGGCCGCGCAGGACGCGATCGTGTCGATCGACGAAGCCAACGAGATCGTGTTTGCAAACTCCGCCGCCGAGCGGCTCTTCGGCTACGGCCTCGGCGAACTCGTGGGCCGGCGCGCCGCCGACCTGCTCGACGAGGTCGCCCGAGGGAAGTTTGAGGCGGCAATGGAAAAGGTGGTCAGGGCGCACCCCGGCGAAGTACCGCAGGGCGTTGCGCTGCTCGAGGGCCGGCGCAGGGGCGGGGGCGCGCTGGACATCGAGCTCACCTTTGGGGTGGCTGGCGAGCCCGGCCAGCGCCGCTTCACCCTCATCATGCGCGACGTCACGGAACGGCGGATCGCCGAGGAGGTCATCCGCCGCTCGGAGGAGCGCTACCTGGCGCTCGTCCAGGGCCTCGACGCCATCGTGTGGGAGGCCGACCTGGGGCGGACGCGCTTCACGTTTGTGAGCCAGCGCGTCGAGACGCTGCTGGGGTACCCGGCCACGGCCGTCACTGGGGGTGACAACTTCTGGGAGCTCCACGTCTTCCCCGCCGACTACGAGCAGGTGCTGCGCAGCCGGGCCGAACGCGGCGAGCCGAACGCCGACCACTTCCTTGAGTACCGCTTCAGGGCGGCCGACGGGCGCTGGGTGTGGCTCCGCGACGTGGTCCGCGTCCTGAAGGACAGCGAGGGCCGGCCTGAGCGGCTCTCGGGCGTCATGATCGATGTGAGCGAGGTCAACGCGGTCCAGCAGTACCGCGAGAACCTGATCGACGTGATTTCGCACGAGTTTAGGACGCCGGTCACCGTAATCCAGGGGTACGCGCAGCTGCTCACGGAAGGGCGGGAGAAGATCAAGCCGGAGACCGAGAAGGCGGCCAAGGAGCGCATCCAGATGGCGTCGGCGCACCTCTCCTACCTGCTCGGCTCGATTACCGAACTGTCGCGCTTGAGGACCGGCGGGCAGCCGGCACAGCTTGAGACCGTCCGGGCGCGGGACCTCATCGAGGGGGCCCTTGCGGCCCTGGCGTCGCGCGGGCGCAACGTCGGGGGCAATGTCCGGGTAAAAATCGGCCCCGACGCCGACGAGTTGCGCGCCGACCGGCGCAAGATGCTCATCGCGCTTGTCGAGTTGCTGGACAACGCCGCGAAGTTCTCGCGGCCCTCCGAGCCCATCCTGGTCGAGACGCGCGTGAGCGGCGAAAACGTGGTCCTCACGGTCGAAGACCAGGGGCCGGGGATCCCTGAGGCGGTGCGAGACCACCTGTTCAAGCCCTTCGTGCAGGGGGACATGTCCTCTGTCCGGCCAGCGGGCGGCGCGGGCCTCGGGCTTGCCGTCGTGGCCGGGCTTGTGAGGGCCCAGGGCGGCCGCGTCGAGGTCGACAGCGTCGTGGGGAAGGGCTCGGCGTTCCACATTGTGTTGGCCCGCGGCCCGCCACCTTCGCGGAGCGAAGCCGGAGGGGCCGCCGGGAGCCCACGCCTGGACGGAAGCTCTTAAGGTGCGACGTCGTGGCGACATCCGTGGCCGTGGCTCCGAAGCGGGGGACGGGGCCTGGGGGAGGCCAGCCCGCGCAGGCCCGCGGCGTCGACCCGCGCAATACCCTGAACGAGCTCTCGGGGGAGCAGTGGCTCTACTTCACGAAGTCCGTCCTGCAGACCTCGTTCCCGCGGGAACTCCGCCACGACCTGCGAAAGGCCCACGGGGCGAACAAGCCGCCGGCGCTCATGCGCCAGCTCATCGAATTCTTCACGAAGCGTGGCGGCGAGGTCCTCGACCCGTTCGCAGGCGTGGGTGGCACGCTCCTGGGGGCGGCGATCGCGAGCCCCCCACGGAAGGCCGTAGGGATCGAGGTCAGCCCGAAGTGGGCGGCCGTCTACGAGGCGGTCGCCAAGGACCTGAGCGGAAAGGGGCTCAAATCGCTCAACGACCAGCGCATGGTCGTGGGCGACTGCCTTGAGGTGATGAAGTCCTTCGAGGACGGCGGTTTTGACTTCATCGTGACGGACCCTCCCTACAACGTGCACTTCAAGATCACGATGAGCGTGGGCAAGCAGGGCAAGTACAAGGAGTGGGCGAACCGGCGCACGGACTTCGACATGAAGAGCGACGACGCGCGGGACTTTGCGAACCTCGGCAGCTACGGGGCCTACCTCGACGCGATGGAGGCGGCGTTCCGAGAGTGCTTCCGCGTCCTCAAGCCCGGCAAGTACATGGCGCTCATCGTGCGCAACGCCTACCAGGGGGGCCGCTACACGTTCACCCACGCGGACCTCGCGGCGCGGGGCGAGCGCGCCGGGTTCACGACGAAGGGAGAGGTCGTCTGGTGGCAGACGGGGACGAGGCTGCGCCCCTATGGGTACCCCCACGCGTACGTGCCGAACATCGCGCACCAGCACATCGTCGTGTTGCGACGCGAGCGGTGAGCCCGCAAACGCCCGCGCGTCAGAACACGAGCACCTTGTCGGCCCACAGCGTCCACGCCGTCAACTCGTCAAGCGAACTCCGGCGCGCGGCGGCCGCCAGGTCGCCGTCCTTCAAGCCCCGCGCGTCCATGCAGGTGCCACACACGCCGACCACGCCCCCGCGCGCCGCCACGCCCTTCAGCATCCGCTCGATGTTGTAGTACCCTTCGGGCGTGACCTGCCCGGCCTTCGCGCAGGACGCGCCGTCGCCGACAAGGAACATGGAGACCTCGGGGCGAGGCTCCTGCTTGAGGAGGTTGAGCGCGAGGCGGAGCGCGTTGTACGAGCGTTCGGTGCCGTAGGGGGGGTCGTTGAGGATGAACAAGATCTTCGTCACGTGGGCGTCCTCCCGTTATGGTGTCCGCGGGCGCGCGACCGACAAGCCCCTGAACCACCGCAGGAGCCAGTACCGCTCGAACAGGACCTTCGTCAGGTGCCACAGGGCCGACGGTTTACGCAGCGCGACCGCGGGGGAGGGCGACGCGTAGAAGTCGCCCTTGGCGAAGGCGGCCTTGCCGCCTCCGGCCTCGACCCAGCACTGGCCGTGGCCGTCGAACGCCGCGGTGGAGGGCCTCCCTTCAACCATCGCCGCGATGTTGGCCGCGACGACCTTCGCTTCCGCGTGGGCGAAGACTCCCGCCTTCGGGAGCATCAGGCCGGATTCGAGCTTGATCGCGGCAAGGTCGCCGATCGCGAAGACGCCCGGGTGCGCCGTCTCGAGGGTACGCGGGTCGACCGGGACCCAACCCGCTTCGTTCAGGAGGCCCGCGTCACGCAGGCAGGCGGGCGCGCGGTGCGGAGGCACGAAGGCGAGCAGGTCAAAGGGGGCCTCCACGCCATTCCCAAACGCGAGCCGACGACCTGCCGCGTCGACGCTCTTGAGGGCATGTTCGGGGTGGAAGCGGATGCCGCGCGACTCGAGCATCTGCTTTAGTGCCGCTCCCACGGCGGGCCCCGCGACCGGCATGGGAAGCTTCTCAGGCGTGTAGAACTCGACCTCCACGCGGTCGCGCAGGCCGCGATCAGGCACGATCGCTTCGAGGATGAGGGCGGCCTCATAGGGGGCGGCCGGGCACTTGAAGGGCAGCTTGCTCACGAGCACGGCGACGCGCCCGCCCTGGAAGGTGGCCATGCGGCTGCGCAAAGCCGCGGCGCCCTCAAGCGTGTAGAACGTAAGCCCCGCCTCGGCGAGCCCGGGGAACGCGCCCGGGTCGAGCTCGGCGCCGAGGCTCATCACGAGGTAGTCGTAGGCGACCTTGCCCGACGAGGTCTCCACCTCCCGCGCGCCAAGGTCGACCGCCCGCACCTCGGCGCGCTTGAGCTCGACACCCTTGCGCCGCAGGCCGGCGAGGTCGCGGACCACGGCGGCAGGCTCTCGCGCGCCCGACATCACCCAGAGGAACGAAGGCTGGAAGGCGTGCGTGCCCGTGCGGTCGATGAGGACCACGCGGTGGTCGCGCGAAAGACGGCGGCGGAGCTCCGTCGCGGCGACGACCCCGCCAATGCCGCCCCCGAGGACGACCACGGTCTTGCCCACCGGCCCCACCTCCCTGCTCCTTGGCAAAGGGCCCTTACGCGCGGCCCTTGCGCGCCTGCGCGGCCCGGCGCTCGAGGCTCTCGCCAAGCGCATCGCGAATCAGGTCGAAGGCCCTCAAGATCTTCGCGCTCGTAAGCGAGTAGTACGTGTTCACCCCGTCCTTCCGGGCCTCAACAATGCCCCGCGCACGGAGGATCGCAAGGTGGCGCGAGATGTTCGGCTGGCTCTCCCCGGAAGCCCGGACGAGGGCGCTCACACTGCGTTCGCCCTCACGCAGCAGCCGGAGGATTTGAATCCTCACCGGATTCGTGAAGACCTTGCAGAGGTCCGCGTGGAGTTCGTCGAGGGGCCGGTCGCCAAGGCTCGCCGTGGGGGGGCTCAAGCGACCACCGCCCGGCCGACCATCCCTTGGAAGGTCCCCGACGCGTCGCGGGCCGAGTGGGGCGTGCAGTGGAAGCTGTAGGTGCCCGGCGACGTGAAAGTGTAAGTCCACGAGCCTGCGCCCGCGATGAGCGGAGAATCAAGCGGCCTGCCCGCTTCGTCCGAGGTAACGGTATGGGCGTAGGGGTCGGCGTTCGTCCACGTAACGGTCGAGCCGACGCGCACGTTGATTGTGGACGGTTGGTAGAGGCTGTTGCGCATTTCCACGCTCGTCGTGTTCACGGGGACCGAACTCGTGTTCCCTGCAGGGTTGCCCATCATCCCCCCGCCCATCATTCCTCCCCCCATCATCCCCCCGCCCATGGAGCCGGCGTGGATCGTAAACATGGCCGCTGCAAGCACGCCTGCCGAGACGAGCACGGCGGCCGCGATGGCGAGGAGCGGTGTAACGTCGGGGTCGCGGGACATGCATTCCAACATCGGCATATCGTCATTATCAACATATCCCCCGCCAAGGAGCCGCCGGCCCCGGCGCAGGGACCCTGCGGCCCCCCTCGAACCGGCTCCTCCAGCGAGCGCGCCTCGAGGTCGGGCGGGGGCCGGACGGGGACCATGGACAAGGCGTGGAGACGGTCCGGAGGGCGCTTCGCGCGCTGGGGTGATGGGCCCGCGACCCAAGCGACCCCACAAACTATGTCCTCAAGAGTACCCGCACGCGATCGGGTGCGTCGAGCCCCGCCTTCGAGAGCCACGCAGCACCGGAGTCGCTGATGAAGTAGAGGCTGTGGATCCGGCCTCCAATCCGTTCGAGTTGGTTGCCGACGAGGGCTGCGCCCACGAGCACCTTGAGGTGGTGTGCGATGAGGCTATTGTCCGGTAGGCCAAGGCCTTTGGAAATCTCGCCGTAGGCGAGTTTCGCTCGATCGCGGTGCAGGAGCACGAGGATCCGCTGGCGCAGCGGGTGGTCGAGGGCCTGGATCGCCTGCTGGGCAGCCCTCACAGCTGCTTTGGGGGGGACCTTGCTCATGTCGTACGCTCGATGGACCCGCCCGTATAAATGGGTTCGCCTGGA
>DATEUP010000168.1:0-3321 GCA_035283065.1 Thermoplasmatota archaeon | reverse complement strand
GCCCGGGAGCGGCGCGCCGGCGACGTTGTGGCCCAGGCGGTCCGGCCCGTCCGCGAACGCGCGGCAAGGCTCGCCAAGCGGGCGGAGGGCGCGACGTCGCCGCCGCCGCGGAAAGCCGCCGAAACGCCCGAGCGCAAGAGGCGCCGCGTGCAAGGCGAGGCGCTCGAGGCCGAGCTCGATGAGGCCCTTCGGCGCCCGGATTAGTTTTCCGGCATTCGCCGCCGCGCCGCCAGCGCGTAGGCGCCGCCGCCCAAGGCGCTTAGCAAGACCATAAGCCACGCGTAGATTTCGAAGCCCGCTCCGGCCGTCAAGGTCGCGGCACTCGGGCCCGCCCCTTCCGGAAGAGGTTGCGGGGACGGCCCGGGTCCCGGCTGCGGCGCCGGCGGCACGGGTTCGACGGCCGGGGGCGCGGTGGTGGCCCGGACCGAGGATGGCAGGGAGCGGACGTCCCCTTGGGCCACGACCACGACCTCGAACGAGTAGGTCCTGGACGGCGAAAGTCCGGCCACGACCGCCCGGGCCGTTTCCCGCGCGCCCTTGCCGACCGGGTCGGTCCGGAGCAATTTTCCCGCCTCATCCCGGATGAGGATTTCGTAGCGGTCGAAGTCCGACTCGCCGGTCGGCTCCCAGCGCAGGTCGACCCACGTGGAACCCACGGCGGCCACCCATACGGCGCCGGCGGGGTCGGCAAACTCCGCGATCTTCAAGGAGAACTCGACCCGCGCCTCCCCTCCGTCTTTGTCCCGCACGACCGCCGTCACCCTTGCAGGTCCGTTCGACAGCCCTTTGACCCGCGCGTGGAAGCCGTCGACCGACTCCAGCGAGATGCCGCCCTGGACTTCCCAGCGCACGCCAAGGGAGATGGCATCAACCGGCGAGGGGTCCGTCGCGTTGAGGGAAAACGAGCCGGTGTCGCCCTCATCGAGCTGGAGGGGGCCCGTCCCGCTCGCGACAGGGTCAAGGTTGGCGACCTCCACGCTCACCGCGAGGAACCCGACGGAGCCTGAGCCGGCCACGGCGGTCACGTTCACCACAAGGCGTCCGGAGTCCGGCGCCATCCACCGCGAGCGCAGGCCCGCGGATGCGGACCCGTCTGGGAACGACCACACCACCGTGACAAGGGTCGGGTCAAGGGGCGCATCAAGCCACGTGAACCGCAGGGCGCCCCAGCTAACGTTCACGCCCAGTTCGACGAAGCCGCCCTCGACGGCCCGCGGCGTGAGGACTGCCGCCTCTAGCCCGATCGCGGGCTGCGAGAGGATGATCAGCGTGTCGTCCGTGGTTTCCCGGCCGGAGCGGTCGCGGACCGTTAGCGTCACGGGCACAATGGCGCCCGCCCCGAAGAAGCCGCTCACCTCGCTCCAGCCGAGGGGCACCGTCGCGTTTGGCCCTTCGATCGCAAGGCCGGAGGCTCCCCCGACGACCCATCGGTAGAGGGCCACGCCGCGCGCGTCGTAGGAACGCGAGCCGTTGAGCGTCAGCCCGTCGCCGGGCCCGATAATGTAGGGGCCCCCGGCGTCGGCGAAGGGCGGCGAACCGTCTAGCACGAAATGGAAACGGTCGGGGCTTTCGACCGTCACAAAGCCGTCGCTCACGAAGCAGGTCCAGCTGTACTCGCCGTCCGGAAGGACCGCGAGGAGTTGGGGGCCAGCCGCCGTTTGGTTCAGGGCCTCCCGCCCCGAGTCGTCCGTCACCACGAACCTGTACGTGAGCGGGTCGAGGTCCACGTCGACCGAAGGCGTAACGCGGAAGGTAAGGGACTGCTCGACCAAGCGCTCGGCGTCCGCCGGCGCCAAGAGGCGCGGCGCGCTGGGCGGGTGGTTGGGGGCGAAAAATCGCGGCGCTCCGCCATCGAAGAGGATTACGCCGAGCGAATCGGCCCATTCGATCGCGCTCCAAACGGCGCAACCGACGTAGTAGTAGTACGCATAGTAGTAGTAGTAGTAGTAGTAACCGTACCAATACCAGCAATTCAGGAACTCCACGGGAAATTTGAACGTCTCGTTGGAGGTTCCGTTAAACGTCTGCCCGGATTGAAGCCCGGTCCCCCAGTAGTTGTAGTATGGGTAGAGCTGGTCGGTTGTTCGAAGGAGCGCGATCCCGTCGCCAAAGGGGAGCAGCCCGTCGACGATGTGGCCCATGGAGATCTGGACCTCCTGGCGCACGAGTTCGCGGGCCGTGAATTCCACGGGGCTGACGGAAACTTCGACCCTGTAAAGCCGCTCCCACATGCTCTCCTGACGGAGCATGATCCAGACCTCCGCGCCCCCCCCCTGGCGGAGCCGGTGCTTGAGCTCCACGGAAAGCCCGAAGAACAAGAAATCGTCTGCGCGCCCCGTCCATAAGGGCTCGTCGTGCCAGACGGTCGTGTCGTTGGGCATCCAACGAACGACGCGAAGCACGGGCGTGCTGTTCGGCAAGAAGTCGTACGAACTGGAGGAGGTATTGCCCACCACAAAGGCAAGATAGAGGTCGCTTCCGGCGGTCCAGGCATCGATGACCGGAAGGCATGAGGAACTGCAAGAGCCGTACCAGCCAGCGGGGCTTAACATGAGTTTTTCGGAAGCTGTGCGGTAGAGCTTCGAGAGGTTTGCGGTGTACGGGTAAGACGGACTGTAGAGTGCGAGGCGGAAGCTTGCAGATTCGTTCCACGGGTCGAGCGAAAAGAGCCCCAGGGCGGTGAGAAGCAGTGGGTTCGGATCGCTGGCCATGAGGCGCCAGTCCATCGTCCAGGAACTGTCAGAACGGACGCCGGTAAGGCCGTAGACCGACATTGGGGCCGAAGGGGGCCCCTCGTTGGCGAGGATGACCATGATGTAGCCCGTTCTCCCGTAGGAACTCGAAGGCAATGGGACGGGGAAGCGCGCCTGGATGACCGCGACGGCCGCGCCTCTCGCCACCGTCACGCGAGCCCCATACACGGCTCCGCCGATGTCGAGCGGTGCGGATAGGTTGAATTGCGGGGGCGAGCCGCGCCCGGTGAGCACCCGGGCCCGTCCCGTCCCGTTCTCCATCGTGGTAACGATGCCCACCTGCACTCCCCCGGGCAGGGACGCCACGGCCGATGACACGACCACGGCCGGGACAAGTTCCTGCCAGCCAAGGACATCAACCGGATCGCCGCCGGGGGACGAAAGGTCGAGGACCGCAGGCCAGGATCGGGCGAACGAGGCATTGACGTACCTCGATCGGTCCAAGGCTTCCGACATGTTCGTGGCGTCCCGAAGCGTCCCGGCAAGTAGCCGGAGGCTGGCCCCCGAGGAAAGGATGGTGAACCGCTCCACGGGGGGAAGATCCGAGGATGCCTCAGCCTCTACCAAC
>DATEUP010000167.1:0-2218 GCA_035283065.1 Thermoplasmatota archaeon | reverse complement strand
GCAGGCGGGGGTGCCCGGGCGGGTGGGGGCAGCGGGCCCCCGGTCGTCGCCTGAGGCGTCGCGCGAGGCGGAGGCGGCGAGAGGGGCGCCTGCGCCGGTGCCGGCGGGGGGGCGCGGACTGGTGCCGGTCCTCCCGGCGCGGTCGAAACGGCCGACCGCGCGGGGGCTGGCCCCGCCGAGTATCTCGCCGGCGCCGCGACCGGCGGCACCTTCGCCCGGCCAAACTCCAGCGGGTCCGTCGCGAACGGGTCCTTTGTCGCCGGCTTGGGCGAGGGGGCGCCGCCCAGCCCCTTGGCCCGGCGCATGACCTTGCCGGCCTCGGAGTAGTACTCGTAGCGCGCCGCGTCCTCGGTTGCCACGGCGATCGTGCGCCCGTCGGCAAGCTTGATCAGTGTCTTGCTGGGCGGCGCAACCACGGGGCCCACCTTCCGCGCTTTCAGAAATACCTTTCGCGGCGCTCGCCGCCCTGCGTTACTTTTGCCGCCTTGCAATCGCCCTTCGCCTCGCCTTCCTGCGGCCCCGCTCGATCTCCGCGGCAAGCTCTTGGGGCATCCGCTTCGGGAAGAACACGTGCCACACCGCCACGTAGACGACCGCCCCGTAGACGGCCATCGCGCCCACCATTTCCCCCGGCGCGACCCCGATCCGGTACGTGAACGCCAGGGCCCCGAAGGGCACCTGGAGCAGCGTGGCGGCGGCAAGGCCACGCGCCCGGCCGCCCCCCGCGAAGTACGTGCCCACGAGGAGGCCCTTCGAGGTGTGCAGGAGCACGAACGCCGATGCAAGCGCGAGCATCGTGAGGAGCCGCGGGGCGTCGGTCGGGGCAAACGTCGGGTCGGCCATCGACCGGAAGGTCTCGAGGAACGCGAGCCCGAGCGCGAGCGCTCCTCCCCCGATCCCGAAGTAGAGCGGCGAGGCCGGTTGCCTTGCGAAGAAGTCCCGGTTGAACACCACGACGATCGCGTAGGTTTCGATGGCCGGGTAGAGCCCCAAAAACGCGACGACACCGAAGCCCCCGAGGATGAGGTCCACGTCGAGCATGAGGTGCGCAAGCCCGATCGCGAACCCGAGGATCGCGGGGTAGAAGAGCGCCCCCCCGAGCTTCGGGTCGTGCATCGCGTCTTCGTAAGGCACGATGCTGCGGTACAGGAGGTACATGATCGGCGGGACGCAGACAAACCCCGCAAGGAGGAACGCTTGGCTCGGCAGCACGGGGCTCCCCTCGCTCCGGCGAGGGGGGCCTCAGGATAAAGGCGTAAGGCCGCTTGTGGGCCCCTCGCGCCGCGCGGCCGGCAACCCTGAAACTTCGGCCCCCGCGTCCCCTCCCCCAAGGGTACGCGCGGCCGGGGGCGAAATCGACCTCTTCGGGCTTGGCTTCGCGCTGCCCCCTCGGCTTGACAACGACGGGGGCGCCTTCGCCGCCACGGTCCTCATCTGGGCCGGCGTTGCCGGCGCCCTCGTATTCGTCGTGCGCCCCGCCGTCCGATCGTTCACGAAGCGCACGCGCTCCGGCGAGGACGACAAGCTCGTGGCGATCGCCGGGAGCGCCCTCTTCGGGCTCCTCGCCCTTGCGGCCACCCGCAATTCCCTGTCAATCCCCGCGATGCAGTCCTGCGCCTGGCTCCTTTCTGCCCTCTTTGCAGCCCTCGACATCGGCCTCAATTTCTTGGCCGGGTACGTGGCCTTCCGCGTGTTCAAGGAGGTCGTCGTCGACCACGGCAGGCGTCTCGCCAAGCGCACGGAGGCCCGCGTCGAGGACATCTTGATCGATCAACGACCACACGGCGCAGTGGACGGTGGCCTCCCACGCGCGGATCCAGGTTTTCAAACGCCTCATGGCCGAAGGGATCGAAATCCCCTTCCCGCAGCGCGTCGTCACCCTCAAAGGGGGTCCCGGCGCGCCCCCCGGCTTACCTTCTAGGCTCGCCTCTTGCGCTTGACCTCGATCTCCGCGTCCGTCTCTCCGGCCCGACGCTCGGTCTCCGTGTCCGAGGACGTCATCTTCGCCCCGCGCCCCAGCGAACCGTCGAGGGGCGGCTTCGGCGCCTCGCGCGGGCGGTGCCGCCGCACGTCGATGTCCCCCTCCGTGTCCCCCGGCGCGCTCGAGCCTTCCGTCTGGCGCGAGGCGATGACGCGCGACCACTCCTCCTCGAGCGCGAGCATCTGGGGGTCGTCGGCCGAAGGCGGCGGCGTCGGTGGCGGGCGCGGCGAGGCAACC
>DATEUP010000166.1:0-3188 GCA_035283065.1 Thermoplasmatota archaeon | reverse complement strand
GGGCCCGCGCGAGCGCCGTCGACCCGACCGCCATGAACCCGAGGAAGGAAAGGGGCACCCGAGGCGGCGGGCCGGCGCCGGTCGCCTCAAGGCCGAGGCTGGAGTCCGGCACGAGGGCGACCCCGAGGGCGGCGACCGTCGAGCCGCGCGCGAAGTTGCCGTCCATCCGCTCCGCAAGGCCCCGCGCCGCGGCCGCGTCGTCCACGAGGAGCGAGACTTCCCGGTTCAAGGCAAAAGCCGCGCGCACGAAGTTGTGGGACCCGAGGATGAACCGGGCGCCGTCCACCACGAGGACCTTGGCGTGGAGCGTCGAGTTCGAGCCCGGCGGACGGGCCAACGACCGGACCTCCAAGGCCGGCAGGTCGGCGGCCGCGGCCGCAAGCGCCCGCGCGGCGGCCTGCGTTTCGGAACCCTCGAGGCCGTCGAAGTCCGCGGAAAGGAGGATATGCACAGTAACGCCGCGCCTTGAGGCCTCAAGGAGCGCGGCCCCGAGGGGCGAGGCGGGGCCGAGCGTTTCGAGGTCGGCCGACAGCCCCTCAAGGCGGAGGCTAGACCTAGCGCCCGCCACGAGCGCTTCCCAGGCGGAGAGCGTAGGAGCCGGGGAAAGGAGCAAGCTCGCCCACCCGTCGCCTTCGCCTTCGTCCTGGGGCGCCGGCCTCTCGGCTTCCGTCCACGCCGGGCCCGCGCTCCGGTCTTCGCCCCTCTCGAAGTCCCATCCGAAGAGCGCCGCCAAGTCGCGGGCAAGGGCCCTGCAGGTGCAAAACGCGCCGTACCCGATGTTCGGGTCCTCATCGGAAAGCGCGGCTCCTACAAGGTTCTCTGTAAGTACGGCGACTTGGCGGCCGTCGACAATCAAGTACTTCGCGTGGTCGCGGGCGGCGTCGGCCTCGCCTGCCCTGAACGTCCGGACCCATACGCCGGAGTTGTTGAACGCAGCAAGCGAGGCGGCGTCGAGCGGCGAGCGGCTCTTCTGGCCCCCCGCGGGGGCGCCTTCCAGCAGGAGGCGCACGTGCACGCCGCGGGCGGCCGCATCGCGGAGGGCCTCTTCGAGGCTATCGGAATTCATCAAGTAGGCGTTCACATCAAGCGAGTCCGTCGCGTTTTCCACGAGCCGGGTGAGGGCGCTTCGGAGGGCGCCACCGGCCGGGAGGACTTCGAGGCCGCGCGTGGGGCGTGGCACCCCGACGGTGGGCGCAGGGGCCATGACGCTCGCCCTCCACCCTCCGGGGCAGTCGCAGGGCAGGAGCACGAGCGTGGCCCCGGCCGGCGCGGCGACATCAGGAGGGAGGGGCCGCTCAAAGGCCACGGCGCCCCAGGGGTCGACGAGCGCAACCCGCGAGAGAGGCGCAACGTGCGCGGGCCGCGCAACGGGGTCGACGACGACGGCCCCCCCGACAGCGGCGCCAAGCGCCCGCGCTTCAGCGCCGCTCCCGAGGGCCGCCGCAGTGACGCAGCCCCAGGGAACCGCGGGCGGCACCCCGAACGAAACGCGCGCCTCCCCGAGTTCCGCGCTCCACAGGTAGGCGTTGCCTGAGGCGGGTGCGGAACGGCACACGACGGGCGCGGCGGTGGCGCCCTGGAGCACGACGGCCGCCAGGTGCAAAGCCCCCGAGGAGGCGTCGGAAAGCGGCTCGTTCGGCGCTCCGGGCGTGGGCACAAGCGCGAGGGCCGCGCCACCGACGCGGCCAAAGGAGGCTCCGGGAGGGACGGTGCGCGCCGCCTGCGCCGGCGCGGTGTCTGGGCCGGAAGGCGGGTCGACCGCCGCGCCTTCACCGTACTCGAGCCGGTCCGTGGGACTCCCCTCCGGGGAGAGGAGGGACACATCGTCGCCCGCGTTGTCCCACGTCCACCAGGTCTTGCCTGCGAAGAAGAGCCGGGCCGCGGGGTCGACCCGCGGCGGCGCCGTGGCGCCGTTTGCAACGACAATCCGCTCCCCGGGCTCGACGGTCGCCGCGGGGAAAACGAAGTCGGCCGGCCCGTCGAAGTCCGTGATCGCGATCCCGTCGAGGGCGCCGCCCGATGTCGCCTCAAGCTCGATCCACTCGCCCTCGGTTTCTGAGAGGTTCCCCTGGGGGGCCGGCATGACCTCGGATATGGTTAGCGCCGCAGGGGCGAGTCGCTCGGCCGCCAGGGGAGTGGGCAGGCTGGCAAGGGTAAGAAAGAGCCCGGCGCAGAGGGCCGCCACGGGAGAACCGAGCCCCCGTGCGCGTTCCGGCCTTGTTCCCCAAGGACTTCCGGGACCCCGCGCCATGCTCTCACGACCCTTGCCCGCCTGCCCGACGGGGTGTCGCGCAACGGGCAAATGAACTTCACGTGAGAGAAATCACGAAACCCTCAGACCCTCATGGGGGCCGGAGAGCCGGGAAGGGGGGGCCCGCCTTCTCATTGCGCCGATCGGCTCACATTCACCCGCTCGACGAGCGCGTAGGGGTGTGTCGTCGGTGTCTCGCACTCCCAACTGTGGATCTGGCGGGTCTCCTTGGAGAGGGCGGCGACCCTCTGGTAGAGCGAGCGCATGTTCTCCGTGATGCGCAGGTCCCGCAGGGGCCCCTGCACCTGCCCGCCTTCGATTGCCAAGATCGCGTCGCGCGGGATCGTCGAGAAGTCGCCCGTCACATAGTTCTGGTACCTCGTGTACCAGATGTTTGTGATGTAGAGCCCGTGGTCGACCTTTGAGAAGAGCTGTTCCGCGCTCTTCGACCCCGGCAGCATTTCGAGGTTCCACGGGGAGGGCGTAATCACGCCGCCCGGGCCCCCGGCGTCTCGGAAGTGGTCGAAGGAGGCGTTGCCGGTCGAGGCGACCTTGTTGCGCGTGGCCGTCGATGTGTTGTGGAGGTAGGTCTTGAGGACGCCCTTCAAAACGATGGGCGTGCGGCGAGTCGGCAGCCCCTCGACGTCAAAGGGGATCGAGTTCAGCCCGAGGCTTGACGAGCCGTCGTCGACGACGGTCACGTGCTTCGAGGCCACGCTGCGCCCGACCTTCCGGCCGAGGTACGAGAACCCCGACTCGACTGCGGTCGCGCTTGCCATGTTGCCCATGTTGCTCGTGAGGGCGGCAATTGCAAGCGGGTCGAACACGACGTCGAACTTGCCGGCCTTGCCGATCACGGGGTTGCGCGCGCGCTTCGCGAGGCTGCCGGCGTGGCGGCCCGAGCCCTTGGCGTCGAGGCCTCTCAGCGTCGACGACG
>DATEUP010000165.1:0-3210 GCA_035283065.1 Thermoplasmatota archaeon | reverse complement strand
AAGGACATCCGCATTGCCGTCGAGGCACGCCAGAATGGCCGCCGCCTCGCCCCGGCCGACCGCTTGAGAGGTCGCCATTGCCTGCACGCGGGTCCGATCCGACACCGAGGGCTTCATGGTGCCTGCCTCGACAAGGCCCCGGACGACGGCGGCGTCGGGCGCCCCCGAAGCCTCGCCCTGGAGGACTTCCCCGACAACCTCCGCTGGAACCAGGAGTTCGTGCGTCTGGAGGACGCTGGCAAGCAAGGACACGCCGGCCAGGTCGATGCAAGAGCACGCGTCCAGCGCGATTCTCACAGTTCACGAATGGCCCTGTGGCTAAAAGGCTTGGCCGCGGCCAGGGGGCCGCGTCCGCCGCCTTTCGCCACGCTTGCGGCGCCCTGAGGGGATCGCGTTGCCGCGGCGCGGCGCCCCGCGCAAAGACCATCTGCGCCCGTGCGCCTGCCCTTCCCGTGGAACTCGTAGGCCGCGTGCACGGGCCGGGGCCCTCCGGGGAGATCCTCGTGAAGGCCGAGCGGCCCTGGCGCTACGCGGACGGCGTGAAAATCGTCGACCGCCGGGGGCGGACGCTGGGGCGCGTCGAGGCTGTGATCGGCCCGGCGGCGGCGCCGTACCTCGTGGTGAGGACGCCGGACTCGAAGGACCCGAAGGGGGTGGGCGCGAAACTCGTGGGGACCGAGGTGTACGTGGAGGCGCCGGAGGTCGAAGAAGGGACAGGGCCGCAGGCCAGGCCTAGGAAGCAGGGGCGGCCGACGGGGCCGCGGCGGCCCTAGGGCGCGCGGAACCAGCCAACCCTTTTCTAGGCGCCCGGCAATCGAAAACTGGAAGGCCAGGTCATGGACGCAACGCAAAGGCACCGCCGGCGCGTGGCCATCGCGCGCCGATTCGCCCGCAGGCTACGAGCGGACCTTGGTCCCGCCGTGAAACGCGTCACGCTCTACGGGTCCGTTGCAAGGGGGGAAGACCGGCGAGGGTCCGACGTGGACCTGCTTGTCGAGGTGCGCCGCAGGACCGCCTCCCTCGAGGCCCGGGTGTACAGCGCGGTGACGGAAGTGTCCATTGAGGACGGGGAGCTCCTGGTTCCGATCGTCGTTTCACAGACCGAGGCCCGGCGGAAGCTCTCCCGGTCTTTCCTGGAAAACGTCCGGCGAGAGGGAGTCGTCCTTGTCCGATGCTGACGACTTGATGGACAAGGCGCGGATCCGTCTTGAGGAGGCGAAGGCCCTCTTCGAGGCCGACCTTTTCGAAGGCGCGGTCGGTCGAGCGTAATACGCCGCCTATTCGGCGGCTCGTTCGATGTTGACCACAGATGGAATCCGGGCGAAAACGCACGCGGGTGTTATCCGTCAGTTTGGCAAGGCGTACTTGATGGCGGGCGTGGTGGACGCGCCGGTGGGGAGGGCGCTTGCCCAACTCCATTCGAAGCGCGAGCTTGCCGACTACGGCAAGGGCGCGGCAATCTCAAGGGCGGAGGCCGCCCAGGCAATTGACCTGGCCGAGAAACTGGTGGCGGTCGCGAAGGGCCATCTGGCGACATGAACCCGCGCGCGGGCTAAGGCGATCGGGTCTGTCAAACCTCTGCAGAGCCGGTCCCGGGCTCGCTAGGCGCGGCGAGGGGCTTGGACTGAGGTTCGTCGCCCCCGCCGCCCTCCCCGCCCTGCCCGCGGCGCGGGAGGTCCATGAGCCCGTTCACGTTGTCGAGGATCTCCGGGCAGGTCTTGAAGAGCACAAAGGCGATGATGATGAGCGCGACGAACGAAAGGCCCTTTCCAAGGACGATGTGCGCGAAGTCGAACCCGGTCATCCCCCACCCTGCGGCAAAGTCGTCGAGCGCGTGGGAGTCGTAGAGGTAGATGACTCCCGCGTTGCGCACAAGGTTCAGGAACCAGATCACCGGAACCGTGTAAAGGAGCCCCAGCCACTTGCGGCGCTCGGGCGAAAGCGCGCGCAGCTTGGCGACCTTGTGCTCGTTAACGTGCGCGTAGTCTGCCCACGGGTCCTTGCGCATCTGCGTGGCGAAGACCGCCCCGAGGAAAATGACGATCGCCTCGTAGGAGGTGCAGCCGAGGATGATCGTAACGCCGGACCCCACGATCGGCGCGCCGAGCTCGCCGCCGGCAAAGCCCGTGGGCGCGACATACCAGCCGCCGCCGTAACCAAAGGCGTTCATGAGCCACAGCGACTGGTGGGCGACGACTTGGATTAGGGCGGAGGCGACGACCTCGAGTTGGTCGACCGCAAAGTAGAGGATGCCCGCGAGGAAGGTGACGCCGGTCGCCCACCTAAGCGAATCGAGGTCCTCGTCCTTCTGGAACGAGACCCACTCGTGCCAGGCGAGGTAGACGAAGAAGGGGAACGCGAGCCCCGTGAAGGCGATGTTGACGGCGTCGGAGCCCTCCTCGAAGTAGAGGAAGCTCCTCGCGGCCCAGAAGGTCCCGACGCCGACGAAGCCCACGATCCGCAGGAAGTGGCGCTCGCGCGCCTTCCAGAAGTAGCCGAGGCCGAGGAGGCCCATGGCGCTGAAGATGAGGACGTTCATCCAGAGCGGCGCGGCGGACATGGGGCCTCAGGCGCGCTTCACGCTGGGGGCGCTATAAAAGAATTGGTTGAAGTGCCGCACATGGCGGAGCGCGGCCAGCGCGCACGGCGCCCCTCACAACCTTTTATTACGGCCCGCTGGTTCGCCGCCCCTGCGGGCCTCTAGCTCAGCTAGGTAGAGCAATCGGCTCTTAACCGATCGGTCAAGGGTTCGAATCCCTTGAGGCCCGCTACCAAAAGGGTTTAGGTCTACCCCTCTTCTACCTCCCATGTGGCCCCCGGACGCCCCCGGCACGCGCGGTTGCTCGAAGACCCCGACGTGAAGCGGTGGCACGACAACGTGGCGCGGGGTTCGCGCGTCACGGCCGACGTGTACTTGCGCCGCCTCGGGGCCTTCTGCATCGCGAACGGCACCACGCCGAAGAAGTTCGGGGCGTTGAAGGAGCGTGAGGCGTACAACGTCCTGCTCGACTTCGTTACCAAGGAGCAGCAGCGCGACCTCGCCGGCTCCTACATCCAGAGCACGGTCAAGGCCGCCAAGTCCTGGCTGGCCCATAACGACATTCAGATCAAGCGGCCGATCAAGGTGGCGGGAGCTACGGCCACGCCGACGCTCGAAAACGAACAGGTGCCAACCCAGGATGAGTTGCGCCGCGTTTTGCTTGCCGCAAC
>DATEUP010000164.1:0-2387 GCA_035283065.1 Thermoplasmatota archaeon | reverse complement strand
AGCGCCTGCGGCGCCTCGCGGCGGCGCCTGCGCATCACGAGGAGGAAGAGGACGATGCCGAGCCCCGGCGCGATCGCCCCGAGGGGAAGGATGAGCGACATCGGACTGCTGAAGGTCGAGGTCGTCGGCTGCGAGAGGCCGTCCGCGACGACCGCGGTGACCCCGCAACTTGCCCCGCCGAGGTCGCCGGGCGCCGTGTAGGTCGTGCTCGGGCCCGTTTCGGGCGAAACCACGCCGCAGCTTGCGCTCCAGGCTACAGCCATGTCGGGGACGAGGTGGCCCTGCGCGTCCGTGACCCTTGCCCCAAGGACCTGCGAGCCCCCTGCGCCCACGGTCGTAGTCGGAGGTTCGATGACGACCGTGTAGGGCGCCCCGTGGTGGACGGCGAGTGTCGCAGACCCCGAAAGGCCCCCGTGGGTGGCCGTCGCGGTGCAGCTCGTGCCGCCGGCATCGTTGGGAAGCGACCAAGTCTTCGACGCGCCGGTGGCCGTCGAGATCGCCCCGCAGGTCGCCGACCATTCGGCGGAAAGCCCCGGCAACGTGTGGTTGCCGCCGTCAAGGACCTCGGCGGTCACGGTCACCGTGGAGCCTTCGTCCGCTTGCGGCGCGCTCAAGGTAACCCGCACCGCGGCCGGGGCGCCGTGAAGGACCGAGATCGAGGCGCCGAGGTGGACGCCCGACCCTGCGGCGGTGAGCGTGCAGCTCGAATCGCCGGCATCGGGGGCGGTGCGGACGCTTGTCGCAGAGCCCGAGAGCACCGACAGCGCCCCGCAGCTCGAGGGGGTGAGCACCCAACCTACCGTGACGGGGTGGCCGAACCTGTCGAGCGCCTCAAACGACTGCTCGTCGCCCTCGATAAGGGTGACGGAGAGCGGGACCAACGAGGGGCTGCTAAGGTCGTGGCTGACCGTGACGGTCGCATTCGTCCGGTCGGGGCCGAAGGCCGCCGTGACCGTGCACGTTGTCCCGCCGGCCTCCCCGGAAGCCTGGAAGCTCGTCGAGGGGCCGGAAAGGGCCGTAAGGGAGCCGCACGACGGGGGCGCAAGCGACCAGGTGGCGTCGAAGGCGTGGGAGAACTTGTCGACTGCGGTGAACCTCTGCGAGGCGCCCTCGCGCAGGGCCGCCGACGGCGGGCTCACGGTGATCGTCGAGGTGTCATGGACGATCGTGAGGGGCCCGCTTGCCGAGCCCCCGCCGGAGGCCGCGGTCACGATGCAAAGCGCGCCGCCGGTCGTCACCGCGCTGAACATGGTGCCGGGCCCCGCGTCGGGAGCCACGACGCCGCAGGTCGTCGACCACTGGAAATCGAGGGCATGGCCGAACGCGTCGACTGCGGCGAGGCTCTGGGTCCCTCCCTCCGCGACCGTGGCGGCGGAGGGCGTAAGCGCGATGGAACTCGTGTCGTGGAGGACGATGAGGCTGGCTTGCGCGTTCACGAGTCCGATCGACCCGCGAACCGCGCAGATCGAGCCGCCCGCGTCGGGGGCCGCGGTGAAGTTTGTCAAGCGGCCGCGCGCGACGTCGATCGAGCCGCACGAGGCGGGCTCCACGGACCAGTCGAGGTCGTACGGGTGGCCCCGGCCGTCGGCGCCGTAAATGGGCAGGCTCCCGCCCTCGACCAGGTCGGCGAGCGCGGGCGAGAGGGAGACGGCCGTCGTGTCGTGGCCGATCGTGACCGGGGGGGTGCCGGCCGTGCACGTCTGTCCCGCCGCGTCGGTCACGGTGGCCGTCCCCGTGAAAGTCCCCGCTGCGGCGAAAGAGTGGAGGGGGTTTTGGATCGAGGCCGTCGTCCCGTCGGAGAAGGCCCACGACCAGGTGTAGGGCCGCAGGCCCTCGCTCGCGCTCACCGTGTACATGAACCCCGTAAGCGCCTCGGTGCCCACAAGCTGGTCTACGGCCGCCGAGCAGGTGACGGGACGGACGGTGCCCCAGACCTTCACGTCGTCGATGTAGGCACCTTCGGCGTTTCCAAAACCGTCGGATGTGAAACGGAACCCGATGAGCGCCGCGCCAAGCGGGATCGAGAAGGCCGAGGAGCGCCAGCCGGCGCTCGTCCCCGTGTGGAGATCCGTGTACGTCCAATTCCCTCCAACGAAGTAGGCGGCCTCGAGGGTCTCGTTGTCCGAGTCGGGCTCGAACCAGTAGCGGTACTCGACCCGCGCCGAGGCGAATGCGTCGACGTCGACGCCGCGCGTCATCGTGGAGTTCTGGGAGCTGTCGTAGGTGGCAAGCCGGCTGTTGAGTTCGTTCCGCGTGCCGTAGACGGAGACGTCGTCGATGTAGGCGCCTTCGAAATTCGTGGCCGAACTAGAGACGAAGAAGAACCCGATCCGCGTGGCTAGAGTCGGGATCGCGACCGTCGACGTCTGCCACCCCTGGGCGCTCTG
>DATEUP010000163.1:0-5209 GCA_035283065.1 Thermoplasmatota archaeon | reverse complement strand
CCCCATTACGGGCGCCCCCTTTTAACGCGAGGGGGGGAGGTGAGCGAAAGCGGGGGCCTAGAGCTTCATCCTTCGGAAAGCCCAGGTTCCCACCAAGACCATCACGACGTCGAAAAGGCCCACGACCAGGAGGTCGAGGGCAATCGGGAAGTACGACTGGCCGATGAGCGCGCCGCGCATCGCGTCGACGGCGTACGTGACGGGGTTTGCCCGGACTGCGGCCGCCATCGCGGGGTCGAGCCCGGCAAGCGGGTAGAGCGCCGCCGAGAGGAAGAAGAGCGGGAAAATCATGAAGGTCACGATGACCTGGAACCCCTCCATGGATTCGAAGAACGCGCCGAGCGTGAGGCCGATCGACACCATCCCCACGGCGAGCATCAGGGCGATGCCGAGCCCCGTGAGGACGCCGACGGGCGAGATGCCCACGAGCGCGACGCCGAGCACGAGGATGATGGCTGCCGTGATCATGGCATCGGTAGCGCCGCCGAGGACCTTCCCGAAGAAAACCGTGATGCGGGAGATCGGGGCCACGAGGATCTCCTTGAGGACGTCGATCTTGCGGTCCCAGACGATGTAGAGTCCGTAGAACACGGTCCCGAACATCGTCGACATCGCCACGATGCCGGGGAAGAGGAAGGCCTGGTAGGAGCCCGTAATCTTGTCCGGGTCCACGGAGGCGCCGATCCCCCCGCCGAGGAGGAAGAGCCAGATGATCGGCTGGGCGATGGCCGAGATCACGCGCGAGCGCTCGCGCTGGAACACCTTGAACTCGCGGAGCCAGATCGCGTAGAGGCCTTCGATTTCGGACATCTCGCCTCCTACCTGTTCGAGGTCGCGGTGTACTGCATGACCTGGCCGAACCAGCCCTCGCCAGCGTCCGCTTCCGGCTGGCGGATCGAGCGGCCCGTGTGCCGGATGAACACGTCTTCGAGGGTCGGGCGGCGCACCTCCACGCTTAGGATTTCCTCGGCGCCAGCGGCTTGGAAGATGCGCGGCAGGTTCGCCGTCGCCTTCTCGACGGAGAGCCACACCGCGCCCTCGCGCACGTCGACCTTGGAGACGAAGGGCAGCGCCTTGAATGCGTCGAGCGGCGGGTTGGCCATTTGGAGCACAACTGTGTCGCCGCCGAGGAAGTCCTTGAGCTCCTTCGGCGTCCCGAGCGCCACGATCTTGCCGTGGTCGATGATGCCGATCCGGTCGCAGAGGCGGTCGGCCTCCTCCATATAGTGCGTGGTGAGCACGAAGGTCGTGCCCATCTCCTTGCGCAGCCTCTCGATGTACTGCCAGATGTACTGCCGCGTCTGGGGGTCGAGCCCCAGCGTGGGCTCGTCGAGGAAGATGATCGGGGGGTGGTGGAGGAGCCCGCGGGCGATCTCGAGGCGGCGCTTCATCCCGCCCGAGAAGGTCTTGACCAGCGAGTCCTCCCGGTCCTTGAGGTCGACAAGCGCGAGGAGCTCCTCGATCCGCTGCCGGCGCACGGGCTTCGGCACGCCGTAGAGCCGGGCGTGGAGCTCGAGGTTCTCGCGGGCCGTGAGCGTCGTGTCGATCGAGGGCTCCTGGAAGACGATCCCGCAGGAGGCGCGGACCTTGTGGGGCTCCTTGGAAACGTCGAAGCCGTTGACGAGCGCCTTCCCATCGCTGATCGGCCGGATCGTCACGAGCATCGAGATCGTCGTGGTCTTGCCCGCGCCGTTCGGCCCGAGGAGGCCGAAGATCTCGCCGCGCTTGACATCGAGGTCGATGTGGTCGACGGCGGTTAGGTCGCCGAACGTCTTTGTAAGGCCGCGAAGCGAGATCGCGACACCCTCCGGCATCGTGCGGGGCGACGTCTCGGCCATCCTTGGACTCGGCGATTGAGGGCCCGGCCCGCCTATATGGATTAGCTTTGCCGCCGCCGCGCGGCGGCCTTGCGAAACCGTCTAAAGGCCGACGGCGCTTCGAGCGCCCGTGGACGACGGGCGGCTCTTCTTCGACCTGGAGACGCGGAACCTCTTCGAAGACGTCGAACCGATGTGGCGCGCGATGTCCTGGAGCGAGCGCGACGCGAACCAGCGGCGGCTTTGTCCGAAGCTCCGCGTCGCCGTCGCCGGGGTGGCGGGCGGCGCCGCCGTCGACTTCTTTGAAGAGGAGGACGTGGACCTCCTCATCCGGACGCTTTCGGCCGCCGACACGATCGTCGGGCACAACGTGCTGGCGTTCGACTACCCGGTGCTCTCGGCCTACGCAAGCGAGGAGCGCCTCGCGCGGCTCGTCCCCAAGACGTTGGACACCCTCCAGCTCCTTCACAAGGCCACGGGCGTGCGCGTGGGCCTCGATGACCTGGCCAAGCTGAACCTAGGCAAGGGCAAGACGGACGACCCGAAGATGGTGCCCACGCTGTGGCGCCGCGGCGAGAAGGAGCGCGTGAAGTCCTACCTCAAGAGCGATGTGGAGCTCACGCGCGAGGTGTTCGAATTCGGGCGGTCGAAGGGAAAGTTGCGCTTCACGTTCCGGGATTGGCGCGCGGGCACGGCCGAAGTGCGCGAGGTCAATTGCCCGTGGGCGCGAGAGGCCGCGCCGTAAGCGGCCCTCAAGGTCCTCGGGCCCTTGTCGCGGCGACGCCCCCTCGGGGCGCGCGCTTCGCCTTGAGGACTTCGTAAGGAAACCGCGGGAGCTTGCCCTGGGCTTTGGCGGCCTCGATGGTCGCCACGAGCATCGCCACGGTCTCGGCCGCGCCGGCAAAGACGGGGCTCACGCCCCGCTCGACGGCCGCCCGGGCGCTCTCGAAGGGCGCAAACTCGAACTCGAAGGGAATGCGCGCCTCGCGAAGCGCGCCTTCGGCGACTTCGTCGAGCGCGGCCCACCACCCGTCGGCTCGCCGGGCGGAAAGGCCCCGGAGCCACGGCCCCTCCACGGCGGCCGAGCCCCCTTCGAGGCCTGAGGGAAGCTCGACGAGCGTAAGGGCCGCTTCGCCAATCTCGACAATGCCCCTAAGTTCGCCCACCAACACGTCGCGGTCGGCAGGCGCGTCGGACTTGGCAACGCCGGCCGACGGGGACTTGCGCCCGGGCAGCGCCACCAGCCTCCCCCGTGTCATGAACAAGCCCACCCGGTCTCCCCGCTTGACGGGGGCTCCCGCGATCGCCACGCACGAGTCCACGCGCACGAGTTCGCGCGCGGCTCGGTCGGCAAAGGCCTTGAGGCCGCCGACCTCCTCCTCGAGGAGCGCCTCGCCGGCCGCCGTGATTCGGAATGCGCCTTCGCCTCGGCGGACAAGCCCCTCGCCCTCGAGCTGCCGGAGGTAGCCCGAGACCGCCTGCTGCGTGAGCCCGACGGCCTCGGCAAGCGGGCGCAGCCTCGAGCCCGGGCGCCGCCGCATCTCAAGGAGGATGAGGACCCGGCTCGAATGCGCAAGGTCGCGGAGAATCCGCACGGGCGGCACTCCCCTTTAGGGGTCTTGAACGTGCGCACCCTCAACCGAGCGGCTCAGAAGGCGGGGTTGGGCCGCGTGAGCTTGTCCTTTGTCTCGAGGGCAATCTGGTAGCACTCCCACATGTGGTCGGCGGTCGCCTTGAGCCCCTTGAAGAGGTAAAGGTCGAACCACCAGGTGTCCTGCGCCATCGGGTAGGTAAAGAGACGCACGTGCCAGTTGCGCAGGTACGTGAACTCCATCGTGTTGAACTTCCTCGAGAAGTTGTTGAAGCGGACCTGGTTCTGGTAGGAGATCCCCTTGCGGGTCGTCGGCCAGACCATGAGGAAATGCGAAGAGGTGCGCAGGCCGAAGGGCCGGAAGCCCACGAAGAACCGGTGCTCGGCGCCGCCTACGACGGCCTTCACTTCGATGTCGTACGACATGAGGGTGACGGCCTTGGACTTGAGGATCTCCGTTTCCGGCCCGCAGCGCTCGAGGAACTTGAGGAGCGCGGCTTTTTGGATCGGGAGCGCGAGTGCGAAGGGGCCCTGCACGATCAGGGGGACGGCGAGGGCCACGGACGCTGCCACGGAGAGGGCGATGCTCCCCCCGTAGGTCACGATGAGCCGCGGCAGGAAACCGAGCACAAGGAGCCCCGCGACGAGTTCGACGAAGGCGAAGGGGACGCGCGCATTGAGCTTCCCCTCTCCCTTCACGGCCACCTTGGCGCCCCCGCGGCTTGCCTAAAGCCCGGCGGGGGATTGAAGTGGAGGATAAAGGGATTGTGAGCGATGGCCGCGGCGCCCCGCCCCGGCAGGCTTCTTTCCCCCAAGGCACGCTACCGGGGCCCGATGCCCCCGTCGGCGAGGGACTGGCAGGAGCTTCGCGAGGCGGCCGGCGGGTCGCTCCTCCAGGACGAGGAGTCCCGCGAGCGCTTTGCCACCGACGAATCGATCTACCGCGTCCTGCCGCTCGCGGTCGTCGCGCCCCAAGGCGCCGAGGGCGTTGCGGCCGTCTTGCGCTTTGCGAGCCAGCACCGAGTCCCCGTCACGGCGAGGGCGGGCGGCACCTCCCTTGCCGGCCAGGCGGTGGGGCCTGGGATCATCCTCGACCTCTCGCGCCAGTTTGAGCGGATCCTGGAAATCGACGCCGCGGCCGGATGGGTCGAAGTCGAACCGGGCGTCGTGCTCGCCGAACTCAACGGCGCTCTCGCCGGGCACGGCAAGCAGTTCGGCCCGGACCCTTCCTCCTTCGAATCCTGCCGCGTGGGCGGCATGGTCGGGAACAACGCGAGCGGCATGCACCACCGGATCTGGGGGGCCGTCGTGGACAACGTGCTCGGGCTCACCTTGCTCCTCGCGAACGGGGAGCGGATCCGAACCTCGCCTGTCGAACTCGGTTCAAGGCGGTACAAGGACCTCTGCGCGCCCGACACGCTGGAGGCCCGGCTCTACCGCGAGGTGCCGCCGATTATCGAGCGCCTGCGCAGCGGCCAGGCGGCGAGCCCCTGGCCGCGGGTCGAGAAATCGAGCTCGGGCTACCGCCTGGACAAGGCGCTCGAGGGCGGCGTGTTCGACCTTGGAAAGCTCGTCTGCGGCTCCGAGGGGACACTCGCGATCGTGCTCAGCGCAAGGCTGCGCGTCGTCGACCGCCCGCCTGCCAAGGGCCTCCTCGTTCTGTATTTCGGGAGCCTCAAGGACGCCGCCAGGGGCGTCACGGAGTCGCTTTCGACGGGGGCTTCCGCCGTCGAGATGATCGACGAGCGCGTCGTTGAGGCCATGCGGAAGCGCGCGCCAAAGGACGCCGCGCGCTTCCGGA
>DATEUP010000162.1:0-7613 GCA_035283065.1 Thermoplasmatota archaeon | reverse complement strand
CGCGGGTGGGGGGTGCGGGGCGCGAAGAAACGGGGCATGTAAAGGGAGATGAGGGCGAAGAGAATCCCGAGGAGAGCGAAGATGGCCAGGGGGATGTAGGATTCGGGGGTAACGTCGCCCATAATCAGGGGCCCGCGATGGCCCCGTCGTTATTTAAGGGTTTACGGGAGCCAGATTCGCGGGCCGAAGGGTGGAAACGTAGGCTCAAGAAAGGCGGCGACATGGGGACAAATCCGCGCCCCCGAGCCGCAGAACTGCCAACGCTTTTCTCCACACAACAGGTGGCCGGCGCGTGGCCTCGTACACGCTCTTCGAGTTCGCGGCCGTCGCGGCGATTGGGGCCGCCATGGTGCTCGTGGCATTCCGCAAGCGCGGGTTCGTCTTCTTGGCGGTGCTCGCGATGTTCGCCGTGACGGCGTTCCAGCTCTTCCCGGGCGTGCTCCCCGCGCGCTCGCACGCGTTCCCGGACCTCGCGTGGCAGTACCCGTTCGTCTACGACCCGCTCCAGTGGTACCGGCTCGTCACGCACCTCTTCGTGCACGACGCGCTCGTGGCCGCGCACATCGTGGGGAACGTGTTCACCTTCGTGCTGCTCGGGTGGCCGCTCGAGGAGAAGATCGGCTGGAAGCTCACGGCCGCGGTCTTTTTCCTCACGGGGATAATCGGCGCCGTCCTCTCGTCGTTCTTCGTGCTCGCGACGCAAGACCCTGTGTGGGTGCGAGCGACGGGGTACGGCGCCTCGGGCGCGATCTTCGGGCTCATCGGCTACTTCGCCGTGCGCTACCCGAACGAGCGGGTCCTCGCGCCGCTCGTCGTGATCCTCGCGCGCGTGCCCGTCTGGGTCGCGGCGATCGCGGCGCTCGCGATCCAGGCGGTCGTGCTGATGCAGATCACGACGCCCTTCACGCCCGCGCTCCCGTGGCCGTCCGTGCTCGCGCACATGTCGAGCTTTGTCGTCGGGATGGCGCTCACGAAGGTGCCGTTCCTGCGGGCGGCCGACAACCCGCGCGAGCGCGCGTTCAACATCGACCTCGCGCCGCTGCGCGACCTCGCGGTGAAGCCCGCGGACAAGATGGAGGTCGAGGGGATCATCAAGGAGGACATCCCGGAGGTGGCGCAGGCGAAGCTCGAGGCGTTCGTGAAGAGGGCGAGGTGCCCGAAGTGCCAAGGCGTCCTCGAGCTCAAGGGCAAGAAGCTTGCGAGCGACTGCGGGTGGGTGCTGGAGTTCGGGAAGAGGAAGGAAAAGGGGAACGGCTGACCGCCAAAGAGCAGCGTCGCAGAGGGAATGGACTTGTGGGCCGTGGAATTCCCTCTTGAAAGCGACGAGATGGCGACGCGAGTCCGCATCCTGGCGGCCAAGATCCTGGCGTTTGCGTCAGGGGCCATCGTTGGCGAGTCGATCCTACGGTTGGTCTGGGGATTCATCGTTCTCTCGCGGGTCCGGGAATTTCAATCGAACCTTGTGTTGGTCGGTGCAAACGTATTCGCCCTGGCCGCTGCGGTCCTGCTCGCGCGCGGCCTGCTTGCCTTAGCGCAGGGCACTGGACCATTAGTTTGGACCGACCCGGTAGCCAATGTGCAGGTTCGAATTCCCTCGAAAACCGTGTGGGGTTTGCAGTTTGGCGGATGGATGTTCCTGGCGGCGGGCGGCCTCCAGGCGATCGCCTTGGTGGGGTTGCTTTTGGCCCCGCCGTTGCAGGGCGTGGCGGTCAAGGACATGGCAGGCCTCGTGGCTTGGCCCATACTGGCGATGCTCGGCGCTGCGGTCTTGTTTGGTGCTGGTGCCCTCAGCTATTGGCGTTTTCATCGCGTTGTCAAACGGGCGGTCAAAGGTTCGAAGGAGTACGGTGGGGACGAAATGCTCGGGCTCGCGACGCTCCAGTTGATTTCAGGCCTGCTAATGGCGCTCGCGCTGTTGCCGTCGATGGGACCACTTTTCGCCTTCACAGGCGGCGTTCTCGCCTACGTGATTTACCCGGGTTTCGGGATTGCGTTGGCGGCGACTATCGACAACGAGGCAAAGGGGCTCGTGGCCTTCCATGTCGGTCCCCGCGCGTTAGTCGCCCAGGGCCCCTCCATGGCCGGGCCGTCGGCCGGACCGCCGCCTGGCCTACCGGGCCCTTTGCGGGGCTTCTCGTTGTGTCGGAAGTGTGGCTTTCTGGTGGGGGCGGGCGACATCATTTGCAGGAATTGCGGGGCGAAGTAGACGCGTGCACACGGCACCGCCGTTCGCGAACCTTGATAACCGCGGAACCCCACAAGCGTGGCGTGGAAGCCGCCGAGTTTTCGTCACGCCTGCACTCGTTGGCGGTCGGCCTGATCGAAATCGCCCGCGGGGAACAAGCGGAGGGCTATTGCGCGGGGAACCCCCACCTCGTTCGGCACGGAGCCGAGCTGGCTTGGCTCTCGGCGCTTCAAGGTGTCGAGGGCGCGATGACTCGCAAAGGGCTAATTCCGGATCCGGGCGCCATGAACCTGGCGTCGAAGCATACGTTTCTCGAAAGCGCTGGCCGAGGCGACCTTTCCGAGGCCCTCTTCGTCTTCGAGGACTGGCTGCACGAACGCATGTGGTGGTACGGGGCGCTGCCAGGGCGCGAAGAGGCGGACAACCTATTCGACGAGGTTGAGCGGTTTGTCCGCGAGCTTTCTGCGTAGGCCTGAAGCGAGCCACTCGCCGCCCGCGCGGGAAAGCCTTTAACCGCGCTCCACGATCGATCGGCCGGCCAGCCCCGCGGCTGGCGCGTGGGTGTGGGCATCTGGCAAAGACCGACCGCATCCGCACGGGCATCTACGGCCTCGACTCGATCATCGAGGGGGGCTTCCGCCCACACTCGGCCATCGTGCTGGCCGGCTCCTCGGGCACGGGCAAGACGACCTTCGCGATGCAATTCGTGATCGCCGGGCTCGAGGCGGGCGAGCAGGCGCTCTACATCTCGATGGAGGAGACCCCCGACCAGATCGTGAAGGAATCGAAGCTCATGGGCCTCGACCTCACGCCCTACGTCGACAAGACGCTCTTCTTCGTGCACCTGCGCGGCGAGAACTTCAAGCGGATGATCCGCGAGCAGCTGCCGAAGATGGTGCGCGAGCGCTCGGACGAGGAGGTCGACACGCGCATCGCGATCGACCCGATGACGCCGCTCCTTTGGTCGACCTCGGACCGTCTCGACCAGAGGGAGCTTGTCGGCGAGCTTTTCGGAACCTTGAAGCAGCTTGGCGTCGTGCTTGCCACCGTCGAGGAGCACACGCAACCCGGCGCGGCGCTCGGCCAGGACGTGCTCCTGCCGATCTACCTTGCCGACGGCGTGGTCCACCTCGAGTACTACCCGATCGGCGGCGCGTTCAACCGCACGCTGAAGATCCTCAAGATGCGCGGCACGCAGCACGGCGAGGAACTCTACCCGTACATGTTCGTGCGCGGCGCGGGCGCCGTTGTCCGCACGAGCCCCGTCGAGGTCGCGAAGGAAGACCAAGCAAGCTGGGACAAGATTTTCGAGCGGGCGATTGCCACGGCGAAGGACAAACACTACCCGCCGGCGCTCCAGCGGCGCATCGAGTCGCTCCGGGGCCAGTGGACGCTGCCCTACTCGCCCGAGGAGACGCTCCATATCCTCTTCGAGTCGTACAAGCGAGGGTGAGGGAAGACCGTGGCGCCCGCCGCTCCGCCGCGCACGGGCCTTGCGTCGAGCGGCGGGCGCGCCGTGAAGTCGCTCGACGCGGCCGACGTGACGCTGCTGAAGCAAGTGCTGCAGCTCGAGCTCGACGCGCTGCGGGCGGACGCCGGCGTCGACGTCGTGTTCCTCATGGGCGCGGACGGGAGGATCTTCGCTTCGTCGATCCCGAGGAAGCTCGCGCAGACGCAGTACCGGCTCATGGAGCGCGTGAAGCAGCAGGTCCCGCACATCGCGGCCTCGCTACGCCGCCAGCACCTGAAGCTCCAGGTGCAGTCTTACGAGGAGGGCGCGGTCGTGATCGCCGAGGCGAGCCAGGGGTCGTTCGTTGCGGCCATCAAGGTCGACCACGGCTCCGTGAAGGGGCTCGACGCCGTGATCCGGCGCACGGAGGTCGCATGCAAGGCCGTCGCGCACCTGCTTGCCGAGCGCGGCTTCTCGGACGAGGAGCTCAAGGGACTGCCCGAAGAGGTCCGCGTGGAGCTCAAGACGCTCTCCTACCGGCTCTTCCGGGAAGCGTACGACACGACGAAGGGGGCGCGCAAGAACCGGGAGGTCGCGGAGTTCATCCGAAAGCGGATCCGGGACAGGCTCGGCGCCGGGCTCGTCGACGAGGCCATGGACCTCGCGTACAACGAGCTTGGCACCACGGAGCGCTTCATGAACGACAAGCTCTGGCAGCGGTTCGTCGAGATCGTGGTCGAGAAGCACGTCCGGCGCTTCTCCGGGGACATCGTGGCCGATGTGTGCAAGCGCACGTGGACGAAAGACATCGGGCGGATGCTTGAGAGCTTCGTGTGAGAGCGCTTGGAAAGGGGGTGACCCGGTCGGTGGGCGGGCAGGGCGGACCCCAGGGGGCAGGCGACCTGGCAAGGCAGCACGGGGGCGGGCCGCCCCTCGACGATGTCAAGCTGAAAAGGCTCATCCAGGAAGCCGTCGACGAGGCGCTTGCGCGCATCGCGAAGGGCGAGGGCGCGACTCCTGAGCTTGCCGCCGAGGTTGAGGCGCGCGCGCGGGAGCGTGTCGCGAGGGACGCGGAGACCGTGGAGGCGCTCCACGGGCGGGTCGCCGAGCTCGAGCGGCGCCTGCGCACGGTCGACGACCGCCACGGGCGCGTGGAGGCGCGCGTCGAGGACCTCTCGCTCCATGTGGGGCAGCGCGAGCCCGTCGAGGTTTCCCGCGTCCCCCCGGAGATCCTCGAGCGCTCGTTCCAGGCCGCGCTCGACGACCTCGTGGGCGAGCTTGCCAAGGTGAAGGGCCGGGACGAGCTCGAGCGCACGCTCGACGAAGCCGTCGCGGACCTGCGCGGCCGCTCGAAGGGGTCCGAGCTCTTCGAGCGACAGGAGGGGCGGATCTTGATCCGCGGGCTCGGCGCGGCCGTCGCGAAGAAGCTCCTGTCGCCGAAGGCGGCCCAGGCCACCTTCGACGAGGTCTTCCGGCACCTGCGCGCCTACGTCCCCGCCTACAAGCCCCGCAGCCTCGCGGCGATCCTCCGGGCCCGCGCATCGGACTTCGCCGTCGAATCGGCGGTCGTTCACCACGAGCGACTCACGACCGCGGAGTCGACGCTGCGCTCGCTCCTCGAGGAGACCCGGCGCATCGAGCGGGAGGCGAAGGCCGCCGACCAGACGGCCGCGGAGGGCGTCTCGAGGTCTTTCATGCAGGCGGTCTCGGAGCGGCGCACGATGGCCGACGAGTTTCAGGGGCGCATCCGCTCTCTCGAAGTGCGGGCAAGCGAGGCGGAGGCGGGGCTCGAGAAGGCCCTTTCAAGGCTCGACTCCGTCGAGCGGTATGCGAGCCGCGTGGAATCCGCGATGATCCGGCGCACGAAGGAAGGGACGTTCAAGGGGGACTTCACGCCCGTGATCGAAGCCGTGCACGAAGCGCTCAAGGACGGAAAGCCGAGGACGATGAAGCAGCTTGCCGCGCGCGTCAAGGGCGTCGAGGCCGGAGTTGTGGAGAGCGTGGTCCGCGAGGGCCTGCGGGAGGGCGCGTTCGAACAGTCGGCCGACGGGAAGGTGCGGCGCGCCAAGTAGAACGGCCGCCGGAGAGGCGGCGACCAGCCGACCGAACCCTTATTAGGGCACTGACGCTCATTTCGGCCAGGGGATGGGGCGCGAAAACTCCACCCCAACGGCTAGCGATGGCTGGGCCCCCGGAGGCGTTCCCCCGTGCTTGACGTCGCGCTCGTCGCCCTGATTTCGGACATGTCCGAGCAGGCGGGCGTCCAGGGGATTATCCAATACTGGGAGCGGGTGGGCGCGCAGCTTGCCAAGCGGATGGGCAAGGAGGCCTACATGGGCTGGCCTTCCTACAATGTCGCGCTGCGCGAGCGGCGCACGGCGTTCTCGATCGACGGCGATGTCACGGCGCTCACGGACCTCGCGATCACCGACGAGGACGGCGACGTGGTCGGCTACATCTATGCGCTGAAAGACTGCGTGTTCACGAACACGACGCTGCGGATCCGCAACACCGTGGGGTCGCTGCCTTCGGCCGACCAGGAGGTCGCGGAGGAGTACTCGACGACGGTGCGCAACACCGCGGTGTGCAACTTCTGCGTGATCCACCAGAAGTTCTGGGAGGAGGCGGCGAAGAACATCACGGTCGCCGACCGCCAGCTCGAAGCGCTGCCGCTTGCCCAGCGGGGCTTCCAGGGGCAGACGAAGATTGCGGAGGCGCCGCTGAAGCGCATCGGGGTGAACCCCGAGTACATCCGGTCGCTGCTTAGGAACTACGCGTGCGTCTACGCGCTCGTTATGAAGGGCTCAAAGGGCGAGGAGACGGGCGACAAGGAGGCCGCGGAGAAGCCGAAGGCGGCCAAGCGCGGAGGGTGAAGGCCTTGGCGGACGGGTCGGGCGGCGAGGAGCCGGCGGACAAGATCGTCGAGAACCCACTTGTCGACGTGGCGGCGTACCTCTTCCTCGAGGACATCGCGGACACGCAGGGCGCGGCGGGGATGAACAATTACCTCATCTCGCTTGCAAACTCGCTTGCGCGTTCGATGCCAGAGGAGGAGTACCCGGACTGGGACTCCTTTGCCCGCTCGCTCGCGTCGGGGAACTCGATCCTCTCGGCCTTCGAGAAGGTCAAGGTCACGGGCGGCCACGCGGCCGTGACGGAAGTGTGCCCGTTCCGTCGCGGGTACCGTGAGTACATTCAAAGGGTCGGGGAGTTTGCCAAGATCCACTACGAGGTCGCGGAGTACTACAACGCGCAGGTCCAGCCCTCGGCGATCGACACGCAGTGCATCATCCACCAGACCTTCAGGCAAGCGGCCTGCTCCCGGATCAAGGTGGGCGGCAAGGCGCTGCGCTTCGCGCACCTCGCGTGCATCAACTACGAGGGCAAGATCAAGCAGCCGCCGGACGCCTGGCTGCCGATCCTCCTCGAGAAGGCGGGGATTTCCATGACGGAGATGAACATGCTCTTGCGGAGCAACAGCGCGATCTGGATCCTCTACCAGGATTCGGGGGCCGCGGCGCCGGCCAAGCCGTAGCGCGCCACGAAGGGCGGGCGGGGCCCGGTGAGGACCCCGTCCTGCGCCCTGCGCCTATTTCCTGCGGCGGTGCCAGGGGACCACGAGCGCGACCGCGAGCGCGGCGGCAAGCAGCCCGGTCACGGAGAGCAGGCCGATGTTGGGATTCTCGACGGCCACCGCGGGCGCCGCCTTCTGGACGACCGTGAACTCATCGACCGCCGTGTTCATCGCGGCGTCGGTGGCCTCGATGCGGATCTTCGTGGTCGTCCCGGCACGCAGGGCCGCGTCGTGCCAGAACGTGCCGTCCGAGGCGGGAGTCATCGCGTGGCACTCGAGGCTCCCCGACGCGCCCTCGACGCACACGCGCACGGAGGTCCCGGGCTCGGTCGTGCCGGCCACCGGGACGCTCGATTGGTAAGTCGTGATGTTCGTCCCCTCTAGGAAGGTCCCCACCGTCCGCA
>DATEUP010000161.1:0-4195 GCA_035283065.1 Thermoplasmatota archaeon | reverse complement strand
TCCAGGGCGCCCGCCAGAATACCGACGGCGCCTTCTCGGGCGCCTCGCTCCGGCTCTGGAGCTTCAACCCGGCCACCGGGCTCTTTGAGGGCACGACCGGCAAGGACGTGGTCGTCGCAGTCTCGGACACGGGGCTCGACGTGAGCCACCCCGGCTTTGCGGGGAAGATTGTCCTCTTCGACAACATGGGCAACCCCGGGACGCAGACCTCCGGGAGCCACGGGACCCACACGGCGGGCACGGTCCTTGGCAGCGGGGCATGGCGCGCCGCCGACGCGGGGATCGCCGTGCCCGGCAAGTACGCGGGGATCGCGCCCGAGGCCAAGCTCGTCGTCGAGAACATCTTCGGGGCCTCGCCCTCGAACACGCAGGCCGGGGTCGACAACGCGGTCGGCGGCGCCGTGATCTCGTCGAACTCATGGTCGTCGGGCGGCTCCTACGACGGCGACGCGCGCCTCTACGACCGGATGGCGCGCGACTCGTGGACCGACGGCGCCAATGTCTCGTCGCTCGGGCCCCAGCCCGTGCTTTACTTCTTCTCGGCCCGCAACGCCGGCGGCACGGGCAACGCGCACCGAATCGCGTCGCCCTCGCAGGGGAAGAACGTCATCTCGGTCGGGGCGACGGGTGACGAGAACCCCCTGTCGATGCACGACATGGCGGGCTTCTCCTCGCGGGGCCCCGCCGACGACGAGCGCATCAAGCCCGACCTCGTGGCGCCTGGCGAAGACGTGATGAGCGCGATGGCGCTCGGCGGCGGCTTCTCGAACCCCCAGGGGACCTCGTACGGGGAAGCGTCGGGCACATCGATGTCTTGCCCGGGCGCTGCAGGCGCGGCGGCCGTGGCCTGGCAGTTCTACAAGGACCGCATCGGCGTCGACCCGTCGCCCGACATGATGAAAGCGATCCTCATCAACGGCGCCGACGAGATGGACGGCTCGAGGTACCCCGTGCTTGGCCCCGACCAGGGGTTCGGCCGGATCAACCTCTCGACCTCGCTCCTCACGCTCTCCGCGCGCCAGCAGATCTGGATGGACCGGCCGGCCGCGCTTTCGACCGGCGAGGAGATGGTCCTCACGTACCCGATCGCCGATTCGCTCACCCCCTTCGTGATCACGCTCGCCTGGCTCGATGAGCCAGGCGACGCCGGCGCCTCGCCGGCCCTCGTCAACGACCTCGACCTCTATGTGGTCGGACCAAACGGCGACAAGTTCTACGGCAACAAGATGGACGCAAACGGCGACTCGCAGAAGGGGACGGTCGCCGACCGCCTGAACTCCGTGGAGAAGGTCAAGTTCGCCGCCCCCTCGCCCGGCTACTACGAGGTCCACATCAACGGGAGCAACGTCCCCGTCGGCCCCCAGGACTTCTCGCTTGCGATCCGCGGGAACGTCGCGACGGACTGGTACGACCTGCTCGTCGAGAAGGTCACGACGAACGCGACGAACCCCATCGAAGGCAACTCGGTCACATTCAACGCGACGCTCTGGAACCGCGGCACCCAGTGGGTGAACGGCTCGGCGGTCGACCTCGAGGCGAACACGGCGCAGGGCGTCTCGCCGGTGGGCTCCTTCAACCCGGGCTCGATCGCGCCGGGCGCCCGCTTCGACGTGACGACGACCTGGACGACGGTCCGCGGGAACGTGACCTTCGTGGCGCGCGCGAGCGTCCCCCTCGGCCAACTCGAGTTCTCCGCGACGAACAACCAGGCGAACCGGTCCTTCTTCGTACGCGGGTACGGCTACACGCTTTCGACGGACGCGCCCACGGCGTACGCCGTGGACCCCGGCACGACCCTCTCGCTCGACTTCAACGTGACGCAGACCGGGAACGTCGCCGACAACATCTCGATCGGCCTCACGTCCGACAGCCCGATTTTCGGGGCGTTCTTCGACTACTCGCGGCTCACGGTCGGCCCGGGCCAGTCCAAGCACTTCCACCTCACGGTGCTCGTGCCTCTCTCGGCCAAGGCGCAGGAGCGCATGAACTTCACCGTGTTCACGCGGTCGCTCACCGACGCGCGCGTCGCGCAGGCATTCTCCACGTTTGTCATTGTGAACCACCTCCACGGGTTCGGCTTTGCCCTGGCGCCAAACAGCGCGCTCATGCCGCCCACGGCGAGCATGGGCTCCACGATCGCCGTCGAAAACCTCGGGAACGGCCCCGAGACGATCAACATCCAGACGATCGGCGTGCCCGGGGGATGGACCTTCGACGTCGCGCCCTCGGCGATCACGCTGCTGGACAACGAGACGGGCACGCTCTCCGTTTCGATCCGCGCGCCTGACCGTGTCGACGCGGGGTCGGAGTACGTCGTCGGCCTGCGAGCCTACCTCTCGTCGAACGGCGCGCCTCCAAGGCTCCTCAACTTCACGGTCACGGTGACGCAAGTCTATGGGTGGTCGGCCTCCGCGGTGGGCCCGGCAAGCGAGGTCGCCGCAGGCTCCGGCGTGGAGATCCCGATCTCCGCGCAGAACTACGGCAACGGGGTCGACGAGGTCATCATCGACCTTACGACGCCTCCGGGCTGGGCGTGGGGGCTCACAAGGACGAGGCTCGGCCTCTTGCCTTACGGCAACCTCACCTCGATGGCGCGGATCACGGTCGACCCGTGGGCCGTGGCCGGCGACTATTCCGTCCGCCTCACATTCGGCGGCTCGCGCAACTACACGACCCAGACGGTCGCCGTCCGCGTCAAGATGAACTACCACCTCGAGATCGACGGCCCGGGGGCCACGATCCAGATGGGCCAAGGCGAGGTCAACACCTTTGAGGTGACGGTCGTAAACGAAGGCAATGGCGCCGCCACTGTCGCCCCCGTGATCCTCGCGCCGCAGGGCGTGAGCCTCATCCCCGTGGTCCCGAACGCCGTGCTCGAGCGCAACTCGACGGCGAAGTTCACGTTCCAGGTCATCGTCGCGCGCGACGCGGGCACCGGGCTCAAGGACCTGACGCTCGACTTCCGCTCGGGGGAGAACGGCTCGATCTCCTATCCCTTGGGGATGCACATCCAAATCAACGAGGTCGTCGAGCCGGTGCCCATCGGCGAGAACCCGACCTCGACGGGCGGGGAGGGGCTCATCCAGGCGCTCATCGGCATTGTCGTCGTCGTGGGGGCCGCCGTGCCGGTCGGCTACATCTACCTGCGGCGCAAGGCGGTCGGCGCCGCGCCAGTCACCGAAGTCATCGTGCAGACGGTCGAGGACGCGAACAGCGGGTCGACCTACGACCCGACGCGGGGGTACACCCCATCGGCGGTGGGCGCGCCCGCGGCCGCCCAGGCCGCGCACCGCGCGCCGCGCGCGCCGCGCGGGGCGCCCACGGGGACCTCGTCGGCAATGACGCTCGTCGGCGTGTGCAAGAACTGCGGCGGTGGCGTGATGGACTTGGGGACCGGGATGGGCCGGTGCCTCTCCTGCGGGGTCGAGCAGATCGTGCGGGCGACGAAGAAGTAGGAGGCCCGGGCGGCCCTACCCCTTGTTGAGCGTCCGCACGACGTCGAGGATCTTCGATGCGGCCCCGTCGCCGACGCCGAGGGCGGCTTGCGCCCTCTTGAGGTAGGTTTCCTCCTCCTGCGAGAGGCGGTCGTCGGCAAAGACGAGGTCCGCGCAGTTGGCGAAGGCCGTCTCGCGGAGGTCCGCCGGGACCGCGGGCGCGCCGGCGGCCAGCAGGCCGTCAAGCCCCTTGGCGCCGTAAAGCGCGCGGACGCGCGCGAGCACCGCGCGCATCTGCCCTTCCGTGAGCCCCCGGAACATCGAGGTCCTCGCAAGGGCCTGCGCAAGCTCGATGGCTTCGCCGTGCGTGACCTTCCCGTCGGAGGCGACCGCGCCGAAGAGGACGGCGGCAAACCCCTCGGCGGCGGTGAGCCGCTCGACGCCCTGCCTTGTGTTGTTCATTGGGTGCCCCCCCGCGAAGCCTTTGTCGAGTGCACGCGTCGCGCTAAATCAACGTTTTCCGGGCGTCAGGCCCGAAGTTGGAGCCGCCGCCCCTCAGGGCTCCTGCCCGCCGCCTTGCAGGCGGAGCGCGAGCGAAGGCGCAAGCGCCACGACGACGAGCAGGGCCGTGGTGATCCCGAAGAGCGCGAGCTCGCCCACTGTGGCGGCCGAGGCCGGCGACACGTCGGCCTGCTGCAGGTAGAATACGAGGACGCGGACCGAAGCGGCGGCCGCCGCCGAAAGGGCCGCCGCGAGGACGC
>DATEUP010000160.1:0-8158 GCA_035283065.1 Thermoplasmatota archaeon | reverse complement strand
CATGTAGAGCCCGTTCCTCATGATGCGCCTCGCGTTTGGGAGCTTCCCCTGCACCCGGTGTCGGACCAACTTCATCGCCGGGTGCTCCGCGAGGTTGCCCGCGATCACGGGCCTCGTCTCGATGCCCGCCCCCTCGAGGTGTTCGACAAGTTGCCTGCGCGTGAAGGGCGCGCCCTTCTCCACGAGGACCGCGTAGCCGAGGCGCACGTTTTCGTGGCCCTTCTGCTCCTTCTGGACGCGCAGGACCCCCGCGTGGGCCGCCATCCGCTTGTCGAAGTAGCGGCCCAGCGCCTTTCGCCCCTCGATGAAGCCGTCGAGCTTCGGCAATTGCTGGACGCCGAAGGCTGCGTTCACCTCCGTGGGGCGCAGGTTGAACCCCCGGTTCACGAAGAGGAAGCGCGCGTCGATCTGCGGGTAGCGCTTCGCGACGGCCGCCGCACCCTTGAGGTCCCTGCTATAGCCGTGGGCCCGGAGCACCTTGGCAAGCTCGAGGTACCCCTCGTTGTTCGAGACGAGCGAGCCGCCTTCGATCGTCGTCATGTGGTGCGAGAAGTAGAACGAAAAGGTCGACATGTCCCCGAAGGTTCCGACCTTCCTGCCGTCGATCGTCGACCCGTGCGCTTCGCAGGCGTCCTCGAGGAGGTAGAGCCCCTCGCGCTTCGCGAGCTTGCCGATCGCCTTCATGTCCGCGGGGTTTCCGAGGACGTGGACGGGCATCAGCGCCCCCGTCTTCTTCGAGACCGCGTCCTCGACTTCTCCGGGGTCCGCGTTCAGCGTGTCGAGGTCGGCGTCGACGAGCACGGGCACGAGCCCCGCGTCCACGACGGGGAACACGGTCGTGGACCAGGACACGGCGGGGACCACGACCTCCTGGCCCGCCTTGAGGCGGCCACGCACGGCGGGGTTCGTAAGCACGAACATCGCAAGGAGGTTCGCCGACGACCCCGAGTTCAGGAAGACCGAGCCCTTCGCGCCGCACCAGGCGGCGAATTCCGCCTCGAACCGGCGCACCTTCGCGCCGATCGTGACCTTGCGCGTGACAAGGGAGTCCAGCGCCTCGAGGATTTCGTCCGCGCCAAAGGTCGGCGACGAGAGCCACACCCGGGTCTTGCCCGGCACGAACGCCTCGTCCTGCGCCTTGAGGCGCGCCTCGATCTCCGCCCGCAGGTCCACGCGCCGCCCCCCCTGCCCTCAAGCCGCGCGCGCGCCCGACTTCACGAGCTTGAGGTCGCTGTCCACCATCATCGCCACGAGCTTCTCGAAGGGGACCTTCGGGCGCCAGCCGAGCTCCTTCCTCGCCCTCGACGCGTCGCCGCGCAAGTTGTGCACCTCCGCCGGGCGCACGAACTTCGGGTCGACTTTCACGTACTTGCGCCAGTTGTCGACCCCCGCGTGCTCAAAGGCCACCTTGCAGAACTCCGCCACGGAGTGCGACTTGCCTGTCGCCACCACGAAGTCGCTGGGGCTCTTGTGGTTGAGGACCCTCCACATCGCCTCGACGTAGTCGCCCGCAAACCCCCAGTCGCGCACGGCGTCGAGGTTCCCGAGCCGCAGCTCCTTGGCCTGCTTCAGCGCAATCCTCGCCGCCGTGTGCGAGATCTTGCGCGTCACGAACTCGATCCCCCGGCGCGGCGACTCGTGGTTGAAGAGGATCCCGTTGGCCGCGAACATCCCGTAGGACTCCCGGTAGTTCACGACCGCGTGGTACGCCATCACCTTGGCAAACCCGTATGGGCTCCGCGGGTGGAAGGGCGTACTCTCGTTCTGCGGCTCCTCCTCGACGTGGCCGAACATCTCCGAGGTCGACGCCTGGTAGAACCTCGAGTCCGGCGAGAGCTGGTGGAGCGACTCGAGTATGCGCACGGCGCCTGTGCCTGAAACATCGCACGTGAGGATCGGCTGCTTCCAGCTCGTGCCCACAAAGGACTGCGCCGCGAGGTTGTAGACCTCGTGGGGCTTCGACTCGCGCACCGCGTGGACGAGCGAGGAGCTGTCCGTGAGGTCGCCCTCGATGAGCTCGACCGCGTGCTGGATGTGCTCGATCCGCCCCATGTTCGGCGTGGAAAGCCGTCGGACGAGCCCGAAGACCCGGTAGCCCTTCTTCAAGAGCAGCTCCGCGAGGTACGAGCCGTCCTGCCCCGTGAGCCCCGTGATGAGGGCGTTTCTCGTCTCGGCCAAGGTGGGGGACAAATCGCGGTATCTCTTTAAAGCCAACGGCGCGGGCGCGTCCTAGTTGGACGGCCCGGCAAGCGCGTCCTTGTAGACATCCACCATCGCGCGCGCGTAGGCGCTCCAGGTGAGTTTCTCCCTCACGAATGCCCGGCCGCTTGCGCCCATCTTCCTGCCAAGCGCAGGGTCGGCTCGAAGGGCCCGCGCGGCCTTTGCGATCGCCCCGGGCGAGCCATAGGGGACCTTGAACCCGGTCACGCCGTCGTCGACGACCTCGCAGACCCCCGCGGCCTTAGAGACCACGACGGGCTTGCCGGCCGCCCACGCTTCCGTCACGTTGAGCCCCCATGTCTGGTCGGCGGGGAAGAGGAGCGCGTCGCACGAGGCGTAGAGGGTCGCGAGCGCCTCGTTGGAGATCCCCTCGAAGAAGCGCACGTGGTCCTTGAGGCCGAGCTCCTCGGCAAGCGGCGTGTAGGCGGCCTTGGTGCCCGCGCCGGCAAGCACGAGCGCAACCCCGGGGTCCTCGAGGCGGAGCTCTTTGAGCGCGAGCAGGCTGTCCTGCTGTCCCTTGAAGGGCGCGGCATAGCCGACGTGGAGGAGGACGAAGCGCCCTTCAAGTCCCCAGTCGCCGCGCCGGTCGTCGCCCGCTCGCTTCTCGAAGAAGTCCGCGTCGACGCCCGAGCGGACGACGACGGACGGCGCGCCGTAGGCGGAGCGCACCCGCTCCTCGTTCTTGCGGTCGAGGACGACGATCTTGTCCATCGACCGCGCAGCCGTGCGGTCGACGGCCGCGAGGAACAGGCGTTCGGCCCACCCCTGCCACCGCAGGCGCGCCATCGGCGTATGGTAGGCGTGTGGAGGCTCATTGCACATCCAGACCGCGGGGACTTTGAGGCGGCGCTTGGCAAGCGCCGCGCCCCAGTTCGTGCCGAGGTTGTGGGCGTTCACGACCTCGACGCCTTCCTTGGGCGCGCGGCCCAGCGTGAAGAGCCACACCTTGTCCGCCGAAGGGACTTGGGCGAACTCGAAGAGCCGCGTCGCGGGCGCAAGGAGGCGGCCCTTGCCCACGTCTTCGATGTTTAAGCCCTCGATCAGGTCCGGGTAGCAGTGCTGGGCGTCGAGCCTGTTCGTGTAGAGGACGACTTCGTGCCGGAGGCGCTCAAGCTCGTGGGCCAGGTGGAGCACCTGGCGCTCGCCGCCGCCGGGCGTGTCGAGCGGCGTGTGGAGGAGCGCGACACGCACGGCCGACCCGCCGCACGATCGCCGGCCCCGCCCTTCAAAGCTTGCGCCGCCGCGCCGTAGCGACAAGCGCCGCAGCCGCGGCAAGCGAGATGGCCGTGAAGAGCGCGCCAGGTCCGGGGATGAACCCCTTCGGCGGCGGCGGGGGCGGCGGCGGCTCGGGGACCGTGAAGTCCCAGTGCGCCGTCGCCGTCGCGCCCTGCGCGTCGGTGACCACAAGGTCGACGGTGTGGTTGCCCGCCGCAAGCCCTGAGGGTGACGCGAAGGTCGCGCCCGCCGCGCCGGCTTGGGGAGTCCCGTCCAAGGCCCAGGCGTAGGTGAGCCCGTCGCCGTCGCCGTCGGAGGCGACGGCCGAGAAGTTCTGCGCCTCGGCCTGGTCGAGGCCGCGTGCGCCCGCGGGGTCCCTCGAGGCGATTTGGGGCGCTGCGTTCGTGAAACGCACCTCCCAAGTCGCCGAGCCCGTCGTGAACCCGTCGTAAACGTCGACGCGCACGGTGTGGTTCCCCGGCGCCGTTGCGGTGAAGCTGAAGGCATTCGAAGTCGCGCCGGCTCGCACCGCCCCGTCCACGAACCACGAGTAGGTGAGCGCATCCCCGTCGCTGTCCTCGGCCGCGACCGAGAGGTTCACGGCCTGCCGGTAGCTGCGCAGGATTGCGGGCACGGAGGCGGGGTCGGGCGTCGACGTCGGCGCCGCGTTCGTGAGGTTGAGGTTCCAGGAGCGCGAGGCCGAGAGGCCCCCGCTGTCAGCTGCCTGCACGGCAACGGTGTGCGCGCCGGGTGCCATGCCCGCCACCGCGAGCGTGGTGAGGTTCAGGCTCCCGGGGGGCGCGGCCCCGTCAACGGCCCACGTGTAGGTGAGCGCGTCGCCGTCGGGGTCGTCGGCCGTGACCCCGAAGTTCGCCGCCTGGCCGTGCGACTGCGAGAGGTCGCTCGCCGTGGGCGCCGAGGTCAAGAGCACGGGCGCCCGGTTCGTGTTGGCCACCTGCACATCCCACGTGTTGCCGAGGGTGAAGTCCCCGTTCTCGACCTGCGCCGTCACCGTGTGCGCGCCCGCCCACGAGTAGTTCGCGACGAACGTGAGCGTCGGCAGCGCGAGCGGCACGAGCGCGCCGTCAACCCACCAAGAGTAGTTCAGCGGCGCGCCGGCTACCGTCGAGGCCTGGATCTCGAAGGTCCAGATGTCCCCCTCCGCCCCCGGAGCCGTCGTGCCCGCCGGCAGGAACGTCGCCGCGAGCGGGTTCTTGAGCGTGTAGTTCAGCACGAGGTCCGAGACGAGGATCTCGCCGAAGTGCGAGCTGTTCACGAAGAGCGGCAGGTCCACGAAGGCCGCGCCCGGGTCCGCCGCCGCAAGCGCGTCGGCCTCCGCCTGGAGTTCGGCGACGTCGAGCGCCACATCAACAGGCGCCGCCAGCGTCCCCGCGCCGACCGCGATCGGCGTGCCGCCCGCGCCCGCGCGAAGCGTCACATCCGCGGGCAGCCCCGGCATCCGCACCTCGACCGAGACGTCGTCGAGGCGCACGGCGCCGCTCTGCCGCCCGGCGAAGTCCGCCCGCATAACGACCGTCGTCCCCGCCCCCGGCGCGTCGACCCACAGGCCCTTCGGCGCGCGCAGGAACGTCGCCCCGCCGTCCCGCGAGGCCCAGAACGCCACGGTCCCCGGGCCCGCCACCGTCGCGTTGATCCAAAGTGCGTCGGGCGCGTCCGAGAATACCAGCGTGTCGCTGATATACTGCCCTTGCTCGAAGGTGCCCTCGAAGTCGAAGAGCGCGCCCGCAAGCCGCGTGCGCGTGGTCCCCGCCGTCAGCGCGACCGTGTACTGGAGGTACCGCTGGACGGGCGTCGTCAGTGTCGCGTCGTCCACGGTCACCCCCTCCGTCGCGCTCCATGTCGACCCCGTCGCCGAGGAGCGCAACGTCGCCGTCGCCGTGACCCCCGCCCCCTGCGACAAGTTCGCCTGGAAGCGCGCAAGCGCCCTGGGCAGGTCCTGCACCGAAAGCCGCGCGCCGGGCGCATAGAGGTCCGCCGCGCCCCGCGCGAGCCCCAACTGCGAGAGGCCGCCGCCCGTGCCGGCATAGAGCAGCCAGAGCGTGCGCCCCGCCGCCACCGGCGCCGGGTCCGACACGAAAGTCGAGTCCCAGCCCGACACGCTGCGGTTCACGACCGCCCCCAACTTCGTCCAAGAGAGGCCGCCGTTCGTCGAGGTCGCCGCGCACACGCGGTACCCGTTCGCCGGCGACGAGCAAGAATAGTAGAGTGCGAGCGTCCCGCCCACCTCGACGATCTTGCCCGGCTGTGCGTCGTCTTGGTCGGCGCCCCCCGAGGTCCTGCCCATCACGGGGTTGCCCGCCCACCGCGTCCAGTTGACGCCGTCTTGCGAAGTCGCCATCCCGAGCGAGTTGCCGCCGCCGGTCGTGACGGCCGTGCCCCCGTACCACATCCGGAAGAGCCCGGCGGTCTCGTCAAAGACGACGCGCGCGGGGTCCCCCGCGTTCGCGCTGTCCCACCCCGCGCCCGACCCCCCGAGCACCACGCCCGTCCGCGTCCAGTTGACGCCGTCGGGCGAGGTCGCCCTCGCGAGCGCGTACTGCGTCACCGTCGCCCAGGCCGTGTAGTACATGATGTAGCCCCGCCCCGCGGGGTCGGCAAGCACATAGGGGTGCGAGACCCCGTAGCCCTCGTCGCCCGTGAGCGAGGCATTGAACACCGTCTGCGGGAGGAAGGCCCACGTCCGCAGGTCGCTTGAGGTCGCCATGGCGATCGAATCCGACTGGAGCCCCGCCTGCGCGTTCACCGTCGCGTAGAGCCGGTACTGCCCCCCCGCCTCCATGACGAACGGCTGGCTGATGTACGCGGAGCGGTACGTCGACGCGGCGACCTGCACCGTCGGGTTCCCGGGCTCTTTCGTGAAAGACGCGAGGTCGGGCCCCGGCCCCAGCAGGTCCACCGTCGAGGTGAAGCTCGCGGCCTTGAAGGTCGAGGTCGTCACGCCAAGCTGCGACGCGCTCCCGCTCTGGCCGGCGTAGAAGACCAGGAACTGGTTGTCTGTGAGCACCGGCACCGGGTCCGACACGAACGCGGACTCGAACGAGGTCGCGCTCGCGTTGATCACCCGGCCCCGCTTCGTCCAGCTCGTCCCGTCCGTCGTGTCGGCAAGGCACACGTGGTACCCCCCGTTGTTGCACGAGTAGTAGTAGGCAACCGTCGTGCCAAACGAGATGATCTTCCCCGGCTGCGCGTCGTCCTGGTCGTCCGCCCCCGGCGCCCGGGCAAGGACCGGGTTGAACGGGTACCGCGTCCAGTTCGTCCCGTCCGCCGAGTAGGCGAGCCCAAGCGAGTTCCCACCGCCCGTCGTCGTCGCCGTCCCTGCATAGTACATGAGCCACAAGCCGGCCCCCGCCGAGTACCCCACGAATGCCGGGTGCCCCACGGAGTAGGCCTCCCATCCGCTCCCCGGCCCCATGACCTGCCCCGTCCTCGTCCACGTGACGCCGTCCGGCGAGGTCGCGCGAGCCATCTTGAAGAGCGTGATGCTCGACCAGGCCGTGTAATACATGATGTAGCCCGGGCCCGCGGGGTTCGCGACCACATAGGCGTGCGTGATCCCGTAGGCCTCGATGCCCGCGCCCGTCGTGTTCATCACCGTGAGGGCATCCCACGTCCAGGTCGCAAGGTCGGGCGAAGTCGCCCTGGCAAAGCTCGAGGCCGCGATCCCGTTAGCCGTGTTCACCGTCGCGTAGAGCCACCAGGTCCCGTTCACCTTCAGGATGTACGGCTGGCTGATGTACGCCGAGCGGTAGGTCGACCCCGCGACCGGGATTACGGGGTTCGACCCCGACTTCGTGAGAGTCGCGCTCTGCGGCAGCGTGAGGAAGTTCCCCCCTTCCAGCGAGAGCCCCGCCGGTTGCCGCTGCGTGTTTGCCCCCGTGAAGAGGTCGCCGGCCTGCGCGCCCACGCCGAACCAGTCGACCGACGGCGGGTTCAGCCGGTCCGACGCGCTGAGGCGCAGGCGCAGCCTTAGTTGCGGCAGCTCGCCGGCGGTGAAAGGCACGCGCGCGCCCGACTGGAGCCCCGCGAGCAGCGCCGTGCCGTTCGCGTAGAGCACATCGACCTGGATGTCGGCGGGCGCCGCCGACCGGCCCGCGACCTCAACGAAGCCCCATGGGACGCCCTGGCCGTCCAGCGCGCCCGTCGTGTAGGTGCCGCTCGCGCCGCCGGCAAGGACGAGCCGGTTGCCCACCACCACGGTCCCCGCGTGCGTGCCGCCTCCGAAGTTGTTCGCCGCGTCGAACCGCTGGGCCGCGGGCGAAGCGGGGGAAAGCGAGACGCTCCCCGCGCTCGCGGTGAGGTTGGCCAGCACGGCCGCCGCCGCGAAGTCCGCAAGCGAGGTGCGCGTCGCGGTCGAGAACTCGTTCGTCGACCCCGGCGTCAGGCGCAGCGCCGCCCCGTCAAGAGTGCTGTTCGTGAGCACGCGCAGCGACGGCCCTTGGATCTCGCCGAGCGGCGGCGAGAACCGCAGCGAGGCCTGCAGGCTGCCGCCCGCGAACGCCGAGTCCGTGACCGGGTAGGCGGACGCGGGCCCGAGGAACGAGAGGTTCGGGACGACCATCAAGGCGACCAGGAAGGCCGCGGCGGCCGCCCTTGATCGTCGGCTCGAGTTCCGGCCCGCTCCATCGCGTTTCGAATTCCCCCGCGCTCCCCAAACCATGAAGGTGCCCACAACTTCACCGTCCCGGTGAACGGGCGCCCTCAT
>DATEUP010000159.1:0-6804 GCA_035283065.1 Thermoplasmatota archaeon | reverse complement strand
CGCGCTCCTGCGCGTGCTCTGGCAGGACGCCCAGCGCGCGGCCGCCGCCGCGGGAGTCAAGGACCCGCGCGACCTGGGCCCCGAAAACCTCCGCGCCCTCAGCTACGATGCGGCGGCCCTCTCGGGCGCGCGCCTTTCCGGCTACGGCGAAAGGCTGCCTTGGTGGACCCACTAGCGCCGGGCCCCCCGCCCGCCTCAAAGCGGGATGTTCCCGTGCTTCTTCGGCGGGCGCGCCTCGGACTTCCCCTCGAGCATCTCGAGCGCGCGTGCAAGCCGCGGGCGGGTCTCCTGCGGCTCGACAACATCGTCGATGAAGCCGCGCTCGGCCGCGATGTAGGGGTTCGCGAACCTCTCGATGTACTCGTTCACGAGCCGCGCCTTCTCCGCCTTGGGGTCGGCGGCTTTCTCGATCTCGCGCCTAAAAACGATGTTCACCGCGCCCTCGGGCCCCATCACGGCAATCTCGGCGGTCGGCCACGCGAGGTTCAGGTCCGCGCGGATGTGCTTCGAGCACATGACGTCATAGGCGCCGCCGTAGGCCTTGCGCGTGATCACCGTGAGTTTCGGGACCGTCGCCTCGGCGTACGCGTAGAGGAGCTTGGCCCCGTGCCGGATGATCCCGCCGTACTCCTGGTCCGTCCCGGGCAAGAAGCCCGGCACATCGACGAAGGTGAGGAGCGGCACGTTGAACGCGTCGCACAGGCGCACGAAGCGCGCGGCCTTCGTCGAGGCGTTGATGTCGAGCGTCCCGGCAAGGACCTTCGGCTGGTTGCCAACGACGCCGACGGAGAACCCCGCAAGCCGCGCGAACCCCACGACGATGTTCGGGGCAAAGCGCTGGTGGACCTCGAGGAAGTCGCCCTCGTCGACGACGCGCCGGACCACGTCGACCATGTCGTAGGGCTTGTTCGGGCTTTCGGGGACGACCTCGCCAAGCGCAGCGTCTTCGCGGTCTGGGGGGTCGCTCGCCTCCCTGCGCAGGGGCCGCTCCCGGTTGTTCTGCGGCAGGAACGCGAGGAGGCGCCGTGCGGTCGCGAACGCCTCCTCTTCGCCCTCGACCGCGAAGTGCGCGACACCGCTCTTCTCGGCGTGCGTGATCGCGCCGCCGAGCTGCTCGAAGCTGACCTCCTCGTGCGTGACCGTCTTGATCACGTCGGGCCCCGTGATGAACATGTGCGAGGTGTCCTTCACCATGATCACGAAGTCCGTGATCGCCGGAGAATACACGGCCCCGCCGGCGCAGGGCCCAAGGACAATCGAGACCTGGGGGACCACGCCCGAGGCCATCACGTTTCGGAAGAAGATCTCCGCGTAGCCGCCGAGCGACTTCACGCCCTCCTGGATCCGCGCGCCCCCGGAGTCGTTGAGGCCGACGACGGGGAACCCGTTCTTCATCGCGTGGTCCATCACCTTCGTGACCTTCGCCGCGAACATCTCGCCGAGCGAGCCCCCGAACACCGTGAAGTCCTGCGAGAAGACGGCCACGGGCCGCCCGGCGATCGCCCCAAGCCCCGTGACGACGCCGTCGCCGGGGACGCGGCGCTCGGCCATCCCGAAATTTGTCTCCTGGTGCATGACAAAGGGGTCGAGTTCGAGGAACGAGCCGGGGTCAAGGAGGCCGTCGATCCTCTCGCGCGCGGTCCGCTTGCCCGCTTCGTGCTGCTTGAGGACGCGCTCCTTCCCGCCGCCCGCGCGGGAAGCCTCCCGGGCTTTGCGCAGCCTCTCGAGCTGCCTCGCCTTCTCGCCTGCCAAACCTCCTGCCCCCGCCTTCTGCCTTGACCCACGTGCACTCAGATTACCGTTGTGCAAGGGGCGCCCCGCCTTGGGGGCAAGGCGCGCGGCCCTGCAAGAATCAAGACGTCTGGCCGGGAACCACAAACGCTAAATAACATCCTTCAGGTCTTCCAAACACTATTGGCTGGAGGACTTTCAAAATGGCCCACAAGAACCGCTCGTACATCGCCCTCACGCTTGCCACCCTCTCCCTCGTCCTTGGCAGCGCGCTCCTTGCTTCGCCGGCCTCCGCCGCCGCCGTGGACCTTAGCTTCACCTTCAAGGCGGGCGAAGACACCTCGTGCCGCCAGTGGCAGCCCGGCCAGCAGGCCTACTTCAACCTCTCGCTCCTCATGAACGGGACGGATACGAGCCTCATCACGACGCCCACGTACGTGTGGGTCGACGACTCGACGGCCCCGGCGATGCGGGGCGACAGCTGGGTGACGATCCTTAGCGCCTCGGGGGACTTCGGCTCGAACCCCGGCTCCTACGACACGCAGCGCGGGAACGCGTTCGTGGTCGGCGACGCCGGCTACTCGCCCTCCGACCAGGGGCTCGACGTCTACCTCTACTCGGGCTCGCACCTGCCGACCCCTGCGCCCCCGACAAACATCAGCCTGAGCCTTACGCCCTCGCCCGACTCGGAGAACAAGAACCACTACTTCAACATCAGCGCGCAGACGCACAGGGTGGGCACCCCGACGGTCACGCGCAAGATCCCGCTCTGCGTCCACATCCCCCCGAAGCCGCGCTTCGACATGGGGGCGCGGGACGATTCGCTCGAGGCCGCCGCCGAAAGCAGCCTCACCGTCCAATTCTGGCTCCAGAACCTGGGCAACACGCAGGACTTCTTCTACTGCACCGTGACGGTGCCCCGCGACGACTGGACCTGGAGCTTCTCAAGCGGCATCCGCTACGAGGGCGGGTTGAACTTCACGAACCTGCTCAACCTCTCGCAGAACCTCACGATCAAGGTCAACGTCACGGTCCCTAAGGAGGCCCGCGCCAGGGAGAACTCGACGGTCTCCTTGAACTGCGAATCCGACAAGGCCCGGCAGCTCGAGATCAACCTGTTCGTGTACCCGCCCTACACCCGGGTCGAGGTGATCCAGTACTATTTCGTGACCGGGAGTATCCCGTCGGGCTCGCCTTCGCTTCTCGCGGGCGTGCCGGGCGACCAGGTGCGGTTCGACTTCCTCGTCCAGAATCTGGGGAACGGGCCCGACCAGGGCTACGCGCGGCTCGTAGCCGGCGACTTCCCCACGTGGCAGAACTGGGACACCCTCGTGACCCCGAGCGACTTCGCCCTGCCGTGGAAGGGCGACCCGGGCTCGAACCAGACCGCCCAGTTCCTCGTCACGATCCCCACGAACACGCCCGTGCTCACGTACAAGTTCACGCTGAACATCTCCTCGGTCGTCAACGGGACGCCCATCACGTCGCGCCACTTCCAGGTCCAGGTCAAGCAGGTCTACATCCCCCTGGTCTCGCCGGTCGCGGCGCAGACGGGTCAGATCGGCAAGGAGGTCGTGTTCAACTTCACGATCGGAAACGGCGGGAACTACCTCGACAGCCTCACGATCCAAGTGTTCAACCTGTCGGACTGGAAGGTGTTCCTCTCGCCCCCGCAGGGCAAGAAGCTGCTCGACAGCGGCGCGACCTTCGCCTTCCAGGCGACGGTGATCGTGCCCCGCGAGCTCCTGAAGGCCCAGGTGGGCATCTACAACCAGACGGTCCGCGTGGGCTCGGAGTACGCGCAGCTCGACCTCGGGCTCTCGGTCTTTGTCGAGGTGAGCCTCTCCGTCATCATCCTGCCGCAGATCGCCTGCGGGCTCGACCCGCCCGAGACGAACACGGAGATCAACCCCTTCGCCTTCCCGAACAGCGTCGCGACGGCCAACTACGTGCTCGCGCTTGGAAACCTCGGGAACGGAGGCGACGCGGTCACGATGACCGCGCAAGCCCCCACGGGCTTCAACGTGACGCTCGAGCCCTCGCACCACCAGCTCAACATCACGGGGACGAAGGCCGTGCTAGTAAAGATCACGGCACCCCCCGGGCTTGCCGCCGGGGACTACGAGATCAACGTGACGGGGCGTTCGGACTTCCGGGCAAGCGCCATGTGCTACGCGGTCTTCCGCCTCTCGAGCTACCACCTCGATGCCGCGATCAACCCGACGATCCAGTCCTACGTGACGAACCCCCAGGACACGGGGGCCGACGTCCCGGTTCTCACCGCGCCGGTCGTGAGCCAGGTCGAGGGGTACCTCGTGCGCTTCCGCGTCCTCTTGGAGAACCACGGCGACCGCGCGATCCCGGCCTATGCCGCGTCGGTGGTCGTCTATGACGACCTCGCGTGCACGCGCGTCCCGATCGGCGCGAAGAACGACACGTGCGGCTCGAACAGGGTTTTCAACTGGACGAATTCGCTGAACATCATCAAGGACGGCAACATGTACTTCGAGTTCTCCTACACGGCGCCTGAGTACCTCTGCTTCGACGAGGACATCTGCCACCGGCGCGAGCCGCCGCCGCCGGCAAACGCCCACGTGCTGCGGTTCGTCGTGACGCTGAAGAACGAGGCGGACACGGCGAACAACCAGGCGACCGTGACCGTCGAAGACCTGCCGGGCATCATCCTCCAGCCCGCGGCGGTGGCCGCGCAGCTGCCGGTCGTGCCCATTGTCTTCGGCGTGTCAATCGTGGGGCTCGTCGGGTTCGCGTACTGGTACCGCTTTGTGCGAAAGCCCAAGGTCGACGAGGACCTCTACGCGTCGATCTACGGCGGCGGCCAGGGCACGCAGCCAGTGCAAGCCGTGATCGACCAGGCGCCCTCCGGGACGCACCACGGGCCCCAGGGGATGACCGACGAGCAGCTCGATGAAGCGCGCCGGATGTACGGCGACGACTACGGGCGGTAAAGGGCGCCGCTCACGCGTACCCATCTTGCGCCGCCACGGGACGCCCCGCCTTCAGCTGCTCGGCGACGATGCCGTCGATAAGTTCGAGGAACCGCTCCCTTGCTTCCTTCGGTATCGTCGCGCCCGACGCGACGGGGTGGCCCCCGCCGCGCCCGCCGACCGCCTCGGCCGCGCGGCGGGCCGCCACGGAGAAGTCCACGCCGCGCGAGAGCTGCGCGCGCGTCGCGCGCGTCGAGACCTTCCAGCCCCCGTCGTGGCCCGGCGTGAAGGAGACGACCGGGAAGGCGGGGTCGAAGAGGTAGATGATGCCGAGCCCCGCGACCGCGGCGGCCACAAGCGGGTTGTCGATGTCGAAGAACTGGACGGCGTTGAGCTTGCGCGGCGGGTTCGCGGCGAGCTTGAGGAGCCCCGCGCGGACCTGGCGCCGGTACTCGTCCGCGATGCGCCGCGCGCGCTCCCTTGCCGCGCCGTCCCCGAGCGCCACGGCGATGGCCGTCGAGGGCTCGCCGGCGCGCCCCGCGCTGTTCACGAGCGCCTGGAGGTCCTTCGCGGTCGAGGCGCCGCCGCCAAGGACGACGCGCTGGGTCGTGACCTCTTCGGCGTAGACCGGCGCGACGTTGTGCTCAAGGAGGAGCGCGACGAGCCTCGAGGCGAGCGCACGTGCAGGGTCCGGCGGGATCTCGGACACGCGCGCCTCGGGGGCGACGCCGACCTCACGCAGAAGCCTCCTGGCCTCGGCCTCGTCGCCCGTGATCCCCGGCAGGAACGGGTCGTTCGCGCGCACAAGCGCGTCGAGGACGTCCTCCCCGTCGAGGTTGAGCCCCTTCACGACGCGGAAGTGGCCGCCCTTCTCGCCCGCCTCGACGATCCGCTTGAGGGCGCCTCGAAAGCCCCCGACGTGCTGGCGGTCGCCGATTGCGCCGGCGACCGCGAGCGGAACGAGGTCGAAGTTCAGGCTGTCGAGGGCCAGCGCGAAGAGGAAGGACGTGGAGGCCCCGCAAAGCTCGAGCGTCCCGTCGACCCCGTGCAGGTGGCCGTTCACTTGGAAGAATCCCCCGTCGTCGCGCCTCGAGACCGGGACGTGGTGGTCGAGGATCACGACGAGGGCCCCGTCGTCGGCGAGGGGCTCGAGGAGGTCGGCCTGGCCCGACCCGAGGTCCGAGGTGATGAGGATCTTCGGCTTCTCCGCGCGCAAGCCGTCGGCCACCGCGCGGTCGAGCCCCCGGAGCGCCGTGAGGTGGAAGCGGCGCTTCTCGCGCGTGAGCGCGCGGACGAGGATCGCCCCGGCCGAGAGCCCGTCGGCGTCGGAGTCGACAACGATGCGGACGAACCCGCCCCTTGCGCGCAGCGCGGCCGCCGACGCGCGGACGCGCCCCGCCATCGAGGGCCCCACAAGCTCCTCGAGGCTGGCGGGCGCCGCCCCAGCGGGGGCCGTCATAGGCGACCTACTCCACGATCAGCTTGGCGCTCGACAGCGAGTAGCGCCAAGTGGAGGGCATGCGCCCTTCGCGCTGGTAGTAGTTCACGAGGCGCCGGATTTTCGCCTCGATGTTGTGGAGCGCGTGCTGGTTGTGGAGGTCCTTGTCGTTCTTCTGGATGTGCCGGTCCAGGTTCACAGCCTTGCGAAGCAGGCTCATGAGGTCGTCGGGGACGTCGGGCGTGAGCTTCTGCGCCTTCAAGCTCTCCTCGAGGCGCTTGCCGGTCGCGAGGCGCACCGAGGGGATCGCGTGGGCGTCGCGGAGCTTGAGCCCGATCTTCGAGGCCGTTAGGCCGTCCCGGTGGTATTTCGCGATGAGCTCTTCGACCTCCTTGGAGGTGAGGGTGACCCAGTCCGGGTTCGCTTTCGCCGGCGGGCGCTTCGAGCTTGACTTCCCCTTGCCGCGCGTGTGGACTCGGGCCATCTTTTCCCCTCGGGGATTTTCGGGCTATGCCCTACTGCTATAAGAATTTGAAGGGGCGGCCGAAAGGCCGAGCCAGCTAGTCGGATTTCGGCTCCGGCGCGCCGTCGGCGGAAGGCGCTTCGGCGGCGCCTTCGGCGGGCTGCGCCGACCCGGGAGGCGGGTCGCCTGCGAGCGGGTCCGAGGGGGCGGGCGCCACGGACTCGGCC
>DATEUP010000158.1:0-18595 GCA_035283065.1 Thermoplasmatota archaeon | reverse complement strand
CAGCTCGAGCCGGCGCGCGAGCAGGTCCTGCTCCTCGAAATAGCGCTTCGGGTCGTCGGCGACTCCTGTGCCGTCCGGCGCGGGGCGGGGGTGCCGCTTGAGTGCCGGCGACAGGTTGCCAAGCCGCGGGAACGCCCCCCGGTACCAGGCGACCGCCGCGGCGCCGGTGCTGAGCAGCCCGAGCGCTGGCAGGCTAAGGTCCACGAGGTGGCCTTTGCCCGTTACGGGGTCCGGGGGCAGCGAGCCGAGCACAATCCCCGTGAGGATTACGGCCGCAATCGAGAGCGCCATCGAGAAGGCGGCCGTGTACACCGCGGCGTACTCGTCCGAGACATCCTTCGCGCGCGGCACCAGGGCTTTCCAGAGGAAGAACCCCGGCACGAAGAAGACAAAAAGGACGGCCAAGAGGGTCCGCAGGACATCGACGTCGGCCATCGGAAAAGGTGCCCGCAGGCGACCAAGGGGGATTTGCCTAAAGAAGGTTCGGGGGGCCGCGCAAGGCCCCCGCCCGCTCACTGGCCGAGGGCCGAGGCAATCGCCGCGCGCGCCGAATCGGCGGCCTTCGCGGGGTCGGACCCCGGCGCCGCGCCCCCCTGGGCGAAGTCCGGCCGCCCGCCTCCCGAGCCGCCGCCCGCGCCCTTCAGCGCCGCCTCGAGCACGGCGCGGCAGTCGAGGTCCACGTCCGCGCTCCGGGCCACGATGATCCGGAAGCCCTTCTCTCCGCCCTGCAGGACGAAGACCCCTACGGCCTTCGACTGCCGCGCAAGCCCTTTGGCTTTCGAAAGGAGCTCGTCCTGCGCCTGCGACGAGAGGTCGACGATCACGCGCACGCCGCCGACCTCCGCGGGCGCTCTCGGGCCTTCGAGCGCTGCGCGGGCAAGGGCTTCGCGCAGCCGGTCCGCCTCCTTCCCGCGCTCCTTCCATTCTTCGAAGAACCGTTGCGCCGTCTTCGGCAGGTCCTCGGCCGACACCGAAAACACCTCGGAGGCGCGCGAAAGGAGCGCACGCTGCCGCTGGCCTTCCTCCATGGCGGCGATCCCCGCTGCGTAGGTAAGCCGCTCGACCCCGTCGGCGATCCTCTCCGTGCGCTTGATACGGATCGCGCCGACCTGGCCGGTGCGCTTCATGTGGGTGCCGCCGCAGCACTCCCAATCATTGTCCTCGATCGTCACGATGCGGATCATCCGGCCCTCGGGGACCCCGCCTTGAAAAATTCGGACCCCGTAGCGGCCCTCCGCCTCCTCCCGCGGCAAGACCGCTGCCTCGACGCGCACGTCGGAGAGCACGATCTCGTTCGCGCGCCGCTCGACAGCGTCGACCTCCTCGGGGGTGAGCCGGTCGAAGTGCGTGATGTCGATGCGCGCCTCCCTTTCCGCTTTCTGCGTCCCCGTCTGCCACACATGGGGTCCGAGGACCTGGATCGCGGCTGCAAGCGTGATGTGCGTGGCGGTGTGGTGCGCCGCGTGGTTGAGCCGGCGGCGCACGTCGAGGCGTCCCTTCACGCGGGTGCCCTTGGGGATCGAGCCGGACTCGAGGCGGTGGACGGCGAATTGCCCCTCCTTCTGGACATCGATGACGTTCCAGGACCTCCCGTCCGCCTCGAGAATGCCGTGGTCGGCCGGCTGGCCCCCCGTCTCGGCGAAGAAGCAGGTCCTATCGAGGACGACCTCGCTGCCTGACGCCCACAGCACCGTGGCCTCGAAGTGCGTCGTGCCCGCCGGGCCTTCCTCTTCGTAGTAGAGGAGCCGGGTGGGCGGGACGCCGAAGGACCGCGGGGGCGCTTTGGCGGCCTTTTCGCCTTGGAAGCGTTGCGCGACAAGCGTGAGGAAAGCGTCGGGGACGTCGACCTCAACGCCCTCGCCCGCCGCAACCTCGCGGACGAGCGCGGGGTGCACGCCCTGCGAGTGGTAGAGCTCGATGAGTTTTTCAAGCGGCACATCGCGCACCTTTTCCTTCTCAACCATCTGCCGCACGATTCGCCGCCCCTTCTCGACCGTCAAGCCGTACCTCTCGACCTCGAGCTTGAGCACGCGTGCGACATAGGTCGCGCGGTCCGGCAGGTCGCGCTCCGCGCGGAGCCGGTCAAGCTGCATGGCAACGAGGTCCTGAAGCGTGTCACCGGGCTTCAGCCTGAGCGCCTCGAGGTGGCGCAGCGTCTTCCTCACCAAGAGGCGCGCGAGGTACCCGGCCTTCACATTCGACGGGACGATGCCGTCCGTGAGGAGGAGCGGCAGCGTCCTCGTGTGGTCGGCCACCGCATAGACCGCCTCGAGCGGCTCCATCGTACGCTCGAGCTCTTCGACCGTGGTGCGCACGCCGGAGGCCCCCAGGGACTCGGCGACGCGCCTCCGCAGCTCCTTCAGCTTCGCGTGCGTGTCCACGCTCATCATTCCGGCAAAGCGTGCGTGGGCGGAGAGGACCTCAACGGTGTGCGGGTCCTTGAGGTCGATCCCGAGGTCGGCGCGCGCGAGGAGTTCCGAGACGACCTCCGGGTAGAGGGCCTGGTAGAGGTTCGGCGCGCCGCTTGAAGCCCACAAGAAGCGCTCGAGGCCGTAGCCCGTGTCCACGATGCGCGTGGGCATCTCCCTGTAGTTCGAGCCACCCAGCGCAAAGCCGCCCGCGGGGTCTTCCTCGAGGAACATGAACACGAGAGTCGCGACCTCAAGGCCGCCTGCAAGGACTTCGAGGGCGGGCCCCGCGTTGCCGCCCCCGAACCACGGGTTCTCCTTGTACGTGACCTTGTCGCGCGGGACCCCAAACTGCTTCGTGAGGTACTCGTCGCAGAGCTCGACCGTGCGTTCCTTCCAGTACACCTCCTTCTCGCCAGCGCGGTTGAAGGCATGGTGGGCCATCATCTCGAAGGCGGTGAGGTGCCTGCCCGAGCGGCCGACGCTGTCAAGGTCCGTGAGCCGCACGCAGGGCTGGGAGATCGTGAGAGGGTTGGCTGGCGGCGGGACGACGCCTGACGTGCAGTGGGGCTGGAAGTCCGCGATCGACGCGGTCGTGAGGTAAATGTCCGTTCTCCACCTGGCGATCACCGGGAAGGGCTTCACGCGCGTGTGGCCGCGCGCCTCGAAGAAGGCGAGGTAGTCCTCGCGAAGGGCGCGCAGGTCGAACCTCTTGCCCGTGAGGGGCGCTCCAATGAAGCTGTACTGGACGCACGGGTTGTCGCCGCAGCGCCGTGCGGTTGTATCCTGCGACCAGAACCACTTGCCGCAAGACTCGCAAGGCCTGCGTGTATAGCCCTCGCGGGCGAAGAAGGCGAGCGTGAGCTCGTCATCGAGCGGCGAGTGGGCGGCGGGTTGAACGCTCAGGGGCAGGCCACCGGCGGGCGGTGAGAGCCGGGGCGCGGTAGATAAACCGTTCCGGGAAGGGGACGGCATCAGGCCGAAGGGAGACGGATGACGAAGGCCGTGCCCTGCGAGGGGTCGCCCGGAATCCTGTTTTCGGCGGAAACTTCGCCGCCCGCCCGCTCGACGATGAACTTGCAAAGCGAGAGGCCGATCCCCGAGCCGGGCGGCGCGATCGCATCGGAGCGGCGCGCGGGCGCGTTGGACGGGCGGAAGCCGCGCTCGAAGAGGTGGCGCTTGTCGCCGTCCGCGATTCCGACCCCGCGGTCGGACACCCGCACGCTGAAGGCGGGCGAGCCCCGCAGCGAGGACTTCTCGACCAGGATGTCGAGGAGGACCTCGTCGTGGGCGTCGAACTTCACGGCGTTGTGGAGGAGGTTCACGAAGACCTCCCGCAGGAGGTCGGGGCTGCGCACCGTCGCGGCGCCTGCGCCGTACTCCTTGCGGACGCGGAACTTGCGCTCCGCCAGGATGGGCTCGACCCGGGCGACCGCGTCGTCGATGATTGCCGTGAGGTCGCCCGTCGCCCGGGACTGGCTCGGGTCGCGCTGCAGCGACACGATCTTCCGGGTGTCGCGGATGAGGTCGAGCGCGTTCGTCGCTTGGGCGCGGGCGATCTCGGCCATCCGGACCGAGGGCGCCGGGAGCCCGCCCGAGGCCACCATGAGCTCGATGTACCCGCGGACGGCCGTGAGGTAATTCGCCGAGTCGTGCGCGAGGAGGTCGAAGAAGAGCGCCGCTTCCGCTGGGGTCTGGCCGGGCCCGGCGCCGCTCCCCTGGGGGGCGCGGAAACTTCCAAAGAACAAGCGCACGGTCCCTTCGGCGTCGGGCGCGGGCGTGATCGTATACGAGATGGGCTCGAGGCCGCCGCCCTTGGTCTTGAGCGCCCCCTCCCCCTGCAGGGGCCTTGCTTCCTTGAGCCCTTCCTTCTGCTCGTTGAGGCGCGCCCCGGTGGCCGGGTCGAAGAGGCTGCCGATCTCACGCCCGACAACATCCTCGGCAGCACGGCCGACGATGGCGAGGAGCGACGGGTTCGCGTGCGTGATCGCCAGCGTGTGGTCGCAGACCACCATCGGCGTCGGCGACGCCTCGATGACGCGGAAGATGAGCTTGACCTGTTCCTTGGCCGCCTCGATGTCCGTCAGGTCGCGGAAAACGGAGAGGCGGGAGAACTTGCCCTCGACCTCAAAGCCCACGTCGGCCGCCTGGACGGGGAACACCGTGCCGTCGGCCTTCCGGCAGACCGTCCTCTGGAGGTAGGCAACGCCCTTCGACTGCGCGGCCTTTGCGACGTGGTCTTGGATCCGGGGCCACTCGGACGGAGGGATGAACTCCGAGATGAACGCACCCTCGAGGTCGCCGCGCGGCGTACCGAACATCTCGGCGGCGCGGGCGTTTGCCCGCCGGATCGCGAGCGTCTTGGGGTCCCATAGCACCGCGGCAAGCGGACCTTCGTCGAACATGACGCGGAAGACCTCCCGGGCTTCCTCGGCCGCCCGCCTCGAGCGCACCAACTCGGTGGCGTCCATGGCGACGCCCTCCCAGCCGGTCACCTTGCCGGCCCCGTCGCGCACGCCGAAGATCGTGCAGCTCAGCCACAGCGAGCGCCCGTCGCGGGCCTGGGCTGGCAGGACGGCCTGGGCCCGGTCGGAGCCCGCCTCCCGGACATTTTGGGTCGCGGCCTCAAGGGCCGCAATTCCCTCCCTGCCAACGAGCCGAAGAAGCGCCGTGGGGTCCGTGACGATCTCCTGGCTCGTGTACCCAAGGAGCGGCCGAGAGGACTCGCTAAGGACGAGCCGCCGCGGGCCTTCATCGTAGGAGAAGAAGATGAGTCCGCTTCGCTCCGCCGCACGCAGCAAGTCCGCGTCGGCCATGGGCGCTTGCCGGGCCGTCGAAGGTACCCCCGCACCGCTCCGGCCGTCGGCCGAACCGCCAGGCAGCCGGAGACCTCGGGCCGACGACCTTTTCGAGGCTATTTGACTCTTTGGCGCCCAGCCGCACGCCTTGAACGTCGGAAAGGGCCCGGCAAGCCGGGCGGCGGGGGGGTCAGTCGGCCTTCGGCGGGCCACCCTTGAGTCGCCGGTTCTCGGACTCGAGCCGGTCGAGCCGGGCTTCGAGGGCGATCACCTTCCCGTGCGCCGCCGCGAGGACCTCATCGAACATGGCTTCCCAATCCGTCTCCCCGCGGTGCGCCTTCGCGTGCGCGACGCGGCGGGTGAGAAAGGGGTACCGGACGTTCTCGATTTCGTGGCTGCAGGAGGGGCAGGGCCACTTCGGGTCGTCGGCCGATGCCGTGAATTCGGCCGAGCAGTTCGCGCAGACGATTTGGAGGTCCAAGGGGGGGTCCCCGGCGGGATGCCCCGGGGCCCGCCATCAAGCTTGCGGCCGCTCACGGCCCGCGCCATGCGGGGAGGCGGCTCCCATAGACCTCGAGCGCCGTCTCGCGCGCGAGCTGGCGGCGCACCCCCGGGGGGACCTCAAGGAGCGCACCGACCTTCGCGAAGTAGCTCGCCTCGCGGCCCAGCCGGTCCGACCCGAACATGAGGCGCTCCGCAGGCAAATGCCGGACCGCCCATCGCATGAGGGCCGGCCTTTTCGCCTTGATCTCGCCGTCGAGCAGGGCGGGTAGCTGGAAGAAGACTCGCGGGAACTTGGCAAGCGCAGGTAGGCCCGCTCGGTGGCGCGCACTCGAGAGGGAGAGGACGAGGGTGAGCTCGGGCCTTTCGCGCGCGAGGATTGCCAGGGTGCGGGGCTCGCAGAACCTCGACCCGTCGACCACGACCTGCACGGGCAGGCGCGCGGCTTCGCAGGCTTGCCAGACCTGCTCGAGGGAACCGTCGACGGGCTGGACCTTGAAGAGCGAAGGGGCAACGCGCGCCCCCGCGATCCGCGAGTCGTGCTTGGCCGCAAGCAGGTTCGAGGCCGCCCACTGGGGCCTTGTGACGGGGATGTTGAGTTGCGCCGCAAGCCGGCCGGAATGCCTTCCGAGGCCCGCCGCCACCGATTCGAAGAGGTCGTCGTTGGCCGTTACGAACAAGGTCGCGATCGCACGCTTCACCCGTGCGCGATCCATATCCTCAACGAGCGTGTCAAAAGTCCCGTCAAGGCGCGCGGGGAGTCCGCTCTCGCGGACGAAGGCCGGGGAGAAGGCGAACACATGGGTGTCGAGCATCCACGCGTCGTTCAAGTCCCGCCTTCCCCCCGGGCCGCGAGCGCCTTCCCCCCGAATGGGGGCGCGCGCAAAAAGCGTTCGGCCCCCCCTCCAAACGTATTTCCACCGAGGGCACGTCGCCGCGCGTTCGATGAGCGCTGGAGGCGCCAAGGCGGTTACCGCGCTTGGCATCGAAGGGACCGCGCACACCGCCGGAGTCGGAATCGTGCGCGGCAGCGAACCCTCGGGCTTCGAGGTCCTCGCCAACCGTGTGGACATGTTCCGCCCCGCGAAGGGCGGGATTCACCCGCGCGAGGCCGCCGAGCACCACGCCGACCTCCTGCCCTCGCTCCTTGCCGCCGCCTTCGAGGAATCGGGGCTTTCCCCCGGCGACCTCGACGTCGTCTGCTTCTCCCAGGGCCCGGGCTTGGGGCCGTGCCTGCGCACGGCAGCCACGACGGCGCGCGCCCTTTCCCTTTCCTTCGAGGTGCCCCTCGTCGGCGTGAACCACTGCGTCTCCCACCTAGAGGTCGGGCGCGTCCTCACCGACGCCACGGACCCCCTCCTCCTCTACGCCTCTGGCGGCAACACGCAGATCATCGCCTACGCGGGGGGCAAATACCGCGTGTTCGGCGAGACGCTCGACGTGGGGCTTGGGAACATGCTCGACAAGTTTGCCCTTGAGGTGGGGCTCTCCTTCCCAGGAGGGCCGAAGGTCGAGGAGCTTGCGCGCCGCGGGCAGCGGTACCTCGAACTTCCCTACTCCGTGAAGGGGATGGACCTCGCCTTTTCGGGGATCCTCACCGCGGCCCTCGCGCTCCGCAAGGCCGGCGCCGGGCTTGCCGACCTCTGCTATTCGATCCAGGAGACCTGCTTCGCGATGCTCTGCGAGACGACGGAGCGCGCGCTTGCCCACGCGCGCAAGGACGAGGTCGTCATCGGAGGGGGCGTCGTCCAGAACAAACGCCTCCAGGCCATGGTCGAGACGATGTGCCGCGAGCGCGGCGCGAAGTTCTTCGTGCCGCCGCGCGCGCTCCTTCCCGACAACGGCGCGATGATCGCGCTTGCAGGCGCGCTCGAATACCGCGCCTCGGGGGGCATCCCGCTCGAGGCAAGCGCCGTCCGGCAGCGCTACCGGACCGACCAGGTCGCGGTCACTTGGAGGGCGTAACCCATGGCGGAGGCGGCCCCCCACGGCCCCGGCGAGGTCATCTACCGGGGCGCGGAGGCTACCCTCACGACCGCCTCGCGCTTCGGCCGGCTCGTTGTCCTCAAGCAGCGCCACCCCAAGGCCTACCGGATCGCCGAACTCGAGACGGCCATCGCGCGCGGGCGGATGCGGAACGAGGCCCGGCTCCTTAGGCGCGCCCGCGAAGCGGGCGTTTCCGCCCCCGCCGTGCTCGACGCCGACCCCGAGGCCCAGACACTCGTCCTCGAGTACCTCGGCAGGCGCGCGCTCCGCGAGAGCTTCGACACGATGCCAGGTCCCCTGCGGCGCCGCGCCGCGCGCGCCGTCGGTGAGGCGGTCGGCCGCCTCCACAAGGCGGGGATCATCCACGGCGACCTGACGACCTCGAACATCATCCTGAAGGGGGGGACGGTGCACGTCCTCGACTTCTCCCTCGGGCAGGTCGGCGACCGCCTCGAGGAGCGGGCCGTCGACCTCAAAGCCTTCAAAGACTCTTTTGCCGCCACGCACCTTCCCCACGCCGCGGACTTCGGCCTTGTCCTTGAGGGGTACCGGGCCGTCCTTGGCGCGGAAGGCGCGCGGGTCGCGGCGCACATCGGCAAGATCGAGAGGAGGCGCAGGTATGCCTAAACCACCACGCAAGGGGCCCCGGAGGCTCACGCTGGTCACCCACAACCCGGGCAAGGTCCGGGAGTTCCGCGCGGGGCTTGCAGGGCTGCCCCTCGAGCTCCACCACCTCGACCGTACCTACCACGAGCTCCAGGCCGACACGCTCGAGGAGGTCGCCTCCTTCGGGCTCCAGGAGCTTGCCGGCGAGGTGGAAGGCGATTTCTGCCTCGAGGACTCGGGCCTCTTCATCGACGCGCTCCACGGCTTTCCGGGGGTCTATTCGGCCTACGTGCTGCGCACCGTGGGGCTCAACGGGGTCCTGAAGCTCCTCAAGGGCGCCGAGGACCGGCGCGCGCGCTTTGGCTCCGTTGTCGCGCTCTCGTTCCACGGAGAGACGCACCTCTTCCGCGGCGAGGCCCACGGCACGATCGCGCGTGCGCCCAAAGGCAGCGGCGGCTTTGGGTACGACCCGATCTTTGTGCCCGAAGGGTCGGCGGTCACCTTTGGCGCGATGCCGCTCGAGAAAAAGCTGGCCCTCTCCCACCGGGGCCGCGCGCTTGCCAAGCTCTCCGAGTTCCTCTCCCGAGAGGTCAGGCGCCGGGCGTGAGGGGGCATTGCGCGGGCGACCGCCGCCTCGGCGAGGGACTTGGAAAATTCTTATTGGAATGATCCTAGGCATAAGATATTTCATTAGGAGTAAGACTCGAAGGGCCATGAACCCGTGGACGGCCGTGGGAGCCGCCGCACCGCGCGGGGACCGGGAAGCGCAGCCTTCCGTGTCGTCGAACCTGTCAAGGCTCCTCGAAGCCCGCGCGTTCGTCTGCACGTCCGAGGTCACACCGCCCCGGGGCGCCGACGCCTCGGCGCTGCGCGAGAAGGCGCGCGTGCTGCGCGGCTGTGCAGACGCTGTGAACATCACGGACAACCAGACCGCGCGCGTACACATGTCCTCGCTTGCAGGCGCGGTCGTCCTGCGCAGCGAGGGCGTCGAGCCCGTCCTCCAGGTCACCACGCGGGACCGCAACCGCCTCGCGCTCCAGTCGGACCTCCTCGGGGCCTCGGCTCTCGGGGTGCGCAACATCCTCTGCCTCGGGGGGGACCCGATCCACATCGGCAACGACCCCACGGCCAAGGCCGTCCACGACCTCGACGCGGCGGGCCTCATCGGGCTTGCAAGGCGCCTCCGGGACGAGTCGAAGGACTTTGCCGGGACGGACTTGTCCCACGCGCCGCACCTCCTCATCGGCGGCACCTGCAACCCTTTCGGCGGGTCCACGGAGGTCGCCCTCCGGCTCCTTGGCGAGAAGGTCGCGGCGGGTGCCGACTTCTTCCAGACCCAGGCGGTGTTCGACCTCGAGAAGTTCGAGGCCTTCCTTGGCGAGGCCCGGAGCGCCGGAGCGCTGGACGGCGCCAGGCTCCTCGTCGGGATCATCCCGCTCAAGAGCGCGAAGACCGCGCACTACCTCGCGGAGAAAGTACCGGGGATCGTGATCCCGAAGCGGGTCCTTGAGGAGATCGACGCGGCAAGCGACCCCGCCGCCTACGGCAAGCGCCTGGCCGTCGAGATCATCGACGGCGTGCGCGAACTTCGCGGCGTGGCCGGCGTCCACATCATGGCGATCAACTGGGAGGAGGCCGTGCGCCCGATCATGGATGAGGCGGGGCTCCTGCCGCGGCCGCCGTCGGTGTGACGGCGCCCCTCACGGGCCCTTTGTGGGCACGGGGTGCGCCCCGTGCAACTCCGTGCAGTCGGCGAACACGACCGTGAGGTCGCCGCGCCCCGCAGCCACCTCGAGAAGTTTCTGGAGCCGCGGCTGGTTGGCCCGCCAGAATTCCATGATCCCCTCGGCCGTGCCCGGCTCGTCGGCGCCATCGACGCGAGAAAGGGCCTCGGCGTCCACGCGTCCGGACACGACCTCCGCTGCGGCCCACTGGAGGTTGGGGATGGCCTCGCGGGCGGCGGCGGAACGCCACGCCTGCCTGAAAGCCGGATCGTCCTGGCCCGCGAGGCCGACCTGCGAGACGTTCATGAAGTAGTCCACGGCCGACGCCTCCACGGAGCCCTCCGCGTAGAGGGTCGGGAGCCCGCGCGCCTCCGCGAGCAGCAGCGCGCGGTCGGCGATGCACGGCCAATGAGTCCCCATCCGGGTGGCCGTCGCATTTCGGTATCGCACGACGCGAGAGGCCACGATGGGCTCCCAGGCGGCCCCGCTTGCGTCCGCCAAGGCGGCTTGGAGCTCCCGCAACGAGACCCACTTCGCTGTCGCGGGGCGGCGTGCCTGGGGCGAAACGACGAGGACGAGGTCGACGTCGCGCCTCGGAACGGACTGCACCATCTTCGCAAGAAGGGACCAGAAAGCGTACCTCGCGAGCGCAGGATCCGCCACACGCAGGCCGAGGCCGAGCGCGTCGGCCGCGTCCGGGGCCGTCCCGCGCGGCGCCCGTAGAGCGGTGAGAACCGACTGGACTTGGGCGAGATCCTTTGCAGCTTCCCCCCGCGGGCCCTCGCGCTTCGCGGTTTTTTCGAAGTCCTTGGCCTTCCGTTCGAGTGCCTTTGCGATGGCCGCCGCAAGCGGCGTGAATTCGCGGTGCGCCATTTGCAACAGATGGGGAAGCGCCGGCGCGGGGCAACACCACACTTGGCTTCCAGCGTACGCGGGAGGGGCCGCCAGGCCCGGGGGCTTGTGGGGCGCGCTCGCTGTGCCGAGTGCCTGCAAGGGGGGCCCGGGCATGATCTGCCCCTTCGCGGGGTGGGGCAGAAGCATCCACCCCGGGGCGCCTGCCACGTCCGCCTGCACAAGCGGGCTCGGCCAGGCGGCGGCCTCTGCCAGGGGGGCCCTCGCCGACCCGAATGCGCGCAGCGCGGGCAGGTCGAACCCACGAAGCGTACGCTCGTAGGCGGCCGCAAGCGCATCCGCAAGGTCCGGGGGCGGCGCCGACAGGTCCATCTCATGCGTGGGCACGCAGGAAATGAACGCGGCTAGCCCTCCCAGCCCTTCATCGCCGACGATTCGCCCGCGAACATGAACGCGACAATCTTGTTGACGGACTCGAGCGACCCGCCCTCATGGAGTTCGCACCCGAGGATGGCTGAAGCGCGCAGGGCATTCTCTGCGCTCGAGGGCAAGGCGCGCAACCCGTGGAAGATCTCCGCCGGGAGCGACAAGAAGACGACCGCCCTCGGGTGGAGCGCGCGCGCTCGGGCCATCTCCGCCCAAATGCTCCCGGCCATCTCTCCCGGCAGCGGTGGACGCAGTTCATGTGACAGGAGCGCCTCCCCGGACGTGTGCGTGAGGCTAGCTAGCTCCCCGCCATCGAAGAGCGAAAGACCGCCCAACGTACCCCTCGCCGCGAGATCGACAGAGGCAAAATATCAACCCATGGGGCGCCGGCGCATGGACGGCTCCCTCGTCAAGGGCTCGCGCGCGCCGCGGCAGGGGGATCGCGGCTCTTCCCGGCGCTCAGCTTGGCGCGCTCGGCGCGCGCCTCGGCCTCGATCTTTGAGATGAACTCGGCCTTGGCCGCCGTGTAGGGCTCGCGGTCGCTCCCGTGGACCTCCGCGAGCCTGCGCTTCAAAGCCTCGTAGTCGCGCGCGGCCTCCGCGTGGCTTCGCAGGAAGTCCCGGAAAAGGAGGTGGCGCTCCCAGAAGGGGCTCCCGACCTCCACCATGTGCACGTGGAAGAGGTCCGCCTCCCCCCCTTTTGCCGGGTAGTGGAAATACCGCCGCTCGGGGATTTCCTGCTCGAATTTCTCCACGTACGCGTAGCCGAGCTTTTCCATGCGGGCGACCAGGCGCGGAGTGTCGGAGAGGCGGAAGATCCCCGCCAAGATGTCAACGGTCGGCTTGGAGGCAAGCCCCACGACCGCCGTGCTCCCTACGTGTTCGATGGCAAGGACGTAGGGCGCGAGCGCGCCCTCGAGCCGCGCCCTCTCGCGCGCGAACAGCAAGGGCCCCCGGTCATCGTACGCCGCGAGCATGACGCCGCCAGGCACTGGGCCCCCTCCATTCGAGGATTCCGCGCGTCCATTTAACGCGATCGCCCCGAAGGGCAAAGGCAAGGCCCTCCGCACAACCCTTTAAGGGGCGGCGCGATCCCGGCGGCATTCGGCCTTTGAGGAGGCGCGCGCTTTGAAAGACGATGTGACGATCGCCCAGGAGGCCAAGCTCTCCCCGATCGTGGATATCGCCGCAGCGCTTGGAATCGCCGAAGGCGAGCTCGAGACGTACGGCCGCGACAAGGCCAAGGTGTCCCTCTCGATCCTCGAGCGCCTGAAGGACCGGCCCGACGGCCGCCTCGTGCTCGTGACGGCCATCACGCCGACGCCGGCCGGCGAAGGCAAGACGACGACGACCGTCGGTCTCGGGCAAGCCCTCCCCAAGGTCGGCGTCAAGGGCGTCATCTGCCTGCGCGAGCCCTCGCTTGGGCCCGTCTTCGGCGTCAAGGGAGGCGCGGCCGGGGGCGGCTACTCCCAGGTCGTCCCCATGGCCGACATCAACCTGCACTTCACGGGCGACATCCACGCGATCACCTCGGCGAACAACCTCCTCTCCGCGCTCGTCGACAACCACATCCACCAGGGCAACGAGCTCAAGCTCAATCCGAAGCGCATCATCTGGAAGCGCTGCCTCGACATCAACGAGCGCGCCCTCCGCGAGATCGTCGTGGGGCTCGGGCCGCCAGGCTCGGGTGTCACGAGGCCCGAGGGGTTCACGATCACGGCCGCCTCGGAGGTCATGGCGATCCTCGCACTTGCCCGCGACCTCCAGGACCTCAAGGAGCGCTGCGGGCGCATCGTCGTCGGCTTCAACACGGAGGGCAAGCCCGTGACGGCAAGCCAACTCAAGGCCCAGGGCGCGATGGCGATCCTCCTCAAGGACGCGATCAAGCCGAACCTCGTGCAGACGCTCGAGCACACGCCGGCCTTCGTTCACGCGGGGCCCTTTGCGAACATCGCCCACGGCACCTCGAGCGTCGCCGCCACGCGGATCGCACTGAAGCTCGCGGACATCGTCGTCCAGGAAGCCGGGTTTGCCGCGGACCTCGGTGCCGAGAAGTTCTTCGACATCTTCTGCGAGGCGGCCGGCCTCAAGGTGAGCGCCTGCGTCATTGTCGCGACGGCCCGCGCTCTCAAGATGCACGGCGGCGTGGCCAAGGAGTCCCTCGACCACGAAGACCCGCAGGCCGTCCGGCGCGGGCTTGCCAACCTCGAGCGCCACGTGGAGAACCTCAAGAAGTTCCACGTCCCGATCGTCGTGGCGATCAACCGCTTCCCCAAGGACACGGACAAGGAGCTGGGCGTCATCGAGGAGTTCTGCAAGCGCGCGGGCGTGGCCTTCGCGCCCTGCACGAACTTCGAGCGGGGCGGCGAGGGCGCGGTCGACCTTGCCAAGAAGGTGGTTGCGGCTACCAAGGCGTCGGACCCGGACCCCGTCCGCCTGTACGACAAGGCGTGGCCGATCAAGCGCAAGGTCGAGGCGATCGCGAAGGAAATCTACCGCGCGGAGTCCGTGAGCTACGGCCCGGAAGCCGACGAGATGATCAAGCTCCTCGAGGCGAACGGCTACGGGGGCCTGCCGATCTGCATTGCCAAGACCCAGGCGTCGATCAGCCACGACCCGAAGCTCATCGGCGCGCCACAAGGATTCGAGTTCCCCGTGCGCGAAGTCCGCCTGTCGGCCGGCGCGGGGTTTGTCGTTGCAGTCGCGGGCGAAATGATGCTGATGCCGGGCCTTCCTAAGGTGCCCTCCGCCGAGAAGATGGACATCGACGAGACGGGCCGGATCACCGGGTTCCGGTAGCGCGGCGGCGCGAGCGCCGGTCCATGGCCTCTCGGCGTGACGCACGGGGCGCCGCGCTCGTTGAGGCGGAGGGCCGCCCGGAGGCGCGTGCGGTCAGGCGCGCCCTAGCCGCCTGCAAGCCCCCGGGAGGCAAACTTTCATTGGGAAGCCTCGGCAAATACCGGGGGGGCGGGTTGAACCTGAGTCACTCTTCCTTTTCCCCTTTGCGTGTGCGGCGGTGGATGGCGGCGCTTCTTGTGGCGTTGCTCTTGCCGTGGTTAGTGCCCGAGGCCGGCGCGACGGCCGTGCCTGGTGCGGCCGTGGGGCTGGTCGCGCCCGAGCAACGGATCCGAGAGAGTAGCAGCGCGGTCCCCGTGCTTGGTTTCTCGTTTTCGGCCTCCGGGACCGAGGCCCTCGACAACATCTCTGTGTACTTCTACGGGACGTTCTACGCGGGGGACAACCGGACCCTTCGGACGCTAAACCGAGACGGGGCGCTGAGCGGTGTGGCCCTCTACCGCGACAATGGGGCGGTCGACGACGCGCTCGACCCGGCCGACACTCCGGTTTACCTCGACGACACCTTTTGGTCGGGCAACTACGCGCGCCTCGTCCTCTCGAACAACACGGAGTTCATCCCGGGGTCCGTCTCGGGCAGCCTAACGTGGTTCATCGTAATCCGGTCCGGCGCGAGCAGCTCGTACCTTTTCGACGGGTACGCCTTCTACGCGAGGCTCTACCCGGGGGCGGTGGTGGCGACCAATGGAACCGGGCTCGTGTACCTCCCGGCCGCGACCCTCACGACGAACGCCCTCATCGTCCACCACACGCGCGCGGTTAACATGCTGACGACCGGCACGAGCTACATCGGGCCGGGCACCGTGCCGGTCCACGAGCGGGCCGTGCTTGGCCTCACGGTCGTGGACGGCTCGAACGCCTCGGACACGGGCATCGATGACCGGATCGCGGGCCTCGAGTTACGCATTTCTCAGGTCGGCGGCTCGATTGCCGCGACCGACTTCGCCCCGATCGGGACCGATTCGCGCCTGAGCGGGATCAGCTTCTACCGCGACGACGGCACGCTGAACGACGATTGGGACCCGGCGGACACGCCGATCCGGCTCGGTTCGATCGCGCCCGACAAGTTCGGCGGCGGCAGCGCGAGCGGCGTGACGCTCGCGATCACATTCAGCCCGCCCCTCGTGGTTCCGGGCTCCGAGAACGGACTCCTCGACTTCTTCTTCGTCGCTCGGACGGGAGCGATCACAACTGGCGACGCGCTGCGGGCAGCCGTGATCCTGAACTCGGTCCGCGTCGATGGGCTGCTTTCGCCGGACAAGGGGCGCACGGCCATGACAGGCTACAACATCACATCGTCCACCTTGTACGGCGACGACACGCCGCCGGCGGTCGTCGACTTGTGGTGGGGTGCGTCTTCAAGCGCGTATGTCACGACTGTAGGCCCGCGCCGGCTCTACTTCAACCACGAGATGGGTGCCCCGGTGTGCGTGACGGCCTTCGCGACCCTCACGGACGCGGGAGCGGGGCTCATGAATCTGACATGGCCGCTCAGCCTCAGCGTCCCTTCCCCCGCGACGGCCGACCTATCGGGGAACTCGTTCACAACCATGGCGTACTTCGAAGTCGGCGCGGGCACAACGGGAAACGGAGAGGCGATCGACCTCATCGCCTTCGACCGCCTGGGAAACCGCGGGAGCGCCCTCGAGCAGCTGTGGAATGTGACGTACACCTTTGACCCACGCCTCTTCTTCATGGACCCGGCGCCCGGTTGGTACAACGCTTCGGGGGATGGCATCCACATCGATTCGAGCGGGACGCTGTGGTTCTCCGACCACATCCAGGGGACATCGACCGCGTGGGTCGGGGTCAACGTGACATCGCTCTACGGGCTGTCGCTCATCGAGAACGTCACGGCGTCCTTCGAGCCTCAGCTTGCCGCACCCACGAACCCGGACTCGCCGTTCAGGCCCGCCAACAACACGCACTTCTTCTCGACGCAGTACGGCTTCTGGGCGAACAGCTCCCAGGGAAGGGGCGCGGTCGCGGTCGCCGTCCACAGCTCCGCGGGCACGCTCGAATCGCTGGACTTCCCCATCCGGGAGGACAACAACGCCCCGGTCGTGAACATCGCAGGACTCTCGGATGGCCAGGTCTTCTCCGGCGCGATGCGGGTCAGCGCGACCGCCCAGGACGCCGGGAGCGGGATCTCCCGCGTGTGGGGGGAGTACCGGCCGGACGGGGGGGCCTTTGCTATGTACGCGGACGGCCAGGGCGGCTTCTTTTTTGACCTCCTTGCCTCGTCGCTCGCCGACGGGCCCGGGCACCTCGTCGTCTTCGCGGAGGACCATGTGGGGAACGTCGGTTCCGCGCTCGTCGACTTGATCGTGCGCAGCGGCCGGATCGACGCGGAAGCGCCTCGCGTGGCCGTCGCCGCGCCGAAGGCAGGGGCCGTCCTATCGGGGCCCACCGTCTTCGAGGTTGCGGCCTCGGACGCGGGGGGCCTCTCGACCGTGTGGGTCCGCCTCGACGATGGCGAGTGGCTGGAGGCCGCCCTCGACGCCGACACTGGGTACTTCACGCTCGCGTGGAACACGAGCGCTTCGCCCGACGGCGCCCACACTCTACGCGCAGCGGCGCGCGACCTGTGGGGCAACGAGGCGACCTCCGCGCCAATCCTATTCACGGTCGACAACGGGGCGCCGACCACAACGCTCGTGGCCCCGCTTGGCGGGGCGACGGTCCGCGGGCCCCTCGTCATCCAGGTGTACGCGCGGGACGCCGTGGCCGTCGAGGCGGTCACCCTGGATCTCGACGGACGAGCCGTGCCGATGGCCTTCAATTCTGCAAGCGGGTACTACGAGTACGTCCTTGACACGCGGTCTCTAGTCGAGGGAGAGCACCGCCTCACGGCGCGGGCGGTCGATTTGACGGGCAAGACGGTCCTCACGGAGGATGTCGCCATCACGGTCCGGAACCGCGACGATTGGGGACCCGTGTTCGGCGCCTCGGCGTTCCTGCTGCTCCTCTTCGTCGTGGCGGCCTTTTTCGCGACGCTCCTCCTCGTCCGGAGTGGGGCTCTGCGGCGGTGGCATGCGCGCGCGGAAAACGGCGGACCTTCCGTCGCCTCCCGCGAAGGGCCAGCGCCGCCAGCGCCTCCCGAAAGGGCGCCGGCCGCTTTGCCTTCCGCCGTTGCTGGGGCTACCCCCTCGGTGGCCGCGGTCCCGCCGCCTCCCCTGACGCCCTCCGCGGACCGCGTGCCCTGCCCCAAGTGCGGTGCGGGCGTCCGGACGGGCTGGCGTTTCTGCCCTCAGTGCAACCAGGAACTCGTCTGGGAGTAAGGGACGGCGGGCTTGCCCGCCGCGGCCGACCCAACTCATAAGTACCCCCCGGATTCCTAGCGGTGCGCGCCCCGGTATGACTGCCGACTCGATCACACTCCAGAACATGGCCTTCTACGGCTACCACGGCACGGACCCCCACGAGGCCAAGCTCGGCGGCCGTTTCTTCGTCGACGCGGTCCTTGAAGCCGACCTCACAAAGCCCGGGCGCTCCGACCGCCTCGAGGACACCGTGAACTACGAGAAAGTCTATGCGATCATCCGAGACCACGTCGAGGGCAAGCGCTTCAACCTCCTCGAAGCGCTGGCGCAGTCCATCGCCGACGAGGTGCTCGAGGACTTCCCCGCGGTTTCTCAGGCCACCGTGCGCGTGCGCAAGCCTGGCGTGCCACTCAAGGGGATTCTGGACTTCACCCAGGTCGAGGTCGTGCGCTCACGAAAAGGCGCCTCACGCTGAGCGCGCGCCGATGCTGACGTCGCAAAACGTCGCATTACACCCAGGGGCCTCGCAACCTATATTAGCCGGGCAACACGCCCGGTGCCCAGAGGGGTTTTGCATTTGTCTCCCAACGTGAAACGTGAAGTGCGCCGCCGCCGTTCGACATCGATCTTGCTTGGCCTGGTCCTGCTTCCTTGGGCCATGCCCTCGGCCGCGGCCACCACCACGCCGGGGATGACCGCCGAGCTCGTCGGACCGGAGCAGGGGATCAACGAGGCGAGCTCCGCCGTCCCCGTCTTCGGTTTCGGGATGGCCGCCGACACGCCCGAGTCGCTCTACTCGATCAACATCAGCTTCAGCGGGACGGGCTTCAGCGCCGGCGACCCGGGCGACCTTGCGCCGCTCGACGCGGACAGCGCGGTCTCCGGGGTCGGCCTCTACCGCGACACGGGCAGCACGGACGACGTGCTCGACAGTGGCGACATCCCTGTGCAACTCACGGACCTCGGCTGGGCGGGTGCGGTCGTCCAGCTCGACCTCACGGGCGGCAACGAACCCCTTCCGTCCGCGCAGAACGGGAACTACACGTGGTTCATCGTCGTGCGCACATCGAACGACCCCACGTATCTGGGCGACGGCAACCGGATCCAGGCGCGGATTGTCGCCGACAACATCCTTGCGACCGACGGAGCCGCACTTGCCTCCCAGCCCGCGAGCGA
>DATEUP010000157.1:0-12952 GCA_035283065.1 Thermoplasmatota archaeon | reverse complement strand
CCTCCACCTGCGGATGGCCGTGCTCGACGACATCAATGTGCAGCGGAGAGTGCGGGCCGTGAAGGTCCGAAACGCGAACCACTCGCCGAACTACTTCCAGCTCCTCCACCAGGAAGGGCGCTTCCAGGTGACGAAGATCATCGAAGACAAGAAGAGTTTCTGAGAGGGGGCCAAAGGCGGCTGCCCCTTTGGTGGGGCGCCTCTCTTTGGAATGAAATCGCCGGATCTCCGGCGCGAGCCAGCAAGCGTGGCGCGCGCGTTTTCCTCGTGGAGAAACCCTTTTAAAGAAGAGAGTGTCTGCCCGCGCAAATCCGAGGTCTGGCCAGCCTGCCCTTACACCCTTTTCCATGGGCTTGACTCCGGAAAAATGGCGACTTCCGCCCCGAATGAACTGCGGCTCCCGACGATGACCAGCGGAGGTGTGCGCGGATGTCTTTCCTCAGGCGTTCTCCCGACAAAACGCCGGAGGAGGACGAGGAAGCCGAGGATCTCGAGGCCGGCGAGGAAGGGCTTCCCCCCGAAGGCGAGGGAGACACGGAGGGCTCCGAGGCTGAAGAGGAGTCCGACGACGGCCCGGAGCACGAGGACGAGGATCGCGACGACGCCCCCGATGAGGAGGGCGGCGCGGATAACGAAGGCGAGGACGAAGAGGAGGGCGAGGCGCCCGGGAGGGGCCGCCGCGAGCGGCCGCTTGGCGCCGCGCGGCCCGTGCTGCGGCGCGCCGCTGAAACCACACTGCGCGCGCTGCGGTGGAAAGGGTGGACTCCCGCCCTCGTGATCGTTTTCTTCCTGCTCGCGCTGGCCCTGCGCTCGTACTTCTACTGGCCCGAAGCCCGAGCCGACTACCTCACCGGGGACAACTGGCTCCTCTCAGGGAACGACCCGAACTACCACAAGCGCGCGGTCGACCACCTGGACTCGACGCACACGTGGCTCGCGTGGGACCCCCTGCAGAACTACCCGGGCGGCGGGCCCAACCCGAACCCGCCGGGGTTCGAGACTTCCATGCTGCTCTTCGGCTACCTGCTCACGCCGTTTGCGCCCGACGGCCATACGGCCGTCTGGTGGGGGACGGAGTTTGGCGGGGTCATCTGGTCCTCGCTCCTCGTGTTCCCGGTCTTCTTCGTGGGGCGGGAGATGTTCGGGCGCAGAGCGGGCCTCATCGCCGCGTTCCTCATCGCGGTGATGGCGGGAAACGTCGAGCGAAACGTGCTCGGCTTCTCAGACCACGACGGGTACCTGATGTTCTTCATCGCCTGCGGGTTCTTCTTCTACATCCGGGCGATGGAGCACACGAAGAACCGCGCGTATGTGACGAACTACAAGGACCTCGGCTCGGTGACCCGGGGGTTCCAGGCGTTCTTCAAGGACCACCGGATTGCGTTCCTCTACACGGCGCTTGCAAGCACGATGTGGGGCGCCACCGCCCTCGGCTGGAAGGGGTTCCCCTACGTCTATGCGATCCTCCTCTTGTACTACTTCGTCTCGGTCATCGCGATGCGCTGGTTCCGCCATGAAGACCCCTTCGCGCTCGGCGTCCTCACGATGTTCGCCTTCACCTTCGTCATCGTCCTCACGCTTCCGTACTACTACGGCATGCACTTCATGCACTGGTACGACATCTTCTACCTGCTCTGGGCGGGAGCCGCGCTCATCACGATCTTCTTCGTCCCCACGCGGAACGTGCCCTCCGTCCTCCTGCTCCTCCTGCTCGCCTCGATCATCGGCGGGGCGTTCATCGTCCTCAACATCTTCGCGCCCGAGGTCGCCGAGACGATCTTCTCCGGCGCGGGGTACTTCTCAAGGAACAAGCTCTACACGACGATCGCCGAGGCGCAGGCGCCCGATGTGTCGAGGCTCGTGGCCTCCTACGGCTACGCGACCTCGCTGCTCGCGCTGGGCGGGATCGGCGTCATGGCCTGGCGGCTGCCGCGCCGCTGGTCGAACGCCTACGTCCTCATGCTGGCTTGGGCCGGCGCGGCGATCTACATGGCCCTTACGGCCGTCCGCTTCATGTACAATGCGACGCCGCTCTTCGCGGTGCTCGGCGGTTGGATGCTCTGGGGGATCATCGACAAGACGCACTTCTCGCTGAAGAGCTACCGGGAGCGGTGGAGGAAATTCGTAACTTGGCGCAAGCTGCGCGCGGTCCCGGTGATGCACTGGGCCGTGGCGCTCTTCCTCGCGTTCATGGTCGTAACGCCCAATGTGATGCAGGGGCTCGACGCGGGGATCCCTTTCGAATCGAAGAAGGAGTGGGACACGGCGATCTACAACTTCATGCCCGACCTCACGGACCCTTTCTCGATCGGCGGCTGGACGCCGCTGAACGACATCCACTTCTTCCGCCCGTCCCCCGCGCTCTTCACGCCGGAGACCCAGGGGCTCTGGTACCTCGGCGCGTTCGGGACGTCCTTCATGAACGACTATTGGGCGGTGTCGATGAAGTGGCTCGCGAGCCAGGACCGGCAGGTCCCGGAAGAAAAGCGCCCCGGCTTCATCTCATGGTGGGACTACGGCCACTGGGCCATGGACGTCGGTGAGCACCCGACGGCCGCGGACAACTTCCAGAACGGCTTCGAGTTTGCCGGCAATTTCATCGGCGCGCAGGGCGAGGACGACGGCAACTCGCTCATCCTGGCGCGGTACCTCGAGACGGTAAGGGACAAGGCCCCGATCGTCGAGCTTGCCAAGAAGTACCTCGGCGCCGAAGGGTACGCGGAGTTCGAGCGCTACGCGGCGGACCCGACGGCCTTCTCCCAGCAGATCCTCGACAACCCGGCCAAGTACATGCCGCGCTCGCCGCCGCTTTCCGAGCGCAACGCGTTCTACATCCTCGTGAGCGCGCTCATCTCGGAGCGCGTGACGCCCGAGGACCGCATCTGGTGGATCCGGGACATCAAGCAGCAGACGGGCCTTGAGCTGCGCTACTTCGCCGTCGACGTGCGGATGATGCCGTTCTCGGCGTCCCAGACGGGCATCTTCTACGCGCCGATCATCCTCGCGGACTACGACAAGAACGACTTCGTCCAGATCACGTGCACGCTCTCGAACGGGCGCACAATCAACTGCGACGACCTGACGGCGCGCGAGTACAGCCTGCTCCAGAGCACGCAGATCCAGTACCAGCCGCACTTCTATGATTCCATGTTCACCCGCGCGTACCTCGGGTACACCTCGAACGACCTCGTGGGCGGCGCCTTCAACGGGTTCCCGGGGATCCGGGCCTCGTGCAAGCAGGGCCAGGAGCAGAGCTGCCTCGCCGGCCAGGCGCCCATGCAGGGGTTCAACATGAGCCACTGGCGGCTCGTGCAGCGCTCGGTCTACTTCAACCCGAACGCGACGGACCTTACGAACCACTCGAGGGAGTGGAAGATCATCACGGACGAGGAGGCGAACGCCTACGAGGGGAACACGAATGTCACGGTGGACCGACAGTTCCTGGGCCTTGGGGAGAACACGGGGACCGGCGTGTTCTACCTGAAGTACTACGCGGGCGCCTGGGTGAACGGCACGGTCGCGACACCGGACGGCGCGCCGGTCGCAAACGCCCGCGTGACGGTCTACGACGACGTGAAGCTCGCGAACCCCGCGTGGCCCGGCGTCCCGCACGGCTACAGCTTTACGGATGACGCCGGCCGCTTCAGCGCGCTGGTCCCCTTCGGGAACGTGACGCTCGTGGCCTCCGTGGGGGGGGGCGCGGACCCCTTCCAGCTGCGCGAGCAGGTCGAGGTCGGCCGGATCCAGGTGCCGGTCTCCGACAACCAGGCGATGCGCATCGAGGAGGACCGGGACGGCGACGGTGTGGCGGACTACAACATCGGCCGCGACATCCAGGCGCTCCCGGGGGCCCTGACGGGCCGCGCGTACCTCGACAAGGAAGGCCTCGGCGCCTACAGCCCGAGCGCCGACGAGGCGATGGCGGGCGCGACGCTCCACGTGAACTCGACGACCTCGAACACGACCTACACCGCGTACCCGGCGGCCGACGGGGTCTACCGGGTCACGGGGATGGCGCCCGGGATCTATTACGTGAACGCGACCTGGAAGGGCCACACGTGGCAGGCCCTCGCCAACGTCCGAGTAGCCGGCAACCAGACGACGCAAAACGACCTGGCGGCGCGGCCGGGGCGAGTGTCCGGCAACGCCACGGACGAACTCGGGCGCCCGCGGGCAAACGCGACCCTCGAGCTTGAGGACGACTCGGCGGGCGGGCTCCTCACGAACCTCACGCCCGCGGGCGGGACCTTCGAGTTCCCCCACCTGCTTCCCGGCAACTACACGCTGCGCTCGACGCTGCCAAACGCCACGCCCTTCGAGCAGGTGTTCACGCTCGCCCCCGGCGAGGAGAAGGCTTTCAACTTCACCGCGGCCGACACGGTTGGGGTGACGCTGCGCGCGTACCTCGACCGGGACGGCAGCGGGACTTTTGCGCCCGGGGAGGAGGCCTTCAACGCGAGCGTCGAGGTCCAGGCGCGCAACGGGAGCTACTTCAACCTCACGAAACTCGGCGGGGCGGGCACGGGCCAGGCGAGGTACCCGCCGGGGCCTTACGCGCTGCGCGCCGTGTACAGCGACGGGGCGGGCGCCCTCTTCGGGGGTTCCCTTGCCGTCGAAGCGCTCGAGGGCGGAAATTGGACGCTGCGCCTCACGAGGGCCGCCCAGGTGAACGGCTCGGTCTACCGCGACGCGGACGGCAACTTCGAGCATTCCGACAACGCCTCGCTGGAACCGCTCTTCCCCTCCGCCGAAGTCGTGCTGCGCGCGGCCTCGTCGGGGGCGGTCACGCGCGTGCTCATCCGGTCCGACGGCACCTACGACGCAGTCCTGCCGGCCGACACCTACAGCGTGCAGTCCGTGGTCTCACAGACGGGCCTGGAGCGCGCGCAGGTCGCGTACCTCGAGGTCGTGGTGTCGGCCTCGACCGAGAGGCTTGACATCCCCCTTTCGAACGGCACGAGGGCCTTGGGCAGCGTAGGGTTTGACTCGGACCGGTCGGGCACGCTCGCTCCCTCCGAGCTCATTGTCCGCGCGAACCTCACGTTCACCCGCGAAGGATTCAATGTGAGCCAGGACGCAACGGCCGCCGGAGACTACACGGCTTGGCTCGACGACGGGAACTGGACGCTCACCGTGCGTGCGCCGGGCTACATCACGAACTCGACCTCAAGGTATCTCAACGGCTCGGACCCGGCAAACAACACGCTCGATATGTTCCTCGAGCCCGCGCCGGTCAAGGTGCAAGGCCGCATCGGCTTTGACCGGGACGGCGACGGGAACCTCTCGGAGGCCGAAGGCTTTGCAGGCGTCCTTTTGAACTTCACGGCGGAGGCGGGCGCGGGGCCCTACTTCAACGGGTCCAATGTGACGGCGGCCACGAACGCCACGGGGGACTTCACGGCCTTCCTCGCCGCCGGCCACTACGCATTCAACCTCAGCGTCGACCGCGGAGCGGCGCCGGACACCCACCGGTACGAGGCCTGGAACGCAAGCGCCTCGAGCGCGGCCTTCCACCCTCTCTTTGTGCCGACCGGCGATGCCGTGTGGCTCAACCTCTCGCTTCGCGAGCTCACAGGGATCTCGGGCGTCGTCTGCTTCGACGAGAACCTGAACGGCGCCTGCGAGCAAGGCGGAAAGGAGCGCCCGGCGGGCGCCACGGCGCTCCTGCGAGGCCCCGGCGCGCCGGTGACCCTGATCTCGGCCGCCGACGGCGCCTTCCAGGGCTTTGCGCCCTCTGGCGACTATACGGTCGAGGTCACGGCCGACGTGCTGGGTTCGGGCATCGTCAAGACCTTCCTCAGCGTGGACCTCACGCGCGAAGCGAACCTGGGGATCGTGCGCCTGCGCCCCGTCACGGCGCTCACGATCCACGCGTTCAACGACCGCAACGGGAACGGCCTCGAGGACGACGGCGCCGAACCGATCACGGGCCCCACGGTGACCGTCACGGACGTGACGAGCGCGTCGGCGTCCTTCGTGCTCTCGAACGCTTCGTTCCAGCTCCTGCCGGGGCGGACGTACGCGTACGCGGTCGACCAGCGCAGGTCGGAAAACGTGGACCCCGCGATCCCGACGGCCTTTGCCAACGTGCTCTACCGCGCGTCGGGCAACTTTACCTTCGACGCGGCCGACCCCGTCTTCAAGCTCCCGCTGCCGCGCCGCCTCCAAGTCACGGGCGCCTTCTACTATGACCGCAACGGCGACGGCGTCTACACGCCGAACAACCGCGAGGAGCCTCAGGGCGCCGCCATCGAGTTCAGGGACGAGGCCGCTCCCGCGACCGTCGTCGAGCGGATCGCGGGGCCCACGACCGGCGCCTTCGAGGTCTTCCTGCCGCTTGGCAACTTTTCGGTGACTGTCGACCACTCGGGCTTCGACAGGACGAACTCGAGCTGGCGGTTCGCCGTGACGGAGCAGCCGCCGACGGGGGGCTTCAAGATGGACCTCAAGCTCACGGCCCACGACGTCGACCTCACGGGATTCACCTTCAGGGACCTCAACCGCAACGGCAGGATGAACGCCTTCGAGTCGGGCGTCCAGGCGGCGTCCCTGAAGCTCTTCAACGCGACGAACCTGAGCGACGTGCGGGACCTTGCGGTCGGCCCCGACGGGCGCTACAACGTCACGCTGAAGCCGGGCGCCTACACCCTCTTCGCGCAGGGCACGTCGAACGGCTCGGCCGTCGCGGGGTTCGCGCAGGCGACGGTCGACCCGGTCGGGGGCTTTGCGTGGGCGAATGTGTCGCTGCGCCCGGCCTTTGTGGTCTCGGGGGCGGCGGCCCTCAACAACACGACGGGGTCGGTCTTGCCCGTCCCGGCAACCGCCTACACGCTTGACGCGGGAGGGGCGCGCTTCGAGCTCGCCCAGCCTCAGGGCGCTTTTTCCTTCACGCTGCCCGACGGCGCCTTTGCCCTCAACGCGACGGTCGAGACTCGGGAGTTCGGGGTGTCGATGAACTACACCGTCGCCGAGGCCTTCACCGTGGACTACAGAGACCAGGCACGCGACCTCAACTTCACGAAGGTCCGCCGGTACACGGCCGAGTTCAACTACTTCGAGGACACCTCGCCGCTCGCGCAGGGTGCGAACCTCACGTACAACGCCTCCTTGAGGAACACGGGCACGGACAACGCGACCTTCGACCTTGCGCCGGCCGCCGGCCAGGTTCCGAGCGGATGGACGTACAACATGTCGGTCGACAACCTGACCCTCGAGATCGGCGAGTCGAAGAGCTTCACGATCCTCATCAACACCTCGAACCAGACTCGCGCGGGCGTGAACGTGCTCCAAGTCAAGGCGAGCGCGCGCAACGCGACGGGCGACGCGGGGTTCGTGCAGTTCAACGTGACGACCCGGCAGGACTGGGGGTTCGATGTGCGCCAAGACGTCGATGCGCCGGCCGACATCGGAAGCCAGACGAACTATTTCGTCGCCATCGAGAACAAGGGCAACGGCATCGACAAGGTCGAGGTAACGGTAAGCGGCCTGCCGCCTGGGTACTCTGCCACGCTTGAGCGCGGCGGGCCGGGCAACGAACTCGAACTCCAGCCCTTCCGGACGGAGCGCGTGCTCGTGGCCCTGCGGCGCGACGCCGCGGCGCCCCCCGCGCAACAGGGGTGGCCGTTCCTCGTCGAGGTGCGGTCGGTCGCCAACGCGAACAACACGTCGAACGTCGGTCAGGCGACGCTCAAGGTCGCCTACGCGGACCTGCGCCTTGGAGGCGAGGCGAACGCGACGCGCGTGACCGAGCCCGGGCGGGGCAACCTCGTCGAGGACCGCTCGCTCACGACGCCAGGCTTTGAAGGCGCGGCCGCCCTCGGCGCGCTCCTCCTTGTCCTTGGCGTTTCCAAGCGCCACCGGAGGCGGCGCCTGTGAAGGCCCCCCGGCGCGGCGGGCGCCGCGCTTTTGCAAGGGCCGGGCTCACGGCACTTGTCGCAGAGCTTGCCTTCGCCTTGGTCCTTGCCTCCACGGGCGCCTCCTTCGACCCCGGCCAGGTCGCCTCGACGGCGGGGGACAGCGCAGCCTTCAACGTCTCGATCGCAAGCGAGTTCCGCTTGAAACTCGAGAGCCTCACGGCCTGCGCGTGGAAGGACTGCAACGTGACGCAGAGCGACGCGGTCAAGGTCACGATCGACGGTCCCGACCGGCTTACGGGCACCTTCGCGGAGCAGTACCGCGTCCTTGTCGAGGGCGTGGACGGGTTTTCGGAGAACTACACGACGATCGCGGTCGTGCTCAACGGGAGCACGTCGGACGTCACCATCCAGCCGGACGCGAGCGCGGAGCGGACGGGCTCCATGGCCTACACGAAGAACCTGAACGGGAGCCGGACGATGAACCTCACGCTGCTCCCGGCGAACCGCACCTCCAACGTCACGATGTACGTGTTTGGCTACGTGGGCGAGGGGAACCGGTCGGCGCACGGCGCCCGGGAGTTCTTCCAAGTCGCGAAGAAGGACATCGAGATGCGCGCCCAGCGCGTCCTGCCGGTTAACGTGAGCGTGGCGAACGACGCGAACGTCTCCGTGCGCGATGTGACGGTCGCCTTCTTCGCGAGGGGCCCCGGGGACGCCTCGTTTGCGCCGATCGGCAACGCCTCGCTCACCTCGATTGACGCCAAGGGCAAGGCGGAGGCCGGCGTGACCTGGGACGTGACGTGGGAAGACCCGGCGGTCTACACCGTGAAAGTGGTCATTGACCCACTGCACCTCCACGGCGACGCCTTTGAGGACAACAACGTCCACTTCTTCGAAGTGAACCTCGGGCCCGCGGCACCCGCATCAGGCCTGGGCTCCGCGATGCAGGTGTTCTTTTGGGGTACGCTTGCCGTGATCGTAGGGGTCGCGGTCGGGCTCTGGTGGTACAACCGCTTCTACGAATGAGAAAGGCCGCGCTCACCCGACCGCGCGCAAGCGCATTCGCGCGTCCTCGAGGACCTCGGCAGCGGCCGCATGGCCTTCGGCCGCCGTGTCGACGACCCCGACGAGCAGGGTGTCGGCGTCGATGTCGAGGAGCACGATCCGGGATTCCCCGGCGGCAATCTCGACGCGGTCGGGCCCCTTCTCCTCGAACTCCTGGAGGAGCTTCTCGCTGATCCCGTAGAGCGTGGCGATCCGCCCGGCGAAGAGCGCGCTGTCGCCGACGAGCCCCTGGCGGACGCCCTCGTCCTCCTCGCGCCCGAAGGACTTCTTCACGATCCCCGCGGCCTTCGCCCAGGGGTGGCGGATGACCTCGTCGAGGATCTGGCGCACGGCCTCCTTGACGCCCTCAGAGGGCTCCGCCTTCCCCTCGGACGTTTTGCTTTTCCCCCCTTTTCCCCGCTTCCCGAGGCGCCAGACCGGGGCCCCGGCCCTCGCCTTCCCGCCGCCCCTTGCCGAGGCGGCCTAGACCTTCCGCCGGAGGATGTACTCGCACTGCTCGGCGCCATTCGAGAAGCAGCGGGTCTCCTCGCAGACGAAGTCGTGCCCCGTGAGCGCGGAGGCCGTGCCGGCGAGGTACCCGGTCGTGATGTCGCAGACCTTCTTCCGGACGATCCCCATCGACCGGGCTTCCGTCGACTCCTCGGAGACGATCTTGAGGGCGCCCTCGTCCGTCGGGATGATCGAGGAGATGCGCCCGAGCCCGATCTCGATCCAGAGGTTCGTGAGGGCGTCGCCAAGCATCCCGTCGTCGTCGAGCTGGAAGTTCATCTTCGCCGTGACGGTCTGGCCGCACCGGTAGCCCGTGCGGTAGAGGATCCCCGAGGACGAGCGCTCGCCGGCAAGGGCCGAGAACTCCTGGTGGAGGGCCTCGAGGATGTCCGTGGGCACGATGAAGAACGAGGCGCGCACGTCAGGGACCGTCGGGTCGCCCGTCAGGCCCTCCGAGGTGACATGGTCCTTTTTCAAGAGGGTGCTGCCTCCCTTCACTTTTCCACCTTGATCGTCTCGAACTCGCGTTCGATGAGCTTGAGGTCCTTCTCGGCAAGCGCGTCGGGAACGATGGGCACAAGGAGCGTGGCGCCGAAGATCGAGATCTGGTCCTTGATGAGCTGGAGGAACTTGAGCGCCGAGGAGTAGTTGTTCTGCGTGATGAGGTACTCGATCCCGACGAGGATGATGAGGCCCTTCTCGGTCTTCTTGAGGAAGTCCTCGATCTTGTGGTAGAGCTTGCCAAGCTGGACGGGCTCGACGGCGTACTCGAGGTCGGCGTTCGACAGCCAGATCACGGGGCTCTTCTTGATGTTGAACTTCGAGCGGACGCGGTCGGGGAAGTCGCGGGTGATGCACAGCCCCTGGGCGCCGGCCATCGTGCGCTCGAGGAAGAGCTCGTAGCAGCGCGCGAGGTCGTCCGTCTCGAGGAGGTACGAGACCCCGGGCTCGAGCTTGATCGACGACTCGCCGATGTAGTCCTTCTTCGCCGCACCCTCGGTCGACTCGGCGACGGGCTCGAAGTACTCGGTGGAGGGCAGGAGCTTGATCGTGCACACGTCGTCGCCGCGCGAGAGGCACGCGGTCTCGACGGCCTTGAAGGACTTGTCGGAGATCTGCTGCGCGATCCCGACGAGGTAGCCGCGCGTGAAGTGGCAGGACGACTCGTTCGTCTTGCCCACGGCGCGCGCCTCGATGGACTCCTGGAAGTTGAAGGTCAGCTCCTCGGCCGTGAAGGGACCTGCCGAGACGCGCCCGAGCCCGACGCCGGCCCAGAGGTTCGGCACGACCTTCGAGATTTCCTCCGTCGAGGAGGCCTTGATCGACATCCGCTCGATCATCCCCTCGCCGCAGCGCACGCCGTAGCGGTAGAGCATCTCGTTCGTGAGTTTCTCGCCCTCGGAGATCGCGAGCTCGTCGCGCAGCGACTTGAGGGCGTTCGAGGGCATGATGAAGAACGGCGTCTCGGCCGTCTCCGTGTCGAGCGAGTCGAACTCCACGCCTTCGGGCAACCGGTCCCCCCCGTTTCCTTCTTGACACGACGCTCGCCAAGCCAGGGCGCCGTCAGGCGGCCTTGGTCTTCTCGAGGTACCGCGTGCACAGGTCGTCGCCGAGGTCGGTGAACGACCTTTCGACGTTGAGGCCGTCCTTGGCCGAGGAGAAGAGCCAACGCGCCTTGTACTGCGTGCACAGGGCGTTCACGGGCGCCGCGTTGAAGGCCTTCTGGTCGATGAGGTCGGCCTTGTTGATGAGGAAGATCAGGGGGACGGGCCCCACGACCTCCTGGAAGGTCTTGGCCCACTCCTCAAGGGAGGCGATGGTCTCGGGGCGCGAGCCGTCGCAGACGACGAGCGCGCCCTCGGCGCCCTGGTAGTAGACGGGGTGGAGGCGCGAGTACTGCTTCTGGCCGAGGATGTCCCAGATGAGCAGCGTGAGGCGGATTTCCGTCGCCTGGCCGGCGGCCTGCTTCGTGTACGTGATCGACTTCTTCGTGACCTTGGTTCCGATGGTCGTGATGTACTTGTCGTCGAACATGGAGTAGACGTAGCGCTTGATGAGCGAGGTCTTGCCGACAGCAGCGTCGCCGAGAAGGCAGATTTTCTTGATGATTTCACGGTTTGTCGTCATCGGGCCCCACTTCTTCCCGAGGAAGGTGGGAAGGGCAGTTAAAGGTTATGGGGGCCAGCATGGGGCCAGGCGGACGAAACTTCGCGGGCGCGCGGCAGGCAGTAGAGGTCAATGAACCGGCTCGGATTCCTTGACGGATTTGGGCCCCAAGCCGGGGCCGTTTTCGGGAGCCGCGCTGCGACCCCGGCGTAGGGCGCGGCGATGCCATGTTCGCCCTTTTCGCAGCGTCTCGGGGGCCTCCTTTCCCTCAAGCACCGCGGCGGCTTCGCGCGCATCAAAGATTCGGGAGGCGATGTCGAGGAAGAGCGCCTCAATCTGGGATTCTTGGCCGGGCCGCAGCCGAAAAACCGGCGCCTCGAAGGAGCGCGCGAGTTCGTCGAGGCTTTCTAGTTTACCCGGGTCCTCGGGCGTCCCTCGCGCCTCATTGAGCACGAAAGTCAAAGGGGTGCGCCCCACAACCGCTTCGAAGTCGTGGGTCCATTGGCGCAGCGATTCAACGGCATCGGGCGCGGACGCGTCGCAGGCCACGATCGCACCGTTGGCGCCCTGGTAGTAAACCGGGTGGAGGCGCGAGTACTGCTTCTGGCCGAGGATGTCCCAGACGAGGAGCGTCAGACGGATTTCTTTGGAAGCGCCGCCGACTTGCCTGGTGAAACTCAGCGTCTTCTTGGTGACTTTGGTCCCTATTGTGGGGACGTATTTGTCGGGGAACATCGAGTACACGTGGGGCCGAAGCAGGGGGCCCTTGCCGCTGCGGGCGTCTCCGAGCAGGCAAATTTTCGCGATGACCTCCCTCTTCGGGGCGGGGACGCGGGCCTTCCGGCGGCGCAAGGTGGCCACGCCTTGCCTTGGGAGGGGCCACCGGATGAGCGTTGGCGCCCGGCTTTCATGTTTGGCTGCCGCGGCGCGCGGGGCCGCGAAAGCCTAATCAGTCCCCTCGTGAATGCCTCGTAAGGGCCTGTGGCCAGCGAGCCGGAAACGTTCAAGGCCCGTCTGAATACCCTTATATATGTTCACCCCGGGTAGATGAGGTTGGAACTACCCTTCCGTGGGGACACCTTATGAAAGCGAAACTTGCAGCGCTGTTTTTCGGATTCGTGATGGTTGGATCGTCTGGCTTTGGGCTTGTCGCGGCTTTCGACCCGACAGACCCGCTCGACGGCGCCCGCGACGCCGATGGCGACGGAATTTCGAACTACCAGGAATTCCTGGCTGGGACCGACCCCTCGAACCCGGACAGCGACGGCGGCGGCGTCTACGACGGCTGGGAAGCTTTCTACGGGCTTGACCCGAACAGCCGCGCGGACGACTACTTCGACTCCGACGGCGACGGCTGGGACAACTACAAGGAGTTCCTTGTGGGCACGAGCCCCTTCAACCCCGACACGGACGGGGACGGCAAGATCGACTCGGCC
>DATEUP010000156.1:0-15415 GCA_035283065.1 Thermoplasmatota archaeon | reverse complement strand
GTGTTCGTCGCGGCGTCAAAGGTCATCGTGGGCGTCGCGTACTGGGTCGCGAATGTCTTCGTCGTGGCGTTGAAGGCCCCCACGCCGATCGTTGCCACCACCGCGCCGCCGCGGTCGGGCCCGAGGCGGTACGATTCGTTCTTGTCAACCGCGTTCGTGTTGGTGAAGTTGTAGTTGTGGTTGTAGTGCTGGTCGTAGTACGGGTCGGTCACGATGGTGACGGTCTCGCCGGGGTAGAAGGCGGCGATCTTCTCGCCGCTCGTCGCGTTCACGGTCCACACGCTCGTGGGCAGGATCGCCGGGACAATCTTCAGCGCTCCGTAGATTCCCGCCGGCGGCGAGGTGGCCGAGCCGTGGTTGCCCATCCCGTCCGAGGCGTCCACCGTGAACCGGAACACGCCGAGCGGCTGGTCCCAGTCAAGCTGCCACCCGGTGCGCCAGAAGGTGTGCACGTTGTGGTAGTTGAGGACTTTCGTGGCAGGGTCACGGTCGGTCACAAAAAGCGTACCCGTGACGTTGCCCTTGGCGGAGGGCACGAGCGTTCCGTTGAGGATCTCGCCGGTCGAGGCGTAGCGCGCGTAGCCGCGCGCGATGATGCCGTCGCCGCGCTGGAACTCCTCCGCGAGTTGGCAGTTGTGGAGGTCCGCGTAGGGGTCGGAACCGGCCGCGAATTCCGTCGTCACGTAGAGCAGGTCGGTAACCTGCAGCGGGGCCTCGGCCGCAGGCTCGAGGGCGGCGCTCGTCGAGTTCCACCACTCGGCCTTCAGGGTGTAGAAGCCGACTTGGGTGACAAGGGCGTTGAAGCCCGCGGTCGCGTTGCCAAGCACGAGGCTCTGGCTGCCCAAGGACGTGAAGTTGTACCACGCGGTCGCGACCGGGCTTCCGTCCGGCGCAATGACGCTCACTTGGTAGTTGTCTTCTCCGACGCCCGCGCTCGCGCCGATCTCAAGGGTCACGTCCGTCGTCCGGTTCAGGTTGATGAACGACGGCGTAGCGTAGAACGCTACGATGTTTGGGCTTACCACCGCCGCGCTTGCGGGAAGCGCGGAGGCCGCCAAGAGGGCGGCAAGGGCGATCACCATGCAGGCTTTCAGGCTCGGGGCTCCGTTGGGGTTTCGTTTCATGTCTTTCCTTTCTCCTTGGGACCACTGCGTGAGAAGACGAGTTTCACCAGGTCGCGGAGGCCGTCCGCGGAAGGCTGGCCGAGCTTGCGGGCGCCAAGCACTTGGCGCATCGCGAAGGCGAAGGTGAGCCACACGCCGCCCACGATGAGCGCGAGCGGCAATCGCACGGGGTCAAACGGGCCGGACGCGCTCGTGCTGGGCCGCCCGTAGTAGCGCTCGAAGACCCGGTAGGGGTCCTGGGCTTCGACCGTCGCGATCGCGCTCGAGGATTCGTTCTTCGACGAGCCCCCGTAGGCTGCGAGGAACATGAAGTCGCCCGCGGACACGACCGTGAAGTTGAGGCGGGCCGTGCCGTTGGCGTCCGTGCGGGTCTCGCCGATCCGCAGGACGCCGAAGGCCACGTGCTGGGAGAAGGCGACCGTGGCGTTCGGGATCGGCGCGTCGGTGAAATTTCGGAGCGTCGCGGCGAGCGTGAAGTTGCGCCCGGCGACCGGCGCCTCGCCCTCCGACTCGAAGCTGAGGTTGAGGTGCGACGGCTTTGGCGGCTCCGGGGCCTTCTCAATGGCGGCAAACGTGGCAAGGTTCCAGTGGTCGGCCGCGTTTTCAGAGCCGTCGCCGTCCACGAGGTTCACATAGACGACGAGTGTGACGCCGCCGGAGTCCTCGGGGGGCGCGGTCCACAGGAGCGACCACACGCGTTGCTCGTCCGACGTGTGGGTCGCGAACCGGCCGGAGGCCAGGACGGCAGGTTCGGTGCTCGAGAGCGAGCCCTTGGAGACCTCGGTCGAGAACCCGCCGAAGGCCCCGGCGACGTCGCCCGCCGCGGTGATCGTGAGCGGGTACGCCTCGCCGGGCGTGTAGACAGCCGGCCACCCGTCGACGGAGACCACGACGGCGGTCGAAGGGAGCTCCGAGTGGCACGTGCAGCCCTCCGGGGGCACGACCCCCGTATCGCTGCCGTTGATCGGCACCACGAAGGCGAGGAGGCCGGCGCCGATGAGGCCCACGAGGAGGGCCGCCTGCGGCCGACGGGCTCGCGCCTGGTGCACCTCAGGCACCCCCCTTTCCGCCCGCGCGTACGGGCGCCGTTCCGCCGGGCGCCGCCTGGGGCGCGCTTGTCGCGTGCGCCCCTTCGCGGATCTCCCAGATCGCCACCATCGGGAAGAGCTTCGAGAAGACGGCGAAGATGAGCCCGAAGGCGGCAAAGGAGCCGGCGGTGATCGCCCACTCGACCCAGGTGGGCGTGTAGGTCGCGACCACGTCGCCCGGCACGAGCGGCACCGCCATGCTCGGCACGACAATTATGAGGCGCTTGAGCCAGAGCGAGATGTTGAGCAGCACGGCGGCGAAGGTGATCCATCGGATCGTGCGCGTCGGCTTGAAGGCGAGCAGGAAGGTCACGAGGACGAGCGAGACCGTCGTGAACCAGAAGTAGGGCGCAAGCGGCCCGTCGATGAGGAGGCGCATGAGCGCCTGCTCGTCCGACGAGGGCTGGAAGATAATCGTGAGGTACTCGGAGAGCGTGAAATAGAGGTAGGCGAGCGAGAAGACGAGGAGGATGTTCGCCATTTTCTTGAAGTGGAATTCCGTGATGATGTCCTCGAGGTGGTGGGCCCTGCGGAAAACCGCCATGGCGACGACAACGATGGCGATCCCCGAGAAGAGCGCGGCGCCTACGAAGTAGGGCCCGAAGATCGAGCTGTGCCAGCCCGTGCGCGTGGTCATCCCGAACATCCAGGAGAGCACGGTGTGCGCGGAGACCGCGATGGGGATGATGATGATCGAGATCGCAAAGAGCGCGCGCTCGAGCTTCGCGTGCTGGGCGGGCGTGCCTTCCCAGCGCATCTTGAAGACGCGGTAGAGCACGCGGCGGAAGCGCACGCGCTTCGGCAGGACCTTGTCCATGAGCGCGAAGTCCGGGATGAGCGCGAGGTAGAGGAAGAGGACAGAGCCCGCGAGGTACGTCCCGATCGAGATGAAGTCCCAGATGAGCGGCGACTCGATGCGGCCGAAGCGCACGAGGTTGAGGATCCGCTCGGGCCGCCCGAGGTCGAAGAGCGGGAAGACCATGGCGACCATGAGGGCCGCCGCGGTCGAGGCCTCGGCAACGCGGGTGATCGGGCGGCGCCATTCGGTATTCGTGAGGCGCAGGATCGCCGAGACCATCGTGCCGCCGTACGAGATGCCGATGAAGTAGATGAAACCGGAAATGTAGAGGCCCCAGGAGATCCGGTCGTTGAGCCCCGTCACGACGAGGCCCTCGTCGAGTTGGCGGATCCACGCGAGGTTCGCGAAGAGGAAGACGCCGCCGAGGAGGCCCACGACCGCGAAGAAGAGCCACCCCGAGCGCACGACGGGCGTGAGGATGTGCTTCGCCTGGGGGTCGAGGTCCTCTTGGGGCTCGGCCATCAGAGTCGCCCCCTTGGCGGCAGGTAGTAGACGGAGGGGCCCGTGCCGAGGTCCTCGCGGAGCCGGTACGCGGCGTTCTGCGAGAGGGTCTTGCGGAGCGGCAGGGTCTCGCCCTGCCCATTCGTGACCGCGTCCTCGGCCGCGTCGCCGAAGTAGATCGCGCCCATCGGGCAGCCGTCGACGCAGGCCGGGAGCTTCCCCTCGGCGCGTCGGTGGACGCAGAACATGCACTTTTCCACGACGCCCTTCTTGTGCGGCCACGGCTCCTCGGGCGTGTTCGTGTGGCCGAGTTCCTCCGGGGCGTGCGGGGGTTCGGTCCAGTTGAAGTAGCGCGCGCTGTAGGGGCAGGCAGCCAGGCAGTACCTGCAGCCGATGCAGATGGACTGGTCAATGAGCGCGAGGCCGTCCTTGTTCACGAAGCTCGCGCCTGTGGGGCACACGTTGCGGCAGGGCGGGTTCTCGCACATCTGGCAGGGGCGCGGCAGGCTGTACTTGCCCCCGAACCCGTCGTCGACGGTGTAGACCTTGATCCACTCCTGGCCGGGTGGGACGAAGTGCTCCTTGTTACAGGCGTCCGTGCACTTCTTGCAGCCGTCGCACTGGGCGAGGTCGATGACCATGACGAAGCGGTTCTCGGGGTGGCCGGCCGTCCCCGATTGGATGTGGGTGCCGAGCGCTGAGAGCGCGGACTCGCCGGCGGCAAGCGCCACACCCCCGACAACGGCAGCGATCCCCATGCCTTTGATGAACGAGCGGCGCGCGGCGTCGGTGGGCGGGGCGCTCTCGAGGTCGGCCGGGGCCTCGGCGGGTCGGTGGGCCTCGTCGCTCATGCGCGCACCTCCTGCTTGGGGAGCGCGGGCTTGCCGCCGCCGGCCGAAGGGGCCTTGGCCCTTTTCCCCTTCTGCCATGTTAGGACATACTCGCAGAACGGGTCGCCGTGGCCCATGCAGCGCAGCCTTGTGGTCTGCACCGCCCCGAGCCCGTCCGTGACGCCCGCGTGGAAGCCGTTGTCGAGCGCGTCGCAGACGACTTCGGGCATCTGCTCGGCAAGCTCGAGGAAGGGGCAGCCGAAGGCGCGGTAGTGGATCTCGTTGGAGGACTTCCTGAGGACTTCGGTCGTCACGCCCATCTCGCGGTACGAGCCCTTCAGCATGTGCTGGTCGTAGGCGTCCGGCGTCCAGCGCTTCACGCCGTTGGCCTCCCCGAGCGCCTTGATGGACATCGAGCCGACCTGTTTGCCCTTGGCGAAGAGGCGGGCCCGCGCGTCGCCCTGGCCGAGGGCCTCGAGGAGCGTGGCGAGCGCGCTCTGCGCGATGAGCTCGAAGCGGCGCGGCGGGAAGCCGGGTACGCGCGCGTGGCGGGAGGTGCGGTAGAGGACCGGGGGGCGGCCCGCGGTGCCGGGCCTCGACCCGTGGACTTCCTCGACGAGGCCCTCGCGGAGCAGGAAGTTGATGTGGTACCGGACCGTGAGCCGGTGCATCCTAAGTTCCTGGGTGAGTTCGCGGACCGTCTTCGGATTTACCGTGAGCGCCTGCAGGATGTCGTAGCGCACGTGGCTGGCGAGGACGGCAAACCCGTTGGGGGCCTGCGGGCCCTTGGGAAGGCCCGCTGCGGGGCGCGCCTGTGGCCAAGCCGGGGGCACCGGGGGCTCGCGGGCCTTGGAATTCAAGCCGGCCGCACGTTTACCCTTTCGAGTAGGCATCGGACACAAACATCCGGGGGCTCAGAAGAGGGTTGAGTACATTGCCGTAGGTTTCGGTATATACTGTTTAACCCAACGCACGGAATAGGCGGCGCTTCTCGCGATTCCGGGAGCGGGGGCGAAAAGGACCGGCCGTCGGGCGCTTCAGTCGCGGCCGCGCAGGGCGACCGCTGCGACCGCCGCGACGGCAAGGAAGCTCGCAAGTCCGATTTGCGTGTCGAGGGAGGGGATCCCGGCGGCGACGACCTCGATGAGGACGAGGTCGGAATCAAGGCCGAGGGCTTCGGCGCCCCGCCCGGTCATCAGGAGTTCGTAGGTCCCGGCGCTCGGAGGGGTCCAGGTCAAGCGGACCTCCTTGGTCTGGTTGGGCGCGAGGAGGGGAATCGTGCGGTGCGTGGCGATCGCGTCGTGGCCCGTGAGGTTGTGCAGGTGGACGACGACGCTCGTGACCGCAAAGTCGCCGACGTTGCGCACGCGGCAGAGGAATTCGACGGCCGCACCGAGGCGGACCGTACCGTCGGTGAACGTGTGGGTGAACTCGATGGTGGTTGGAGGTAGGGGCTCGGCGGGCTCCGAGACAACGACGGTGAAGGGGGCGCTCGAGTTCAGCCCGCGCGTGTCCTCGGCCGTCAACGTGCCCTCGAATGTCCCGGTGCTCCTGAAGACGTGGTTCACCCGGCGGCCGACCTGCGGGGCGGTGCCGTCTGCAAAACTCCACGTAAAGCGCAGGGAATCGCCGTCGGGGTCGCTCGCGTTGGCGACAAACGAGTTCGGGTACCCGACAAGGGCCTCCGCCGGCCCCTCGACCGCGAGGATCAGGGGCGCGTGGTTCACGGGCGGAGGAACGCCCGGCGGGTCGGAATAGTAGACGACCTGGCCCCAGAGGTCCTTCTTCGTCGTGTTGTCCCCGTTTACGGCGTTCGTCGAGAGCCAGAATGTGACGCGGCCGGCGTCGGCCTGCGGCGCGGTCCAAAGGACGGTCCATCCGCGTGCGCGGTTGCCCTCCACGGTATGGCTTGCCTCCCTCCCGGCCACGCTCACACGCCCGTCGGGGGCCGCGAGCGTCCCTGCGCTCACTTGAAGCCCGAAGCCGCCCTGGGCGACACCCGCGGCGGGCGCAGGCCCGCCAGTCTCGTTGATGGCCAGCGGGTATATCGCACCCGGCTCGTAGTTCACGGGCACCCCGTCCAAGATCGAGGTCACATCCGGCGAGGAATAGTTGCCGTGGCACGTGCACCCCTCCTGCGCGCGCCCCCGGATCCCGTCGTTCTCCGAGAACGCGGAGGGCAGGAGCCCGAGGGCGAGGGCGATCCCCGCGAGCGCCACGAGCGTCGCGGCGGCGGGAACCCACCCCGGGCGCGTGGGGACAGCCAAGCGACAGCGCCCCCTTCGCTACGCGGCCCCGCCCTTTTTCGGCCGCGAGGCGAGCGCAATCCCGACTCCTGCAAGCCCTGCGGCGAGCCCGGCGGCGCCGATGATGAGCGGGAGCGTCCCCGCCGAGCCCGCCTTGACATCGACGTTGGCCACGTTGGCCTGCAGGCCCTCGATGTCCTCGCCGTTCGTCGTGCCCGAAGCAAGCGCCGCGCTGGCCGTGTTGTTCGCCGCCGTTGCGCGCGCACTCGTGTCGTTGAGGCGCGAGGAAGTCTGCAAGAGGAGCGCCGCAGTCTGCTCTAGGAGGAGGGTCGTGTCGGCGAGGTCGGTCGAGGCCTGGTGGAGCTCCATCTCGAGGTGCTCGATTTCCTCATTCGCGACGGCGAGGGTCGCGTTGGCCGCGTCCAGCTCCGCCTGGGTGGCGAGGTCAACCTCGGGGGTCAAGGTCACGTCGATCCACGAGAAGTCGAGCGTCACGGGGTCCTTGCACGTCGCGAAGTGCGCCTGCGGGGTCCAGCCGTCGACGGTCTCGTCGGGGTCCCAGTAGGCCACGGCCATCCCGAAAGTCCCGCCTGCGGCAAACTGGACGTCCTGGTTCATCGTGTCCCCAGTCTTCAGACTCCTTCGCATCTCGAAGACCCACTGGCCTGGCAAGCCCGGGGCCGTCATGTTGCTCGTGTGGGCCCACACGCCGTAGAGTTCGTTTGCGAACTTGTCGTCCTTCCGGTTCATGGGGCTGTCCGCCCACTCGTCGTCAAAGTTGCAGTCCGGGTCGTTGCCGCTTGCCAGGTAGTACCCCGACAGCGCGCCGGCCCCGCAGTCGAGCTCCCAGTGCCACACGTCGACGTTCCCGTTGCCGCCCCCCATGTCGGGAGAGGCGGCCGGATCGATTTGCCAGAGGACGGCGATCGCGGCGGACAGGTCGTGGTTCGTCGCGTTGTAGTCGTAGTCGTCATTGATGAGGAGCAGGAGGTAGAGGTTCGCGTCGTCGTAGGCGACTTTGAGCGTCAGGCCGTCCACCATCCGTTCGGTCGTCGCAAGGGGCCGGACGAGCGTGAAGGTGGTGCCCGGCACGCCGGCCCAGTCGCCTGGCAGCCCGTCCAGGACGATCCCCCAGGTCTTCTCGCCGCTCACGGCCACGTCTGCGGCGGAAGGAGGCGCAAGGGCGCTGAGCGCGCCAAGCAGGGCGATCACAAAGCAAGCTCCAAGCTGGTTCCGTTCAATCTGGCGTGTCCTTCGTGGCACGATTCATCCCCCTCCGGTTGCAGGATTTGGCGCTTCGGGCCCCCGTGGGGCATTGGGTCGCAGTGAGGCCTACGACGCCTGTCCTACTACAAGCGTAATAGCATCTTCCAGAATAGGCCTCGGCATTGACGTTGCCTTACTGTAATTACGGCGGCCACCAGGTAGGGCGTTCCTGTTCGGCGCGCCGATCCCCGGGTTTGGGCGCGGATTTCGGCGACCAGCGGGCCGCTTCCCTCTCCTGGAGTTGCCCGCGTGCGCGCTTGGGCGGGAGGCGGCGCGAGTCCGGCGGCTTGAGGGTGCCCCGGGCCGCGGGACGGGTCCGGCCCCGCGCCCGTTGCGTATTTACCCAACGGGAGGAACGTTAATCCAGAGGCGCGTTTCTCTACGCGCGTAGTAGGCGGGTGGAGGCATGCTGGGCTCCCTGGAGCAGGAAGTCATCTCGTCCCTCAAGCGGCTGCGAAAAGCCCCCACGGGCGCAGTCCTTGAAGACTTGAGGGCCCGGAAGATCGACGTCGCGTACACGACCGTCGCCACGATCCTCACGAGGCTCCACGAAAAAGCCCTCATCAAGCGCTCGACGGAGCGCCACGGGCGCGGGGAGCGACACGTGTACACGTACCTCGACATCGAGGAGGCGTACATCGACCACCTCCTCGGGAGCCTTGCAACGACGTTCGGGCGCGAGGGGGTCGTTCATCTGGCCGAGCGCCTCGAGGACCTGACGCCCGACGAGCTCGAGCGGATGCGAAAGAGGCTCAAGGATGACAAGTGACGGGCTGATCTTCATCACCTCGGTGGTCGCCACGGCCGCGGTTGGCGCGGCGCTCTACATCCTGCTCCCGGCCCAGCGGTGGCGCCGGCGCGCCGCCGCCCAGGCCATGCTGGGCTACGGGGCGCTGATAAGCCTGTCCTTCGCGACCCTTGCGTTCGTCTTTCACATCCACGGGATCGCCCCCTTCCAGCTCCACATCCACGACGTGAACTGTGTGCTCTCGGACATCTGCGCCTACAGCGTCGCCTTCGCGGCGATCGCCGCGGGGCTCGCCGCGCCCGCGAGCGCCTTCGCCACGGCCCAGCTCTCGTTGCGCGGGCTCTTGCGGGGTCTCGAGCGCAAGGAGGTCCCGGAGCAATCCCGGCGCGTCCGCGAACTCACGGGCCTCCGGCGCACGCACCTCATGGTCGTCGACGACCCGGCAGTCGTCGACGCGTTCTGCTTTGCGCTCCTGCGTTGGAGCCGCCCTTGGCTGACTCCTCGAGGGGCCGACTACATCGTCGTGGCGCGCCAGCTCGTTGAGCGCCTGCCGGCCGACGAGCTCTGCGCGGTCATCATGCACGAGGCCGCCCACCTGCGCGCGCTCGACGGGCGCTACACGCCGTTCTTGCGCACGCTGCGCCGCATGGTCTTCTTCGACCCCGTCTTCAAGCTCTTCGTCCGGCGCATCGAGGAGAAGCACGAGTTCGAAGCCGACCGGTGGGCGGCCTCCGCGACGGGCCGGCCGCTCGCGCTGGCCCGCGCGCTGCTCGACATCCACGAGATCGCCCTGGAGAAACGCCCGGGCAGCGCGCCGCACTTCGCCGGGACCGCCGCGGCCCTCGAGGAGCGCATCCGGCGCCTCGTGGACCTCCAGAGGGACTTGATTCAGGCGATGTCTGCGACCGGGCGAACGGGCGAAAGGGAAACCTGAAGGGCCCGCCCGCGCCTTGGGCCTACTCGACGACCCGAAGCGTCGCGATCATTTCGCCGTGCAGCGGGCTGCACCGGACGCTGCAGGACATGATGAATTCCCCGACCTGGTCGGCGACGAACTCGACCACGAGGGGCTCCCCGTACTTCACGGGCCCCGAATCAACCCCGAACTTCGAGATGCTAAGCCCGTGGATGGTGTCCATCGAGTGGACACGAATCCGCACCGTCTCGTTGAGGTGGACGACAAGTTCCGTGGAGCTCCATCCGCCGGCGTCGGGGTCGCGCCCGACCATGTTGAACGTGCCGTCGGCGTCCCGCACAGGGATGCCCCAAGCCTCCTTGAAATAGAAGGAGGCGGCGGGCGTCGCGACGGCAACCGCGATGACGAGGGCGAGGGCCAGGGCTTCGACCCGCCGCGACAGGAACGTTTCGCTCGAGTTCTCTTTGCGCCGGTGCTCGCCGGTCGAGGTGATGAGGACGAGCGGCGTCATTTCGATCTTGCGCTTTTCAGGCCGGGCGGGGGGTTCTGTCATGCGATGGCCTCCCTCACCCGATGAAGATCCAGAGGAAACCGAGCGACACGAGGTTGAGGTATGCCGCGATCGGGAGGAACGACCTGCGTGCGCGCGCGCGGTCGGGCGTGAGCTCGTTGGCGATGCGCGAGCCGATGAAGACGGAGTAGGCGAGGCCGAGGAGCAGCACGGACGCCTGGACGAAGGGCACGAGCCCCGGCAGGAAGGGGTTCCACGAGAACGACTTGAGGCCGAGGAGGTCCCAGCCCCAGCCGTAGGGGTCGGCCGCGGCCTGCGGGATGTAGGCCCAGTTGATCTGCATGAGGGGGATCGAGAACGCGATCCAGGCGGCGAGGCCGAGGGGCACGAGCGCGTAGGCGTAGGTCACAAACACGCGCTTGACGGGGACGCCCTTGAGGCCGCCGACCCGCTTGGCGAGCCACGAGAACGCGAAGAAGGCCCCGGGCATGAGGAGGAGGGAGGACCCGAAGAAGATCGCGACGAAGAGCAGGTAGCTCGGGAGCCCCGCGCGCATCGACGCCCAGTCCTTGAGCCATGCGTTGGGGCCCAGCAGGACCACGAGGTAGAGCAGCGCGAGGTTGAGCATGATGAGGGACTTGAAGGCCTCCGCGGTCTCGCGGTGGGGCTTCAGGAGGTCGCGCCCGAAGGGGCGGGTGCGCACGGTCATGTTGTCGTAGGGGCAGGCCTTGACGCACTCGAGGCACAGGCCGCAGTAGTTGTTGCGGTCGAGCCCCCCGGGGTAATTCATCCACGGGCAGCCGAAGCCGCAGTTCGAGCCCTTCACGCACTCCTTGCCGACGTGGGCCTCGCAGATCGTGGGGTCGCGCGCGCGCACTTCGAGGATCGAGGTCATCGAGTAGAGGGAGAGGAAGCCCCCGACGGGGCAGACGTACTTGCAGAAGGTGCGCTTCTCGAACACGAGGTGGACGGCGACCGCAAGCCCGATGAGGAGGGCCATGAGGACGGCGGTGACCACGGGGGTCGTGGTGAGGTAGATCGAGAAGATCGCGATCCCCATGAAGAAGAACGTCGAGAACCAGATGTTGCGCAGCCGCCTCGGCCACTTGAGCCCGAGGCCGCGGGGCCGTTCGACGGTGGGTTTGCCGATGAGGGCGCCGCGCTGGAGCCATTCGCCGGCGGCGGGGATGGGGCACACGGCGCACCACACGCGGGAGCCGAAGGGCACGAGGAAGGCGATGAGGAAGAACCACCAGAGGATCCAGACGAAGACGATGGAGAGGTTGTGGGCGCCGTTGGGGTTCCCGTAGATGCCCGTGAGGATGACGAGGATGAAGACGACGAGGCCGGGGAGGATGAGGAGGTACTGGAAGGCGCGCAGGTTGACGAGCCACCGCACGGGGGGGATCGACAGGAGGTCGATGGATCGGGCGGACAGGGCGGCGCCTCCCTCAGGTCTTCGGGGCGCCCTCGGGCACCGTGTCGGGTGCCCCGCGCCAGGAGAAGGCGAGAGCGAGGGCCGTGAGGCCGACGGCGGCGGAGGCCGCCAAGACGAAGTTCCAGTTTTCGCGGACCTCGAGCCGGCCCAGCATGTAGGGGTGGAAGACGCCGCAATTCATGGAGCAGCGGATGTTGAAGTGGCCAGCCTTGTCGGCCTCGAACGTGTAGGATACCTTGGAGCCCGGGACCACGTGGACGTCGATTTCGTAGCCGTCGACGAAGAACCCGTGGGCGACGTCGGTCGCGTTGAGGACGAGGGTGACGGTGTCGCCTTGCTCCACGTCGATGACGCCGGGGTCCATGCCGTACTGGAAGAGGGAGACCTCGATCGTCCGTTGGTGGTGGGCCGTCACATGGGCGGCGCCGGCAAACCCTGCGACGGCGAGGGGCGTGACCACGAAAGCGGCGAAGGTCAGGAGAGCGATTGGCTGGAGGGTGCGGTGGCGGGGCACGGGGGGTCGCCTGTCCTAAGGGGAAGCCGGCGGCGGAGGCGGGCTCCTACGACGACTGTCCTACGACATTTGTAGTAGAAAGGAGATATCGACCTTTGGAATCGACAGTAATGACAGGCGCGCGCGCGCCCCTGGACCGGCGGGGGCTCCCCCTCCCCTCACAACATTCATCACCGCGACCCGGCTCCGCAGTCCAGAACATGGTCCCGCTGCGAGTGACCCTCCTGGACGGCTTCATCGACGAGCCCTCGGTCTTCGGCGTCCCCCCCTACATCGCGCCGCAGATGCGCTCGACGGCGGGGGCCGTGTGGGAAGCCGCCCGCGAGACGGGGCGCGAGGTCGACCTCGCCTACCAGACGGTCGAGGACCAGCGCCACGACGCGGGACTTCGGCGCGAAGCGGCCCTGAGCGACCTGCTCATCGTTGTCACGGGCGCGCTCGTCCCTGGCAAGTACCTGCGCGGCCACCCGATCTCCGTGCGGGAGATCGACGAGGTCGCGGAGCGCTGCCAGGGGACGGTGGTCCTCGGCGGCCCGGTCTCGTACGCGGTCAAGAAGGGCGCGTTCCGGCATGTCGACATCTTCGCGGACGGCGACGTCGATGCCGCGGTCAAGGCGATCATGACCGGGAAGGCAGGGGAGCGCCTGCGGGTCCTCCAGCACGGAACCCAGCGCTCGATCCTCGGGATGCGCTCGCCCTCCGAGTGGCAGAGGTGGCTCGTTGGGGGCGCCCCGATCGTCAAGAGCCACCCGGACTTCCCCGAGCCGCTCTTCGCGGAGATCGAGACCTACAAGGGGTGCGTCCGGTACATGAACGGCGGCTGCGCTTTCTGCAGCGATGTGCGCTACGGGGTCCCGAAGTTCCGGACGCCCGAGGCGGTGGGGGAGGAGGTCGCTGCCCTCGCGGCCCTCGGCGTGCGACATTTCCGGGTGGGCGGCCAGACGTGCATCTACTGCTACGGGTCGAAGGAGGTGGGACAGACGGAGACGCCGAAGATCAACCCGGAAGCGATCGACGACCTCTTCCGCGCCGTCCGGGATGGGGCCGGCCCCTCGCTCAAGGTCCTCCACGTCGACAACGCGAACCCCGCGGTCCTCGCCACGCACCCGGAGGAGGCCGACCGGGCCACGCAGGCGCTTGTCGAGCACTGCACGCCGGGCAACATCGTCGCCTTCGGCCTCGAGTCGGTGGACCCCGCCGTCTTCAAGGCGAACAACCTGAACTCGACGCCGGAGCAGGTCATCGAGGCGGCCACGATCGTGAACCGGCGAGGGCGCGCGCGCGGCGCAAACGGGATGCCGAAGCTCCTGCCGGGGCTGAACTTCGTCTGCGGGCTCGACGGCGAGACGAAGGGGAGCTACGCGATGAACCTCGAGTTCCTGCGCGAGCTCAAGCGGCGGGGGCTGCTCTTCCGCCGGATCAACATCCGGCAGGTGAACCCCGTGAGGCGCCAGTTCTCGTCGAAGGTCCCGAAGGAGACCTTCCGCGCGTTCAAGCAAACCGTCCGCGAGGAGATCGACAACGCATGGCTGAAGGAGGTCGCGCCCTCCGGCACCGTCCTCAGGGACGTGTTCACGGAGCTGCGGGAAGGTAAGCTCACGTACGCGCGGCAGGTGGGGACGTACGCGTTGCTCGTGGGGATGGTCGAGGAAGTGCCACTGCGCGTGTTCCTCGACGCCGTGGTGGTCGGGCACGGGTACCGCAGCGTGGCGGCGCTGCGCGCGCCGATCGACATCAACAACCTGTCGCTTCGCGCGCTCGAGCAGCTGCCGGGCGTGGGGCGCAGGCGAGCGGCGCGGCTCGCGGTGAAGCGGCCGTTCGACTCGTTCGAAGCGATCCGCGAATCGCTTGACGATGCGACGGCGCTGGCGCCGCTTGAGGGGGCGTTTGCGTTCCGTGCCTCTCTGAAGGCCCGGCCGGGGCGGTCCCTCCATGCGCGGTAGGGCCAGGCCCCCGCCCCGAAAGCCGGGGGCGAACCTTCTTCACCCCCGCCCCGGATCGGCGCGGCGCCCGTGTCCGGCGAGCGTGAGGTGCCCCGCGTGATCATCCTCATCGGGGTCGGCCACGTCTTCGCGATCCGGGACCGCCTGAAGGAGGAGATCCGCCGCGCGCGGCCCTCGATCGTCTGCCTCGAGCTCGACGCGATCCGGTGGCAGATGCTGAACGATGAGCGGGACCGCCGGGCGCGCGGGGAGAAGTCGGAGCGCGCGCCCTTCGACTGGCGCGCCGTCGGGCACGGCGGCCTCATCTTCGCAGCGATCGCCTGGACGCAGGCGCGGCTTGCCAAGACCTTCGGCTCCGTCGTGGGTGACGAGATGCTCGCCGCGAAGGAAGCGGCAGACGAGGTCGGCGCGCAGATGCGCCTCATCGACATGGACACGCGCCAGTTCACGCGCCACTGGATGAGCAAGCTCACGCGAAGGGAGCGCGCGCGCCTCTTCCTCTCCGCGTTCGCGGGGATCTTCGCGAGCCGAAAGCGCGTCGAGAAGGAGCTCAAGGAATACTTCGACGACGAGGACGCCTTCGTCCGCGAACTTGCGGCCGCCTTCCCTCAGACGAAGAGCGCGCTCATCGACGACCGCAACGCGCACATGGCAAGGGGGATTGCTGTCGCAAGTCAGGCGGCTCCGGTCGTCGTGGCGGTCGTTGGCGCAGGCCACCTGGCGGGGATCCGGGAGGAGCTTCTCAAGGGCGGCGCGGCGGCCGGCGACATCCGCCTTGTGACGCTCCAGGAATTGAGGGCGCCCGCAAAGGGCGAGGGCCCGCGCGCCCCTTCGAACGCGGAGTTCCAAGTGAGTTTCCCGCCACCGCCTGGCTGACGAGCGAACCGAACGCGTGGAATGGTCAGCCCTATCCGGCGCCAGCCTGGCGGCCTCAGCCAGGGGTCCGGTAAGGGGATTACGGATGTCGACGAGGAGTGTATTAGACCGGCGGGTGAGGGGACGAGGCCGTTCGACCGACTGGCCCTTGCGGATTACGGACATCGATTGCCGATGTCCGCAAAGCCCCGGTAACGTTCGAGCCCCGTTTGAATTGCTTTATATACCTAGAAAGCAAACTTCACTCAACAGGGTGGCATAAGTATGCGCAAACTGACCTCTGCAATGCTCGGCTTGACGCTTGTCCTGTCGGTTCTGCCGTCGATGGCCTTGGCCTTCGACCCCACGGACCCGTTGGACGGAGCGCGCGACGCCGATGGCGACGGAATTTCGAACTACAATGAATTCCTGGCTGGGACCGACCCCTCGAACCCCGACAGCGACGGCGGCGGCGTCTACGACGGCTGGGAAGCCTTCTACGGGCTTGACCCGAACAGCCGCGCGGACGACTACTTCGACTCCGACGGCGACGGCTGGGACAACTACAAGGAGTTCCTTGTGGGCACGAGCCCCTTCAACCCCGACACGGACGGGGACGGCAAGATCGACTCGGCC
>DATEUP010000155.1:0-11585 GCA_035283065.1 Thermoplasmatota archaeon | reverse complement strand
ACGAGGTGTACATCGCGCTTCCGAACGGCCACTTCGCGAAGTTCACGAAGTCCTCGAACGCGCCCTCGGACTATTCGACCTCGGCGTACCCCGTGGCGAGCTTCCTCGCGAACAGCCAGGAGACGTACTTCGGGGAGAAGGCGGTGGACCTCTCGTCGGACGAGGACGACGACTTTGACGGCGTGCCGAACGTGCGCGAGACGGGGCGGGGAATGAACCCGTACAGCAACGACTCGGACGGGGACTACGTGCTCGACGGCGTGGAGCAGCGGTGGTCGACGGACACGGACCAGGACGGCGTCATCAACGCGCTGGACAAGGACAGCGACAACGACGGGGTGCCGGACGGGACGGAGGACATCAACCGCGACGGCATCCGGCAGGCGAACGAGACCGATGTGCTCAGGCAGGACACGGACTACGACTCGCTACAGGACGGCACGGAGCTCGGGTACACGACGGGGACGAGCGACACCTGCACCTCCGCCGGCCAATCCGGCTGCTCCTCCGCGTGGCTCATGACGCCCGACGCGCAGGGCTGGACAGTCACCTCGCCGCTCGATGTGGACTTCGACGACGACGGCATCCGCGATGGCCTCGAGGACAGCGACCACAACGGGCGGTACGACAACGGCTCGGAGACTAACGCGACGGCGCCCGACACGGACGGCGACCTGCTGTGGGACGGCATCGAGACGGGGGTCATGGTGCCGACCGAAGGAACAAACCTCGCGCTGTGGCGGCGCGACGGCTCGCCTTTCGAGAACACGAACCCGAGGAGCCCCGACACGGACGGCGACCACCTCATGGACTCGGTCGAGGACTGGAACCTCGACGGCCTTCAAACGTGGGGGACGAATGAGACGGACCCGATCCTGTACGACTCTGACAGCGACGGGCTCTGCGACGGCAACTGCTCGGGCAAGGGCGAGGACCTCAACCTGAACGGGTTCCGCGACCAGGATGAAGACGGGAATTGGACGGAGACCGACGCGCTCGCGAACGATTCTGATGTCGATGGAATCCTCGACGGCGCCGAAGTGAACGGCACCTACTGCTTCTCGAACCAGACCTCCGGGTGCTCGCACCCCGCGCTCGACCCGCTGAACGCGGACAGCGACGGCGACCAGTTGCGCGACGGCCAGGAGGTCGCGGGTTGGCGCGTACTCGTGTGGCGCGAGATCACAATGGAGAAGCTCGAAAACTACACGGTCGTGCCGCTGCCGTGGGTCCAGGACACGGACGGGGATGGGAACAGCGACTTCGTAGAGTTCCAGAATGGGAGCGACCCGTGGAAGGCCGATTCCGACGGCGACCTGATGACGGACGCCTACGAGTCGGCGAACGGCCGCAACGTGACGGGGTTCTTCTCCTCCCCGCCGGAGATCGTGGCGTGGAGCCTCGGGAAAGAGAACCGGGGCGGGAACCTCGTCGGAGTCGGCAAGTCGACGGTCGCGGTCGTGTCGTTCGACATCTACGCGTACTGGGGCGTCGGGTCGTGGGTCGTTCGGTACGGCAAGCCGTACTTCAACGCCTCGCAGGAAGCCGAGATCAAGGCGCTCACGGGGACGACGGGGGAGGGGGCAGTCAAGCTTTGCGCGGCCGGCGGGATGGGCGGCATCACGCTCAAGGAGGAGAAGTGCCAGCGGCTCGCCGAGATCATCGGGCAGTCGCAGGTCATCGGGAAAGATGTCGGGGGGTACGGAGGGGGCAACCAGACAGCCCACGCGTACGCGGAGTTCGTGATGACGTGGGAGGAGGACCTGAGGGACGGGGTGTGGATTCAAGCGCAGGCCAACGATGTCTACGGGCTGGGCACGCAGAAGACACTGAAGCTGAAGAGCTTCCTGGAGGTCGTGATCGACATCCTCCAGGCGGTCGCGAAGGCGATTGCGGAGGCGGTCAGTTTTCTCTTGAACCTTGTGCTTGCGATGATTAAGTTCCTCTTTGAACCCATTCTGAAACTGATTCATGAAGCCATGGTGGATTGGGCAAACTCGATCGGCCGAGCACTGGGCCAGGCTGAGAAGGATATCGCCGCAGCAATCCCATTCGGCGTCCTAGCCGTCCTTGGGGCGGTCTCTCTCGGCGTGCTCAGTTTCATCGGCGCCTTCTTTTCCGGTCTGTTTCCCGCGTTGGTAATGGGGCTAGTGATGCTCCTTTTCGTTGCTGAGGCCCTGATCGCGGGCATTCTTGGGCCGGCGGGCGTGCCCATAGCGCAAGTTTTGGGGTCATTGGTGGCGCCCGTTGTCCTCACGGCCATAGTCGGGCTTCTCGCGCAGAGCGTGATGGACGAGATGGCCTCGCTCGATTTGGGCGAGAAAGATTCTCCGGAGTCGAGAGCAGGCCCTGCTTATGACGAACGTCTGCTTTCAAAGCGCGGGATCAAGAAGGCAATGGTCATCGCTGCGGCAGTAGGCCTGGTGGCAGGCGCGTTCATTCCCGCCTGTGACATCGGTGCGAACATCATGCAATGGGAAGCGGGATTGGTGATCGCCGGCGCCGTGATCATCATCCAGCAATTGCTCCTTGAAAGGGTTAGCGATCCAAACGACCCGCAGGATGAAAACATGAAGGCGCTTCATGCGATTCGGACCGCCAGCTGGCTAAAGACGTTTGGCTATGGAGATTTCGTCGCCCTCATGGCGAACGTGTTGGCGTTCAGCTTGATCATTGTCCAGCCAATCGTAATCGTCGGGACGAATAATCCCGGTCTAGCGTTTTGGTTCAGCACGGCAGCCTTGGCGATCGGCGTGGTTGGCACGGTGGTGGCGGGTCTGGTGCCAAGTCCCCTTGACAGGACGGCTGTGGGCTGGATCGACGAAGTGTTGGACGTGGGCATGACTGCGTTCGATGGTGGGTCCGTGTTGTCAGTCGGCCTCCCAGACCCGTGCCCGCCATGAGGTGGGAACTGATGAGGTGCAGGGTTTTCGCTCCGGCTTACGCAGTCACCGCGTTAGGCGCAGGAGTCGCAATGACGGTGATTTTGTCAGCGGCTCCGCTGTTCCTCCGGATGGTCTCGGCCGTCATGATAGGCCTCTTCACGGTTTTCGTTGCCCTCTATCTGGCCGAAAGGTCTTGGAACGTACTTGTTTCGAAAGGCGACATGAGGGTCGAGAGGTCGGGGATAAGGCTTGTGTTCTCAGGTGAATTGGTCCCTTGGGACGCCGTTTGGTACTGGAGACTTTCGGGCAAAGCGCCACGCGTTCGTCTACGACTCGAGTGGCTGCGGCAGCCCGGCACCTCGGACGTTTGGAAGCAGGTCCTGACGAGGCGCAACCCACCGCCGAGCGTGGTCGCAGCCCTTTCCGAGAACACCGGAAGCCCGACCGGCCGGGCTACCGCGGGTGTTGGCAGCCGGGGACACGACGGTGCTTCTTCGACTGAGGGCCTGGCTGGGTTTGCAAACCTTCGTCGTTTCTGGGAGGTAGACCGCGCGTTTCGTCGCGAAAAGGCCGTGGTTTTCCTCGTTGCCGCAGTCCTTGGTTCGATACCGGTGGTGATGCTGATCCTTGATCGATCCATTTGGGGGTATGGCACAGGGACGCCCGCATTACTTTCTCTGGCCGTCGGGGTTCCGGCGGTTCTCGTCGGCCTGGGGATCAACGGATGGATTACCGCAAAGCGGATCTCGAGGTCCCCTTCTTTGGCGTGGATTGAGAATGGCAGACTGCTTCACTGGAACCCGGGGATTGTCGCCGTTCGCGATCTCGGGATGTCGTCCGAGAAGGCACCGGTGGAACGCCTTAAGCCGACTCCGCCCACGCCAGCGCAGGCCCGAGGAACCGTAACGACACCCGGGGGCGACATCATCAAGATCGATGAGGTGGATCTTCTCTTCAACCCCACGGACGTCGAGGAACTTCGAGAATACTGGGCAAGACGGGCCCTTCGATTCCTTTTACCAATCGGTGCTAGCGTAACAGCGACTGCTGGCGATGCGCTCGGCTTGACTGCGGCGAAACCTCCGACCGGACCATTCAAAGGGGGAGGACTTTGAAAGGACGATCGACCACGGCCAACGTCTGCATCGCTACCGTTCCCTCTGGCTGCTTCTCGGCCCGGATCATGACGGGGGACGCACCAGGTTTGGCGGTGCCCTCGCCCATGGATGTGAACCTCAGCGACCGCGAGCTGGTCTTTGTCGTCTTCCGGACGAACGCGACAGGGGGCGCCTACGGGGCGGCGGGGGTGTGGGTCGCGGCTCCGGAGTCGATGACGAACGTGACCGCGTCGGCGCCGGACTTCTCGGCGGCAGCCGCGCTCTTCGTGACGGCCGGCGAAGTGGAGTCGGGCAAGGGCGAGCCCTTCATGGTCGCCTACAAGGGGGTGCCCTACCCCGTGGCCTCGCCCGAGAATTACGAGGTGCGCTTCTTCGAGAACGGCTCGAACGACGAGGTCTACATCGCGCTCCCGAACGGCCACTTCGCGAAGTTCACGAAGTCGTCGAGCGCGCCCTCGGACTACTCGACCTTGGCGTACCCCGTGGCGAGTTTCCTCGCGGACCGCCGGGAGACGTACTTCGGGGAGAGGGCGGTGAACCTCGACTCGGACGGGGACTGCGGCTCGCGCTGATCCGGTCCCGATGGAGGGATCTTGCGCTTGACGGTGGCCGGCCGCCCGATTCCTGACCATTTACCTTATAAGACGGGTCGATGACTTCTCGAAGAGGATCTCTTTGGCTCACCCGGTTGCTGGTCGACGCTCGGGACGCCGCCATCGGGCCTCGGCGCCCAAGGCCGCGCAAGCGGTGCCCCTCGTCCTTGACGCCGACCGGTATGGGGGGCAGTGGATCGCGACCCTCAAGGGGCACGTAGTCGCCTTTGGACCCAGCCTGATCGAGGTGAACCGGTCGCTGGATGCGAGCGGATTCGGGAGCGACGTGATTCTCACGAGAGTTCCCCGCACGGGGGACGTCGTCCTTTGACGCTTCCGCATGACCGCGTGAGCTTTGGTGCCCACGCCTTCCCGTTTTCGGGATTTCACGCGGACGGCGGCCAACGGCCTGCGCTTCCGTTGCTCCCGGTTCGACTCCGAAAGCCAGGCGGCGTGTGGTCGCGGCCAATCAACGCGATCTTGGACACGGGTTCAACCAAGACGGTGTTCCCGGCCGGAGTCGACCAACTGACCGGCATCGAGCCTCCTGGACAACGGCACCGAATCGGCGGCCTCGGGAAGGGCGCGGACGCCGTCTCGCTCGTCGTCGATCTCGCCATCGTGGACGCCAGTTTCCCATCGATCTCGTGTTGGGAATTCTCGGGGCTCGGCGTCGAAATGGTGTTGGCGCCCGACGATTTGGATCACCCGGTCCTCGGTTGGGATCTGCTCTCGGCGTTCGAATTGGTCGTAAGTGCCGAGGACGCGCGAATCGAGCTAAGGCCGACGAAGGGCCTCCTGCGCGGCCACCGGGACGACCGGCTCGGGTGAGCGGCAATGGACGGCCTGCGAGACCCCGCGTGCCGGCTGACGTGGCCGACTGAGTGGCCTCGTCGAGTTCACGTGCGGCTCGAATCGCCGGCCTTGCTTGGCGGGAACGAACCCGGTGCCCTTGCCACCTCCGCAGGGAGCGGCTGCGGCTGGCCGTTGGAAGAAGCGGGGGGCGCCTTCGGGTCCTCCGGGGTGTGGGTGGCGCTGCCGGAGTCAATGACGAACGTGACCGCCGCTGCGCCGGACCTTTCGGCGCCCTCCGCGCTCTACGTGACGGCGGGCGAGGCGGAGGCGGGCAAGGGCGAGCCGTAACTTGTGCTCTCGCAGGAGAAGTCCGAGGTCCGTTTCGTCAATAACGGCCAGAACCACGAGGTGTTCATCGCGCTTGCGACGGGCCACTTCGCGAAGTTCACGAAGTCGCCGGAGGCGCCCTCGGACTGGCGCTCGGCGCACAAATGCGTTGCCCTCGGCCCCGGAGCGGCAAGGCGCGAAGGGCCGCTCCATTATATCGCGGGCGATCGCTTGCCGCAGGGCTTCCTATGATCGTCGGGATTGCGGGGATCCAGAACTCCGGCAAGACGACGCTCGTCGAGCTCCTGATCCCGCGCGTTCGCTCCGCGGGGTTCAAGGTGGCGACCGTGAAGCACATCGCCCACAACGACCTGCGGATCGACACCGGGGGCACCGACACGGAGCGCCACCGGCGCGCAGGGGCGCACCTCGCGGTGGCCGTCTCGGACTTAGAGACCGTCTTCTTCCACGAGAGGCCGGGGACACTTGATGAGGTCCTCCGCCGGATCCGCGAACTCGAGGCGCCCGACCTCATCCTCATCGAGGGGTTCAAGGGCTCCCTCCACCCCAAGATCGTGATCGGCGCGGTCGAGCACGGCGGTGCTGCGAGGTGGCAGTGGGACGGCACGCCGGGCTCCGCGGCCGCGATCGCCGAAGACCTGATGATCGAGGTCCGCCGCGAGCGGGCAGCCGCGCGCGGCGGGCCCGCGCCGCGGGCGCCGCGCTCTGCCGACAGCCGGCGGCGCGCGGGCGCGCGCTCGAACCTGAGGACTCGGGCGCGGCGGGGCGGGAGGCGGACGGGCCGCTAGCGTTTCGCTCCCCTCGGGCCCGCCGAGGGGTTTCGACTGGGCCTTCTCCGGTTCGCGCGGCGCGGCCGGGCGGCCGTTACCGCCGGGTCCTCAGCTCCTCTTCGCACAGGGCCCGCAAGGCTGCTCGCAGCTCGGCGACGAATTCCAGTGATCTCGAGAACTGGGGCCTCAACCGGTCCCGCAGTTCCAACTCGTTTCGTAGGCCGTTGAATGGGTGCTTGACGTCGTTTCCCGCCTGGGTGCAACGAATTCGTCCCGGGCCCCCGGGCTCGATCATCCCCTTGCGGGACAAGCCCCGGAGGACATCGCCGATCACGACGCCCCTTGGGTGGAGTTGCTTGAGGAGCGAACCCAATTGGAGGTCCGAGACGGGGAACTCCCGGTTCCTCCTGGTCTTCTCAAGGTGTTGGGACGCCATGAGGACAAAGAGCTCCTCATCGCAGAGGGCGAGGCTGAGTTCGTAGGCCGCGCAAGTCATTGAGGCTTAGGTCGAATGGACGCATATAAACGAGCCAGGGGGGCAGGCGAACGCGCTCGCAACAATGAAGTACTAAAACAGTACTTCGGTGCTTGTGACGACGCTCCAAGACTTGTTCGGAGAGACACCCCGCGTCAAACTCTTGGAGGCGCTGTTGCGCCTGGCGCCGGTCGAGTTTTCTGCGCCGGAAGCCGCCAAGGAGGCCGGGCTTCATAAGCCGAGTGCCTACGCCGAAGTCGAGGCACTCAAGGCAGCGGGCCTCATCGAGCGCGTTTCCGAAACCCGGCCGGCGACTTTTCGCGTGGCTGAAGACTCAGGCGTTATTCCACTTCTCTCAGCGTTTGATTCGGCCCTGCAGCTTCTACCCTCCGGCCTTCATACTCGCCTCCCGCGGCGGGCTACCTTAGCTCTGGCCGCGGAGTCCTTTGCCAGCCTTGGGGGAAGGGCCGCGGATCCATCCGAGTTTGAAGAGGCTGATGCGATGGAGGGGGACGCCCGTGCGATGAAGCGTCGTGTGTCGCCTCGAGAGCGCCCCCGGATCCGCCGGTAGGGCCGTTCAACTCGTGGCCGCCCGCGGCCGCCCCGCCGCTCGCCTCTCCGACCAGTAGGCCAGCGCGCACCCCGAGAGGTAGAGCCCCGTCATCGGCAGCGCCACGAGGACCTGCGTGACGCCCGAGGTGTCGGGCGTCAGGAACCCGCCAAGCACGAGGAATCCCACGAACGCGTGGCGGGCGAAGCGCCGCCAGGTCTTCGCCTGCACGATCCCGATGCGCGTGAGCGCGCTCATGACGAGGGGCATCTCGAAGACGACCCCAAACGCCAGGATGAGGACCATGGCAAACTCGAGGGCCTGGCCGACCGAGACGGTGAGCTCGACCGTTCCCGGGGCCGCGACGATGAGCTCGCGGGTGTACTGGAAGAGGAAGTTCAGCATCGGCGGCACGACGAACTTGTAGGCGAAGGCGCAGCCGGTCGCGAAGAGGAGCACGCCTGGCGCGATGAGCTTCAAGAGCTCGCGCCTCTCGTGGGGGTACAGCGCGGGCATGATGAACCGCCCGAACTGGTAGAGGATCATCGGCATCGCGCAGGCGATCGCAAGCATGAGCGAGATCTGCATGTAGAGGATCACGATCTCCGTCGGCGAGAAGACGATCGTCCTGACGTCCGCGGGGATGAGGTCCGCGCGCATCTTCGTAAAGAGCTGCGCGGCAAACGGGTGGAAGGGCGAGGGGACGGGCGCCACTACCGGCACGCCGCCGAGGGTCGCGACCACCTTGAACTCGAACATGAAAAAGAGGCCGTAGAAGAAGCCGACCGCGAAGAAAACGCGCAGGAGCCTGCTTCGCAACTCCTTGAGGTGCGCGAGGTACGCGCGGGGGATTCCGAACCGGTCGAAGAGGTACTCGAGGAGGGATGGGGAGGGCGGCGAATCCATGCGGGTGGCCTCCTCGCGCCCAGCGCGCGAACAGCCCTACGCTGCGGCGGGGGCCGTCGGGGGCGTCGGCTTGGCCGTGCCACACTTCGGGCAAAAGAGCGCGTCGCTTGCGCCCTGCGCCCCACACTTGGCGCAGGTCCAGGCACCCGGCGCCGGGGCCGCGGGCGCTTGGGCTGCCTTCGCCCGCTCGGCGGCGATCTCCTTCTCGACCTCGAGCTTGCCCCGCTCAAACTCGCCGCGCGCGCGGCCAATGCTTTGGGCAAACTCGGGGATCTTCTTGGCGCCGCCGAAGAAGAGCAGGACGACCACGAGGAGAACGATGATCCATTCCATCCCTGCGAATGCCAAGCGCGCACGGCTCCTTTTCTTGCTGGCCAAGCCAGCCTTCTCGGTCAAGTTAAACGTTTGGTGCCTTCCTGCAAAGCCTTTGCCCGGTCCTCGAGTTGGCCCAGCGCCTCGGGGGTATTCGCCGAGGCAAGCAGCGCCCCATCGATTCCCCACGCGGCAAGCTCGGCCCCGTCTACGAGGCGCGCGCGCAGGCCCTCGAGCAGCGCGCGCGGGCCCCTGCCATCGGCCGCCAGCGTTCGGGCGAGGCGCCTTGCGGGCTCGGCCCTCCACGCGGAAAGGAGCGGCTCGGGCGAATCAAGGGCCGGGGCTACGGCTTCGAATTCGGCAAGCAGCGCGAGCTCGCGGCGGTAGAGCGTCGCGGGGGCAAGCGGCGTGTCGCAGGCGGAAAGCACGGCGCTCTCCGTCGAGGTCTCCTCGAGCGCCGCGAGGAAGCCCGCGAGCGGGCCCTGCGCGCCTTCCCCATCAAGGACCGTTTCGACCCGTACCCCCCGCAGCACGGTGAACCGCGGCCATGCATTTGCAAGCGCCCGCTCGCACGCCTGGGCGTGGGCGGCCGACGACGAACTCACGATCAGCGTGGGCGCGCACTCGGCAAGCGCGGCTGCGCACCACGCGATGAGGGGCGCGCCGCCGAAGTCGATGAGCGCCTTGTCCCTCCCCATCCGCGTGGACTTCCCGCCGGCAAGCAGGATGCCCGTGACGCGCTTTCGCGAGACGTGGGCCACGAAGGCGCCATTGCACGCCGGCACGGTTAAACCGTGCGCACACGGGACTTGCCTCGTGCCGCGCGCGCGGCGGGCGCCGGCGCGCTTCGCGCCATCGGGACGGCGACCTCCTCCGGCGGGAGGCGGAAGATCAGGTTGAACTCGTGGTCGTTCTTCGGGTAGTAGGACTTCGGGTAGCCCCACACGAGGCGCCCGCCCGTGCTGTAGTTCAGGATGTAGATGTTGATGTTGCGCAGGTCGAACCCGAGTTCGCGGCAGCGCTCGATGTAGTCGACGTGGATCGCGCCCGAGAGCGTCTTCTTGTAGATGTCCTGGGTGTTTACAATCATGAAGCCGCCGGGCTTCAAGACCCGCGCGCAGCCCTCGAAGACCTTCGTCATCCCGGAGAGGAACGCCGCGTAGTCGTGGTAGTTGCCAAGTTGGTCGGGCGAGTCGTGGTCGTAATCGACTACGTCGTAGTACGGCGGCGAGGTCACGATCAGGTCGATCGAGCCCCGGGGGATGCGCTCGAGGAGCTTGCGCGAGTCCCCGAGCAGGACCTCATGGTGCGTCCCCGTGGGGCCTGTCGCCTCGCCGTTTGCAAGGCGCCTTCGGGCCATCTCGACGCTCCGGGGGTTCACGTCGAGCCCTATGGAGTTGCGCCCGAGGCCCTTGGCGACAAGGCTCGTGGTGCCCGAGCCGGAGAAGGGGTCGAGCACGGTCTCGCCCGCGTGCGAGAAGAGCCGGATGTAGCGGTCGGGGAGGTCCGGGATGAAGCGCGCGGGGTGCTTTTCGTCCCACCGGTGGCGCCGGTTCACGTGGAGCACCGTGGACCCGAGGAGGCCCATTTCGAGCTTCGAAAGGCAGTTCAGCTTGCCAGGCGGGCAACTGCAGGATCGCTGGCTAGGGAGCCAGCTAAGAATGCTTCCCATCCGTCCACAGGAAACGCGAGGTTGGTATAACGTTTTTCGGTCGCCTGGCTCACGAATTATGCGACAATGCGGGCGCCGCTGCACCCCGTTTTCAATACGGCAGATGGGGTCCCAAGCCCTTACGATAAATGCGAAAAGGGGATGTCGCTCGGGAGGCGAATTTAGGTTAGCCTAAATCTCAAATAGTGCCGGACGCTTGCCGGAAAACGCTGAGATTTAAGCAAGCCTAAATCTCATGCCTGGGTGTTTCGACATGACGCGAAATGCGGCCTTTCCGCGCGCCGGGGTCGCGCCGGCGGGCTCGCCCATACGCCCCGCCGCGACATCGCAGGGCGCGGCGCCTCCAGGGCGGCAGGTCGCCAGAGGCCTCGCCTCACAGCCCCTCCTCCTTGGCTCCTTGCTCGGCCTCACCCTTGCGGCGCTCGCCGCACCCGCCTTGGGGGCCGCTCCCTCGGAAGTCCGCTTCACCGTCGAGCTTGGCGACTACTGGTTTTCCCCATCCTACATCGCCGTCGAGGTGAATTCGACCGTGAACATCACGCTCTATAATCCGGCCGCCCAGCCCCACGAATTCGAAATCCTCGGCTACGGGGTCGAAGGCCGCGCCGAGGCGTCGGCGAACGGCAGCCTCGTCTTCCTCGCCAACAAGACGGGGACGTTCACGATCCTCTGCGGGATCCCCGGGCACTCGACCCAGGGGATGGTCGGCCGCCTCATTGTCGTGGGCCCGGGCTTCGAATTGAACCCTCTCCCCCAGGTGGCGGGCCAGATGGTCGCCGTGCTCGAGGGTGTGGCCGAGGAATACGAGGCGGCGAACGTGACGGGCGGCGCGGCGCAGAACTCCGTCGAATACAACGAGAGCCGCGACTTCCTCGAGGCGGCAAAGGACCTTTGGGCCACAATCGAGATGGACGCGGCCGCGTTCGACCCGAGCGGCGCGGCGAAGATCGAGGGCTTCCTCTCGAACCTTACCGCCAGGATCGAAGGCTTCGCCCCGGCGGCCGAGGTCCGCCTCATCGTGTCGGACCTCGTTGAGGAACTCACGGAGATTGGGGCCGCCCCGACCCAAGGCGCGGCCTCGACCTGGCAGGGGCACCTCGCCGCCCTGAAGTCGGGGCTCGCTGAGGTCTCCGCCCTCTACCGGGCCGGCGACGCGGCGGG
>DATEUP010000154.1:0-10522 GCA_035283065.1 Thermoplasmatota archaeon | reverse complement strand
CGACTTGGCGTGACCGGCCGTTCGGGCAATTCACAGGCGCTCGCCAGCGCGCCCCCGGCGCCTATAAGAGCCTTTTTGCCGCGGCGCGGGGCACGCGCCCTCGGGGCAGGCACGGTCGCAAGCGAATCATTTTCCCCTCGCGCGCCGACCGGGGCCCTCATGACGCCCCCCGACGACTTCCCGATCGCCCGCCGCGCCGTTGGCACCGCCATTGTAACGGGCTCGATGGGCGCAGGCCTTGCGCTCTCGCTTGCCCGCCCCATGATGCACGAGGCGATTGACATCGCTTTTGAGGCCGTCGCCGACCTGCGGAAGGCATCGCTTGAAGGGGCTCGGACGGGTCTCGGGTCCGCGGTTCGGGCGGGCGGCCCGGGCCTTCAGTCGGCGTTGGACGCCAAGGACCGGCTGCGCCGGCGCGCCCTCGGCACGCTGCCGCCGGGCCTCGGGGGGGCGGCCGAGGAAATGCGCCGCCACTTCATCGAGGCCGAGAAGTCCGTTTACTACGGGTCGATCAAGTACGCCGAGGACCTCGAGCCCGCGCTCGAAGTCGCAAGGCTGCGCTCGAAGAACCTCCTTGTCGAAGCCGTGAAGGCCTTCGAGGACGTCGCGGACGTGGCCCTCGCCACGTCGATCAAATTCGGCGAGGACGTCCAGGCGGGCGAGCTGCGGCGCGCTGCCCCCCTGCGTGGGTCGCCCAAGAAGGCGAAGCCTTCGCCCAAGGCGCGTGCACGGCCGCGGCGCAAGTGAACCTCACGCCGGCGGGGCTGCCGCCGGGGCGGCCTGCGCGTGTGCTGCCGGTTCGCCCGCGGGGCGCCCGAGCAGGAAACCCGCGAAGAGAAGCGTAATCCCCGCCAGGTTCCCGATGTAGAGCGCCCACGCCGCGACCGTCCCCTCGGTCGCCACCCGTGCCGTGCCGCCGCCAATCGCGAGCAGTACGGTCCCCGCGATGATGAAGAGGTTGTGCGGCCGCCGGGTCTTCCACCACGACCAGCCGGCGCCGACCGCAAGCGCGCCCGTGCCCATCGAATTGAGCACAATTGTGAGCGCAATCATGGGGGTGGAGGCAATCCCGGCCCCGGTCTCCATGCCCGCCGCCGCGAGCTTCGCGGTGTTGATCGCCGTGAAGGAGCAGGCGGCCGCCTGGGCGCCAACGAGCCCAATCGTCGCGTAGAGGAAGAGCTGCGCGAGCCGCGGCTTGTTGAGGAGGAAGACCGTGCCCGCGCCAAGGGTGGCAACCAGGGACCCGACCAAGAAGTAGTAGCCGCGGTAAACGCCTTCGGGCCACGCGCCGGAGAGCGCGTAGACGACCTGCGCGGCCGCGGCGCCCGTGAAGCCGAAGAGCCCCAGGGTCCACAAGAGCTGGTGCGTCCTCTTGCTTTTCACGTATCGGATGAGCACGAGTGCGGCGAATGCGGCCGAGACCGCCGCCGAGACGGCGGGGAAGACCCAGGTTGCCACGCGCTTGCCAGCCGGGTCGCGCTATTTGGGCTTTGTTGGTGGGGGCTATCGCAAAGTATCGGGCGCGCGACTCCTTGAGGGCGAATCGAAGACGCGAAGGCCCACACGGGCGCTCTGGCTCCCCACGACGCGGAACGCCGCCGCCTCGCGCCGCAGGGGGTCGAGGACCCAGCCGAACTGGTGGGGCGCGGCGAAGTAGCGCCGCTGGGTCGACACGTCGGTGGGCGAAAGGAAGCACCCGTGGTCGAGGTGCGAGTGGTACCAGCCGACGATCACAAAGTCGAAATCAAGGCCGTCCAACGAGCGCGCGAGCTCGTCGAATTTTGTCGGCTCAAAGCGCACGTGCGCGGAGGTCGCCGAGAGCGGCGAGGTGACCGCGGCCGTCGCGACCGCGATCACCGCGCCTCCCGGCGTGCGGAAGCGGTCGCCCGCAAGGAGCCCCAAGACCTCGTGGCCCTTCGACTGCCCCCCCTTCACCTGGGCCTCGACCTCGCGGGCGGCCCGGGCCTCGACGAACACGCCGGGCACTTCGCCCTGCCCGCGGCTCCACGGGTGGAGGCGTGCGGACGCAGGCGGCGCCCGCTCAAGGAGGGGGCGGCGCGTCTCAGAGACGATCCGCATCGGCCTTCCCCCCTTTCTGCGCGGTCGGGGCGGAGGACTCCCGGGCGAGGAAATACAGGGCCGCCTCGTTGCAGATGCAGGTCGCGTAGGGGTTCCGCGGGTTCGGGTTTGAAAGGAGCATCTCGAGCCCCTTGAGGAAGTCGGCCACCGTCGAATCGATGCGCCACTCGTCGAGGAAGCGCGTGCAGACGAACCCGCCCTCCGCGTAAGTCATGATATTCGGGTGGAAGATCTCGCTCATCCACTGGACGATGGGCTTCTGGTAGGGGTAGTCCCGCGTGATCTGGAGCTTCAGCCGGTGCGTCAGGGCCGTCTCGACCTTGCCTTCCTTTCGCACGGGGCCGGGCGTCTTGCGCAGCGTCACGGTGAGCGTCACGGGGAACGACTGGAGGTCCGGGTCCTCGACAATCACGACGTGCCGGGTCTTCGAGCGCGCGGCCTCGATCTCGTTGCGAAGGCGCGCGAGCAGGATCGGCTTTGGAAGCGACGGCGTGGGGGACCCTCCAATCATGACAGCGGGCACGAGGCGGCGAGCGTGCCTCCGCTTGCGCGTGAGGCGTATTAAAGCCTAACAGGGGGGTGCGCCGAAAGCGGGGGGCGGTCGCCGGTGGGGCGGGAAGCGAAGGGCACGTTGCTCGTGCTTTCGGCGGCCGCGATTTGGGGCTCGTCCTTCGTCGTCATCAAGCTCGGCCTTGAGGGCGCCCCGCCGGTCACGTCCTCGCTCCTGCGCTTCGCGTTGGCGGCTCTGGCCTCGGGGCTCGTCCTTCGCCGCCTCGGGCCCCTTTCCCGCGCGGCCCTCACCGACCCCCTTGTCGTGGGCCTGGCGCTTCTAAACGCCGTGGGGTTCGTCCTCCAGTACCTCGGGCTGGCCCAGACGAACTCGGCCGTGGCCGCACTGCTTGCAAACATCGGCGTCGTGGTCGTCGCCGCGCTCTCGGCGGTCTACCTCCACGAGCGGATCGGGGCCAAGACCGCAGCCGCCGTAGTCCTCGCCTTTGCCGGGGGCTCCCTGCTTGCGACCCGCGGCGACCTGTCGAACTTGGGGGGGACGGAATTCCAGGCGGCCCTGATGATCGCCGTGGCCTCGGTCCTCTGGTCCGTTTACGTGGTCCTCAACAAGCTGACCCTCGAGCGCACGCCCCATTCCGAGGAAGAGATCGCTTGGGCCGTGCTCGCGCTCACGGCGCTTCTCACGCTGCCCCCCGCGCTCCTCTGGGAAGGCTTCCCGTCCCTTGCCTACTCCCCGCAGACCTGGGCCTCGATCCTCTACGCGGCCCTCGCCTGTTCCTCGCTCTCTTACGTGATCTATATGAAAGGGCTCCGGCGGCTGTCCGCGACGGCCGCGGCCGTCCTCACGGTTTCCGAAGTGCTCGTCGCCTTCGTCCTCACGGCGCTCGTGTATGGATACGTCGTCCAAGGAGCGGCGGCCCTTGGGGCCGCAATGGTGCTCGTGGGGATCGTGCTCGCGAGCGGCGCGGCCGCATCCCCCGGAGGGCCTTCCTCGACGCCGTCAACGCAGGACCCAAAAAGCAATCAGCCAAACGGGGAAGAGAAAGAAGAGGGCGGCTCCAAGCAGGAGCCCCCACGGCCGGCTCGCTGACTCGTAGGGGCGGTCGACCGCCACGAGCCGCTCGAAAGCCGAGTAGTAGGCGTACACGGGCATCACGAATGTGGCAAGGAGGAAGGCGGCAAAGCCCCACTCTCCAAGGGGCGGTCCCCAGGGCCCCACGAGGCTCGTGCTCCCAAGCGCGCCCACAAACAGGAGGGGGATGATCGCAGCCATCCACAGCGCCGCGGCCAAGGTGTGCGTGGCCGAAAGGGCCGGCTCCTCCAAGCGCGAGTACCGCTTCGACGACCGAACGGCGACGAACGTCCCGCCGGTCGCGATAAGGATGAAGCACGCGAATCCTCCGGCCAGGCGGAAGGAGTCCCATCCCCAGCGCATGAGCCCGCCGAGGCTCCAGAACGCGACGGTACAGGTCAGAGCCAGGAGCCCGGCCATCGGCACGAGGAACGCGCGGTTCAAGGCGCTCCTCGAGATCGGAAGGGTCTGGAGCTGGCTCCAGCGCTTCATCTCAAGGGGAAAGGGGCCGACGCGAAAGACCCTCGGGACTGGACGCGCGCCGCCCCGCCGGAGCCGGTGGAGCGGGTGGTAGCGCGAACCCGAGACGTTCGGGTCGACGCCGAAACCAATGGCCCAGAGCGCGATGAGATAGACGACCGCGGCGAAAACGAACGGGTCGATCGTGAACGCGATCCCCCCGCGCCTGCCCGCCTGGAGCCGGCCGACCGCCTCGATCGTGAGCGCGATCACCATGTAGCCGAGCCCGAAGTAGACGAAGCTCTTCATCCACTGGAGCGTGAGGTGGAGGGGCGCGCGGACGGGCCCTTGCGGGAGCTTGAACGGGGCGACCGCGCGATGGAGCATGAGCCGGCCACGCGGCATCGAGGCCCTCTCGCGGAGTGCGGGGCCCCCCGCGAGGCTAAAGAACCGAAGCGCGCGGCCCTCGGGGGAGGGCGGGTACGCCCGGACGGGCACGAGCAGGAAGAGGGCGATGGCCACGAGGCAGGCCAGGTACGCCACGCTTGGACCCAGGGCCCCGAAAGCGTTCGGGTCAAGGACCCACGAGGCGATCCAATGGAACGGCCCGAAGAGCGGCGAGATGTCCCCTCCCGGTGTCTGGAGGGCAAAGAGGATCGCGGGCACGCTGAGCCATAGGAGGAGGCAGGCGCGCAGGAGCCACCCTTCTGCGGCCGGCCTTCCGGCGGCCGGCGTCCAGGCCGCCCGTCCAAGCGCGGCGGTGAGTCCGGCCGCGCCAAGGAACGGCAGGGGCGCCAGGAAGACGTCGACGAGGAGGTGCGGCGCAAAGACGAGGAGGAGGGCCAGGATCGGCAGCATGGCAAAGGCGTAGCCGAATGTGAGGGTCGTGAGCAGCCGCAGGATCCCGTGGGCAAAGTGCGCGCGCGGCGGGATCGGGAGCGTTGCCGCAAACGAGGCGACCTGCGGGGGGCGGAAGGGCGTGAGGTTCGCGACAAACACGAAGGCGAGCGCGATCGTGAAGATCGGCACCGAGACGTCCTGCGGCGCGTTGCCGAAGACGAGCGCGAAGGGGAAAAGGGTCATGACGGGCAAGGTGAACGCGAAGAACGCGGGGCCAAGGAGCGAGCCGGGGGACTGGGAAAAAACATTCGTGACCGCGCGGGCGTCGGCGGCCAACATGAGCCTTGCGGCGCGCTGCCACTCGCTTCCGCTCACGGGACCTGCACCCCGCCGCCCGGCTCCGTGATCCGCACGAACGCCTCCTCGAGGGGTGTGCCGGGGGCCTGCGCGGCCGCGGTGCGCAGGCCCGAGGGCGTGCCCACGAACTGGAGGCGCCCGCGTGAGAGGATCACGAGGCCCGCGCAGAGCTCCTCGATGAGCGATAGGACGTGGGACGCGATCACCGCGCAGCCGCCGGAGGCGAGGACTCCCCGCACCTCGTTCTTGAGCACGAAGGCGGCCCTCGGGTCGAGCCCGAGGAGCGGCTCGTCCAGGAAGAGGACGCGCGGGCGGCGCAGGAACGCCTGCGCGAGCATGACCTTCTGCTGCTCGCCCTTCGAAAGGGACATGGCGAGGCGGTCTTTCTTGTCGAGCATGTCGAAGGCCCAGAGTAGGCGCTCGGCCTCCTTCTCCCACCCCTTGAGTTCGAGGACCCCGGCCACAAAGGCAAGGTGGTCCCAGGGCGTGAGCGTCCGCACAGGGTCCGGCAGTTCCGGCGCGTAGGCGAGGTGCCGCTTTGCCTCGATGTCCCCCGCCGTGAGTTCCCGGTCGCACACCCACACGCGGCCGCCCTCCGGGCGCAGGACGCCCACGCAGCACCGGATCAGCGTCGTCTTTCCCGAGCCGTTCGGCCCGACGAGCCCGAGCGCCACGCCCGCCGGAACCTCGAGGCTCACGCGGTCGACGGCCAAGGTGCGGCCGAACCTCTTCGTGACACCCTCGGCGCGAAGCAGGGCCGCCACGGGCAAACCAAGCGCGGCAGGGGTAAGATAACCCTTGCGAGGTTGGCGAGGGCTGGGTTTTCCGGGCCTGCTCACGAATCCGCGAGGCTGCGCCCGCACTTCGGGCACTCCTTGAGGCCCGCCGCGCAGTGGAGGTGGAACGTGGACTGGCACTCGCAGACCTTGAGCCGCTCCGTCGGCGGGATTGCCCCCACGCACACGAGGCACTTCTCCTCCCGGCGCTGGAACTGGTCGGCCACGGCCGTGTCCGTAGGGTCGAAGAAGGTGACCCAACGCCTCTCCGTCCGGCGCTTGGTCTCGCCCGTGAGGGCGTCCTTGTACGTGACGAGGAGCCGCAGCCCGATGTCGCCCATCTTGCGCGTGATGACCTGGATCTCGAGGTCGGCGCGCTCGCCGGGCTCGATCGAGGCCGGCGGCCTGCCAAGGAGCTTCACGGAGGCGTCGCCGGCGAATGTAATCGCGAGATCGGAGGCCGCGCCGTCCCCGCGGTCCGCAATCTCGAGGACCGCGTTGTTCGTGCGGTTCACCACCGGCGGCTCTCCAACCGCGAAGGAGAACTCGAGCCTTGGGCCGCCGATGCCGATCTGCTCGCCGATCGACTCGATGAGCTCCTCGAGGGCGGAGGGCTTCATGCCCGCCTTGAGCCGCCCCTTCGCGGCGTCGAAGATGATCTTCTCCTGTTCGGGCGACAGCGACACGCCGGCCTCCGCCGCCCGCTCGAGGAGTTCCGTGCCGCGCTCGCCGAGCGCGCGCACCTGTTTGGCGACTTCCTTGGCGCCGTCGGCTTCCGCGATCGCGCGCGTGGCCGCATCGAGCGCGCCTTCCGTGTCCTTGGCGGCAAGGAGCTTCAGGGCGGTCGCGACGAGCTCGTCGGCCTGCGGGTTGTCGATCTCGAGGTTCCTGTTATGCTTGTTTTTCGCCTGCGCCGAGGCGATGAGGACCTTGGCCTTGGCGCCGCGCAGCTCGTTGAGCTTGACGCCCACGGCGTCGGCCGCTTTCCGGGCGCCTGCGTAGTCGCCCTCCTTGAGCAGGCGCCGCCCGGCCTCGAGCTTCGCGCCGAGGTCGCCCGTGTCGATCTTGGCCGCCTGCGTGCGCGCGAGGCCCTCCTCCATCTTCACAAGGGCGCCCGAAACCGCCTGGAAGTCGCCGTGCTGCTTGCGGATGAGCGCGCCGGCCTCGGCAAGCTTCTTGCGCGCCGTGATCGCGTCCCAGGCCTCGAAGGTCTGGCGCACGTCCTCGACCGCGTCGCGCAGCGCCGCCGAGTCGAGGCCTTCGGCTTCGAGGGCCCCCACGAGCTCGAGCAGGGCGCCGATCTCCGCCTCGGCCTTCTCGCGCGCTTCCTCAAGCAGCGCCTCCCGCGCCTTGCGCGTGAAGTCGTAGGCGGCTTCCACGTCCCGGCTCTGGCGCGCCTGCAGTGCTTCGGCGATGAGGCGCTTGGCCTCGACCTTCGCCGGGCCCTCGGGGGCCGCCTCGAACTCCGTCTTGACCTTCTTGAGGACCTCGAGCACCTGGGCCTCCTGGAGGCGCTGGCCCTCCTTGACCGCACTCTCGGCGAATTCGATCGCCTCGGCCACGCGGCCCTCGGCAAAGGCCGCGTGGGCGCGGTCGGCGAAGTCCTGCGTGGCCGCCGCGTCGGCCTCCACCGCTCGCACGAGCTCGACCTGGCGGTCGGCCTGCTTCAGCATCGCCTCCGCGCGGGCCGCCATGAGCCCCTTCGCGCTTTCGAGCAATTCGTACGTGCGCGCGACGGCCGATGCCGCGTTGCCCCGCACCTTCTCGACGGCCGCGAGCATCGCCGAGAGCCGCGCCACGGCCGCCTTGTCCTCGAAGGCCATGATCTCGCGCTTGATCCGGTTCGTGCTGTCGGCAACGAACTTCGACGAGAGGTCGCGCAGCGACTGGTCGAGCTTGTCGGCCGAGTCGAGGTCGGCAAGGGTCGCCCGCCCGCGGTCGGCCGCCGCGGTCACCGCATCATAGAGCCCGGACTCCTCGAGGGGGCGCTTGCCGCCGTGCGCGTCCCGGATCGAGTCGATCTCGACGAGCCGCTCCGCGACGACATTGGCAAGCGACCCCTCGACCTTCTCGAGGGTCGAGGCGAGTGTGGGCAGCACCTTCGCCCAGTCGCCCTTCGAAACCTGCGCGCGCAGCTCCCCGGCTTGCGCGCGGAACGAGGCGGCCTCCTTTGCGCCCGTCCCGGCCTTCATGAGGCGGTGCTCCGAGGCCTTCTGGACCATCAGGGCGACTTGGTCGGCCTTCGCCTTGAGAGCGCCGTCGAGCGTCTCCTTGAGCTTCCCCGAGGCCTCCACGGCGCCCTGCGCCTCGCCATCCTGGGCGGCGCGCTTCAAGGCGTCGAGGTGCCCGCGCGCCAGCGAGGCGTCGACCCCCGCAGCCTCGGCCTGGTCGAGGAGCGCCTCGGATTCGGCCGCGCGCGCCTGCGACGTTTCCATGAGCATCTCCCGCGCGAAGGCGCGCGTGGCGACCGCGCCCTCGAGCGCCTCGACGGAGCGGCCCTCGCCAAACGCCTTCTCGGCCTCCTTCAGCTCGTTGCCCGTGGGGCCCGGGTCACCCTTGAGCTTGGCAAGCGCGCCCATGATCGCGAGGATCTCGGCCCGGGCCCCTTCGAAAGCCAGCCTCGCGCGGCCTTCAACGCCCGCGCGCGCCTCGAGGGCAATGGCCACGGCCCGGCGCATCTGCCCCGCCTCGAACTCCCTCCTCGCGCCGGCCAGCGCGCCGCGCTCGGCCTCGCTCACGTCAACGAGCGCCCCGGCCCGCGCGAGCGCGTCTTCGGCCTGGCCGAGGACCTTCTCGGCCTCGCCCATCTCCCGGCGCGCGCCCTCGGCGGCCCGCAAGGCGAGCCTGGCGAACCGGACCGAGCCGAGGGCGTCCTCGAGCTCCAGCGCTTGCCTCGAGCGCTCGAGGCTGTCCTGCGCGGGCGGGCACTTCACGCCGCTTGCTCCGAATTCCCGGAGGTTCTGCTCGGCTTCCGTAATCGCAAGGCCCGCGCTTTCGACGGCGGCAGCAGAGAGCACCTGGATCGACTGGGACGCGGCGCCCACCGAACCGTCGAAGTCCCCGTCGCGGAAGAGGATCTCGGCTTCCGAAAGCATCTCGCGGCCCGAGGCGGCGTCGGCTTCGAGCTCCTCGGCCACCTTGAGCCGCCGCCTCGCGGCCCGCACGGCCTCGCGGGCCGCCTCAAAGGTGCGCCGCTTCCGGTCGGCCTCCTCCATGACCTCGCGCGCCGTCGAGAAGGCCGCAGAGTAGTCCTCGTCCACGAGCTCGGTCGCGGCACGGTCGAGGAGCGCGGTGAGCGCCTCCGTGGGGACGCCGGCCGCCTCGACCTGCTCGAGCACGACCCCCGCGCCGTCGAGGCGCTTCTGCACCTCGCCGGCGCACACGCGTGAAAGGGCCGCCCGCCCCGAGGCGAAGGCGCGGCTCGCTTCCACGTACTTGCCGGCGTCGGAGAGGTCTTGGGCGGCGTCGAGCGCCGACCTCGCCTCCTTGGCGTCGACGGCGAGCAGGTCCGCCACATCGATGAGCCGCGCGAAAGCCTCCTGCGACTCCTTGGCGCCTGCAAACTCCGACGCAAGGCGGTCGATCCGCTTCCTTGTGCCTGCAAGCGAAATGTCCGCGGAGATGAAGTCGTGCCCCTCGGCAAGCCCCGCGGCAAGATCGAGCTCCTTGCGCAGGATCCCCACGTTCGCCCCCCCAAGCTCGAGCTCCTCGGCCCTGGCCTCGCTCTCTCGGCGCCGGCCTTCGAAGGCCTCCGCGAGCAAGGACTGGACCTTCCCCAGCGCCTCGAGCCCGGTGCCGGCCGCCTCCTCCCACGACTGGAACTCGAAGGCGTCGCGCGCCTGCATATGGAGCGTGTCGACATTCGTCGTGTCCACGCCGAAAGCCGGGGCAAGCTCGAGGTTGTCCTTGAGGAAGCGCAGGACCTGCGCCGCGCGGTCGCGCTTGTCCTTGTTCTCGTAGGCGAGGCGCTCGGCGCTTCGCGAGGCCACGAACGCGGCGACGAAGTCCGCCCGCTGGAGGAGCGACCGCGCCCCGTCGAGCTCCTGCTGGGCCGGCCCCACATCGATGGCGGACTTCTGGCACGTGCGAAGGACTGCCTGGATCTCGGCAAGGGAGGCGTCGACCTTCGCCTTCATGCGGTCCATGACCTTCTTCGAGAGCGCCTCGTGCGCCGGGTGCGCGCGCTTGAAGTCGTTGCCCGCAAGGAGCTTTGCGGCCGCATCGGCCTCGGCGGCAAACTCCTTGGTGGGCATCTCGAGCTCGCCAAGCTGGCCGATGAGACCCTGCAGGCGCTCGGCCCCTTCAAGGGCCGCGGAGCGCTCCTGGAGCTTGCGGGCAAGCGAGGCCTGGATCGCCTTTTCTGCGTCGATGAGTTTCGGGAAGTCCAAGGCCTCGGCGGCGTCCCGCGCCTTCTTGAGCCCCGCGCGGT
>DATEUP010000153.1:0-16884 GCA_035283065.1 Thermoplasmatota archaeon | reverse complement strand
GGTGCAAGTCCTCGGGGACGGCAGGGGCGCCGTCGTCCACCTCTTCGAGCGCGACTGTTCCATGCAGCGGCGCAACCAGAAGCTCATCGAGGAGAGCCCGGCGCCCAACCTCGACGAGGCGCTGCGCAGGCGCCTCCACGCCGACGCCGTCGCTGTCGCGCGCACGGGGCGCTACCGCTCCGCGGGGACCGTGGAGTTCCTCGTGACCCCTGAGGGCCACTTCTTCCTCGAGGTCAACGCGCGCCTGCAGGTCGAGCACCCCGTGACGGAGGCCGTGACAGGAGTCGATATCGTGAGGTCGCAGCTCGCGCTCGCTGGTGGGGACCTCGCGCTTCCGGCCCAAGATGAGGTCCGCCTCAGCGGCCACGCGATCGAGTGCCGGATCAACGCGGAGGACCCGCGCCTGAATTTCCTGCCCGCGCCGGGCAGGGTCGTCCACTTCGACCCGCCGGGGGGCCCCGGCGTCCGGGTCGACGCGGGGCTCCTCGAGGGCGGCGAGGTCTCGCCGCACTTCGATTCGCTCCTTGCAAAACTCGTCGTTCACGGGGAGACGCGCGAGGCCTCGCGCGCCCGCGCGCTGAGGGCCCTCGAGGACTTCACGGTCGTCGGCGTCCCGACGACGATCCCCTTCCACCGGGCGGCCCTCCAAAGCGCGGCCTTTGTGTCGGGGCGGTACGACACGTCCACGGTTGGCGAACTTGGGCCCCTGGCCCGGCCCTCGGACTCCGAACTCGAAGCCGCGGCCCTCGCCGTCGCCGTCGCGCGGTTTGTCCGCCCGGCGCCCGCGCGGGCGGCCGGGGCGCAGGGAGCCGCGGGGAAAGAGCCGCCAAGCGCCCTGCGCGGCGCCTTTGGTCCCCGGGGCGGGGGGTGGTTCCATGAAGTATAGGGCCCGCGCGTTCGACCGGGAACTTACCATCGACCTCAGGGCGGCGCCCGAATCGGCGGACGGCGAGGCGGCCTTCGAGGCGGCTCTCGACGGGCGGCCGCCTGTCCGCCTTCTCGCGCGGTTCGAGGGCGACACGCTGCTCCTGCGCCTTGACGGGCGCCTCTGGCGCGTCGTCCTTGCCCGCGCGCTGCCGGGCGCCCACGTGTCCGCCGCCTCCGTCCACGGAGAGACCGTGCGCGTCGACCTCGAGGTCGAGGGCGCAAGGGCTTCCGAGGGACCGCGCTCGAAGGCCGCGAGCTTGGTCCGCGTCGCCTCGACGATGCCCGGCCGCGTCATGTCGGTCCCCGTCGCCGTAGGCGACTTTGTGGAACGCGGCGACCTCCTCCTCACGCTCGAGGCGATGAAGATGCAGAACGAGTTCGTGTCCCCCACCGCGGGCCGGGTCGTAGGGATCCACACGGCCGCCGGGCAGGTCGCGGCCGCCGGCGACGTGCTCGTCGAAATCGACCCCGCCGGCGCGCGGCCGTGAGGGGGGGTCTCGTGGCACGCCGCATCGCCGCCCACCGCGGCGCGTCGGACACGCTCCCCGAGAACACGATCGTCGCGCTTGCCGACGCCGTCGAACTCGGCTGCGACTTCGTCGAGTTCGATGTCCGGGCAACCAAGGACGGCCGCCTCGTGCTCCTCCACGACCCGACCCTGGACCGGACGACCGACGGGCGGGGGCCCGTCGCCCTGAAGACCCTCCACGAGCTGCGCGGCCTCGACGCGGGCGCGTGGCTCTCGCCCGCGCACCGCGGGCGCAAAGTCCCGACGCTGAACGAGACCCTCGCGGTCCTGCGCGACACGGCCGCCTTCATCATCGACTTCAAGGAGAGCGCCCCGGTGCTCATCGAGGAACTCGTGCTGTCGCTTCGCGCCGACGCCGTGCTTGGAAAGGCGCTGGTCACCTCGCCCCACGCCGCGACGCTTGAGACCCTCGCCTCGGGGTACCCGGACGTGAGGCTGGCCTGCCCCTTTGCCCTCGCGTTCCCGCCCGGGCGCCCCCCCCTCGTCGAAGCGCTTTCCCCCCGCCTCCTCCTTGCCCGCGCCGCCGACGCCACGCCGCAGGCGGTCGCAGAGGCCCGCGGGGCCGGCCTCGAATTCTTCGCGACACTCCCGCGCGACCTTTCCGCGGACGAGGCCCGCGCCCTTGCTAAGTCGCTCGAAGAGCGCGGCGCCGACGGCGTGATGACCGCACGCGCGCGCAGTTTCCTCGCCTCGGGCCTTCGAATGGCCTGACCCGTAGGCGGGAGCCAGCGGGCCCGCGGGAGCGTATTTATACGCCCGCGCCGATGAAACGGCGATACCCATGACCACAGGGATCGAGGCCCTTGTCCAGAAGGCCCTGGAGCTCAAGAAGAAGGGCCTCACCCAGCCGGAGATCGCCCAGGAACTCAACCTCTCCTCGAACACGATCGAGTGGCTCCTCACGCAGTCTCCGACCACGCGGGAACGCGCGCCCCCCGACGTGAAAATCGGCTGGCGGTCGATCGGGGTCACCGGCGCGCGCATCAAGATCCTCGCCGACCTCATGACCGACCTCATCCTCGAGGAACTCGACGCCATGGAGGAGGAGTGCGACGCCGTCGTCGGCATCGCGATCAACGGGATCCCGATCGCGGCCTACGTGTCGGAGGCACTCGAATGCGACTTCGTCATCCACCGCCCGCATGTCGGCGGCGACGTGAAGGTCGGGCTCTTCTCCCACAACTACGCGAGCGTCGAGAACAAGAAGGTCGTCATCGTCGACGACGTCCTCGGCACCGGCCAGACGATGGAGAACGCCATTGCCACGATCAAGGACGCGGGCGGCACGCCGCTCCTTGCGCTCGTCATCGTGAACAAGTCCGCGCTTGACGCGATCGCGGGCGTCCCCCTGCGCGGGCTCATCCGGGCGCGCGCCCTCTGAGGCCCGCCCCGCCGTCTTCAAAGGAGGCGGCCCCTTGCACTGGGCGGATGTCGTCGCCCTGCGCCTCCTTGAGCGCGGATTGCGGCACCGGGTCGCCTCCGGCACGTCAATCTCCGGCCAGATCCACCTCGGAAACGCCGGCGACGTGATCTACGCCGACGGAATCGCGCGTGCGGTTCGCGGGAAGGGGTCGGATGCCGAGGTCCTGTGGATCGCCGACGACGTGGACCCCTTGCGCTCCGTCCCCGAGCAGCTTCCGGCCTCCTTTGCCGAGCACCTCGGCAAGCCCGTCTCGTCGCTGCCTGACCCCGACGCCTGCCACGCGAGCCTGCCGGACCACTTCATCGAGCCTTTCCTCGCGTCCCTCAAGGAGGTCGGCGTGGCGCCCGTGGAGAAGCGCGGCTCGAAGATGTATGCCGCCGGCGAGTACGACGCCGCGATCCGCGTCGCCTTCGAGCGCGCCGAGGAGATCCGGCAGATCCTCGTGCGCGTCGCCAAGTCGAAGAAGCCGGCCGGCTGGCTGCCCTTCGACCCGGTCTGCGAGGCCTGCGGGCGCATCGCCACGACCGACGCGACCGGGCTCGAGGGCGACAAGGTCCTCTACCGCTGCGGCGGCGGGGTCGCCGGCAAGAAAGAAATGGAAGGCTGCGGAAACGAGGGGGCCACCTCGCTTCGCCACGGGAAGCTCACCTGGCGCGTCGAGTGGGCGGCCCGGTGGCAAATCCTCGGCGTCACCTGCGAGCCCTTCGGCAAAGAGCACTCGGCCGCCGGCGGCTCCTACGACACTTCGAAGGTGATCTGCGCGGAGGTCTTCGGCTACCCTCCGCCCCTGCCCGTCCTCTACGAACACATCTTGGTCGCAGGCCGGAAGATGTCGAAGTCGAAGGGCAATGTGATCCCGCCCTCCGCGCTCCTCGAGGTCTTGCCCCCGGAAGCCGTGCGCTACTTCTACTTCCGGGTCGACCCGAACAAGCACCAGGACTTCGACCCGTCGCAGAAGCTCCTGCCCCTCGTCGAGGAGTACGAGCGCATCCAGGCCATCGCCGCCGGCCGGCTCGCCCCGTCGCCGCGCGAGGACGCCGCGGACATCCGGCGCACGGAGGAGCTCTCCCGCGTCGACGCCGACGGCGCGGCCCCCGTGGACGGCGTCCCCTTCAACCACCTCGTGACCCTCGCGCAGCTTTCCAGCGACACGGCCGAGGTGCTCCGCCTCCTCAAGCGCTCGGGCTATGAAGTGGAGGAGGGCACGCCCGAGGCCCTTCGCCTCGGTCGGCGGGCAAGCCTTGCGCGCCGGTTCTGCGAAAGGTGGCTCGGGGAATCCGACCGCATCCAAGTCGTCCTCGAGCTTGCGCGCGTGCCCTTCGACAAGATCGGCGAGGGCGAGCGGGCGTTCCTCCGGCTCCTCTCACGGGAACTTGACGGCGGAAGCTGGACGCCCGCGGCGATCCACGACACCGTGTTCAAGGCCGCCGGCGCCTCAGGGCTCTCTCCAAAGGACGCCTTCCGCGCCGTCTACCTCGCGGTCCTCGGGCGCGAAAAGGGCCCGCGCGCGGGGTACTTCCTCTCCTCCCTCGAGCCCGCCTTCGTCGTTTCCCGGCTGCGCGAGGCCGGCGCGCCGAAGTAGAGGCCTGCTGGCTCGCCTTGACGCCCCGACCAGGGGCCTCCTCCCGAGGGGGGCAACCCCTCAAATACACGGGGCCTCTGCAAGGGCCCCTGACCACATGTGGCGGCCCCCGAACTCGACACCGCGCCCATTGAAGAGCACCGCCCCCGCAGGCGCGCGCTCGAGATCACCCTCCGGCGCGACCTCAACCTCTTCGACACCACGATGATCGGTGTCGGCACCATGATCGGTGCCTCGATCTTTTCGCTCGCCGCGATCACGACGGGGATCGCGGGGCCCGCCGCGCTCCTTGCAATCCTCATCGCCGGCGGGATTTGCTTCCTCACGGCCACGACGTACGCGAAGCTCGGCGCACTCCTCCAGGAGGCCGGGGGCGGCTACCTGTGGGTGCGCCTCGCGTTCAACAGGCACGCGGGTTTCACATCCGGGTGGATCTCCTGGTTCGGCCACTCGATTGCCTGCTCCTTCTACATTGTGATCCTGGCGGGCGGCCTCCAGTTCCTCATCGATGCCGCCGGTTGGGGCGCGAGCTTCCCAGTCCCCCGCCAGGCGATCGCCGTCGGCGTGGCCCTTGCGTTCATCTGGGTGAACGACCGCGGCACCGTGCTCACGGCGAAGGCCGAGGGGGTCGTGACCATGGTCCAGGTCGCGGTGTTTGCCGCCTTCGGCGCGGCCGCGTTCCTTTACGGCAACGCGAACCCGCCCGCGGGCGCTACGTTCACGCCCTTCCTCGACGCCGGCGCAGGCGCCGTAATCGTGGCGGCCGGAGTCCTCGCGATCGCCTTCGAAGGCTACGAAGTCGTTGCGCAGTCGGCCGAGGAGACCAAAGACCCCGAGCGGACGATCCCGCGCGCGATCTACCTTAGCGTCGCGATTGTCACGGGCCTCTATCTCCTGCTCATGTCGACCGCGATCTTCGCCGAGGGCTGGCGGACGTTGGCTGGCGAGGGGGAACTCGCGCTCATCAAGGCCGGCGAGCGTTTCCTGCCTTTCGCGGGTGGGCTCATCCTCGTGGGCGCCCTCATCGCGGGGGCCGTCTCCGCGCTCAACGCCACGATCTTCTCGGCCTCGCGCGTCGCCTTTGCGATGGGCCGCGACGGCACCCTGCCGCGCGCCTTCGGTGCGATCCACCGCCGCAAGAGGACCCCGTACGTCGCAATCCGCGCAAGCGGCGCGGCCATCGTCGCGATGTCCTTCCTGCCCCTCAGCGTGATTGCGGCCTCTGCCGGAATGATGTTCCTGCTCCTCTTTATCATGGTGAACGCCTCCTTCCTGCGCCTGCGCAGGAAAGACGCGAAGGTCCGCGCTCGCTTCCCGTCGCCGAAGAGCGACATCGTCCCGGCCCTCGCGATCGCGGGCACCGTATTCATCCTGGGCGCGCTGGCCACCTACAGCCTCGCGGCGCTGGCCCTCGCGATCGGCTGGTCCGTGGCAGGCTTTGCCGTCTACGCGCTCACCCTCGGGCGGCGCGAACAGGAGCGCCCCGCGCCCGAGCCTACGGCCTACGCGGTCGAGGGGCCCACGGTGCCGGCGGAGCGCTACCACGTCCTCGTCCCTGCGGCCTCGCCCCGCGAGAAGAGGATCGTGGAGATCGCCTCGATCGTCACGCGGGCCTCGAAGGGCCACCTCTCGATCATGCGCGTGATCCCGGTCCCGCGCACAACCCCGATCTGGGCCGCGGCCGACCTCGACACGTCCTTCGACCTCAAGATGGTCGAGGGCCTGCTCGGTTTTACCGGCGCCGGCGTGGACGCCTCGGCCACGCTGGTCGTCTCCCACGAGATCGAGGAGGCCATAGCGGAGAAGGCCGCGGTCGACAACGTGAACCTCATATGCATCGGGTGGCGCGGGTCCACGAAGACGCGCAAAGCGATCTTCGGCGGCACGGTCGACGGCCTTCTCCTGCGGGCGCCTTGCGACGTCGCGGTCGTCCGCACGCGCATTGCCTGGGAGACGAGCCAGTTCAAGCGGATCGCGCTGCTCTCGGGCCCCCACCGCCACATCCGGCCGGCCGCCGACCTCGCGGCGGCGCTCACGCGCGAGCACCCCGCCAACGTCACGGTCCTTCGCGTCGTGCGCTCGCAGCGCGAGCGCGCGCAGCCCGACGACGACGTCGAGACGATCGTCGAGCACCTCCACAAGCTCGGCCTCGACACGTCCGTGCGCACGATTGTGAGCCTCACGACCGCCTCCGCAATCGTCGGCGAGTCGGACCGGTTCGACCTCCTGATCATCGGCAGCCCCCCCGGGCTCCTGCGCAAAGTGATCGCGAGGCGCGCGGAAGAGGAGATCGCGAAGTCGGCGAAGTGCCCGGTCATCCTCTACCGCCACCGGGGGGCGAGCGCCTCGGACTTCTTGCAGCCGCTCGCGCGCGGCCTCGGGCGCGACGAAGAGGAGCCCGCGAGCCTGCCCGTCCGAGAGGTCTCGTCGCCGGCGGCGAAGAGGCCGGGCCCGGCGCCCCCCGTGAGGCCTCCGGAACCAGCGCCCACCGAAACGCCTAAATCGGGCGATCCAGGTGCGAGCAAACCCGCTTCGGATAGCCCCGTAGTGTAGCGGTCAATCATGCGAGGCTCTGGACCTTGCGACGGCAGTTCGAATCTGCCCGGGGCTACTCCCCTTCCTTTGGCCGTTGAGGGCCCGCCGCGGCGCCCGGCGCGCCTTCGAGGGGCAGGCGCGCGCGGAAGAGTGCGCCGCGCTTCCCGTCCCTCCGGTCCTCGATCGTGAGGGTGCCGCCGTGGAGTTCGACGACCTGCTTGGAGATCGAGAGCCCGAGCCCGATGCCTTCCGCCTTCGTCCGCGTCTGCTCGAGGCGCGTGAAGCGCTCGAAGACCGCCGCGCGCTTCTCGGGCGGGACCCCCGGGCCTTCGTCCTCGATGGTGACCACGACCTCGCCCGGCGGCGCGCTCACCCGCACCGTGACGACCGTCCCTTCCACGGTGTACTTGACGGCGTTGTCAATGAGGTTCTGGAAGACGCTCCTCAGGATCGGGGCCGCGACCAGCCGCACGCTAGAGGCCGAGGGCTCGACCTCCACGTCGACGCGGACGCGCCGCCTCTCCGCCGGGCCCCGGAGGTTCGCGGCCTCGCGCTCGACGAGCTGGGAGAGCGCGAGGGGCTCGCGCGCGCGCAGGATGTCCTGGGGGTCGGCGAGCCGCGAAAGGAGCCGGGCGTTCTCCATCATGAGCTGGATCTGCGCCGCCGAGGCGCGGATCGACTGCGAGTAGCGGAACACCGCAAGGGCGTCGGGGGCCGACTGCGAGTCGAGGCCGATGAGCTCGCTGTACCCCATGATCGCGTTGATCGGCGCCTTGAGGTCGTGGCCGATCATCGAGATGAAGAGGTCCTTCACCTCGTTGGCGCGCGTGAGGAGGACCTCCCGGGCGCGGACCTCCGTGTCATCGTGGACCGACACGAACAGGTAGCGGTCGCGCCCCTTGAGCGGGCCGCTGCCCCGCTCCGAAAAGCCGCCGACCTCCGCCGCCGCGATGACCGCCCTTAACGAGCGTGGCCCCGGCGGGGCCGTCTCGAAGGAGAGGACCTCGAGATCGCTCTCCTTTGCGGCGACCTTCTGGAAAGCGGCCTTCAGCGGCTCCTTGGCCTGCGCTGGCAGCGCGCCGCCTTCGAGCGCGGCCAGGAAGGGCTCGCCTTCGAGCCCGCCGCCGGAGGGCGCGAGCGGGTCGCTTGCCGCGCGGTTGGCAAACGTGGAAACCCCCTTGGGGTCAATGACCACGAGGCCGTCCGGCATCTGCGCAAAGACCGCGCGGAGAGCCGTGAGCGTCGGGAAAAGGACCTCGCGGCCGATGAGCGTCCCCCCAAGGAGCGCGACGGTCACGGGGAGCGTGAGGACAATCGGGTCGAAGGCCGGCGATGTCGCCTGCCGGAAGAGGCCGAGGTAGACCAGGGCGGCGCCGAAGGGCAGGACCGCCGCGGCCGCGCAGCGGCGCGCGTGGCGCCTCTCGAGCGCGGAGCGCGCCTCTCGCGCCTCCCCTTCGAGCAGCACGACCGAGGCGAGCGAACAGAGGAACCCGAACGCCCCGAAGGGCACGAAGGCGGGGCCGACGGTCGTGTGGATCACGCCCCCCGACACGGTCGTGGAGCTGACGACAAGCCCCGTGAACACCCGCAGCGGGATGAAGACCAGGGTCGCGAGGTAGATCACCAGCAGGGCGGGCTTGAACCATGGAAACGCGAGCGCGCCGGTGTAGGCCCCCGCAAAGTGGAGGAGTGCGGCCGGCACGAGCGCGATGCCGAAAAACCGGACGGTGTTCCACGTGGCCGCGACGTTGTCAAGGTCGCCGACGGCCGCAAGGCGCGCAAGCCCGTCGCCGAGTCCGTAGAAGAAGGAGGCGACCGCGAGGATGAGCAGTGCGGTCTTTGTCGGGCCTGGCGTGACGTAGAGGGCGGCAATCCCGAAAACCGTGAGGGAAATCGAGGCCCCCACGAGCCCGGGGACGCCGTAGTATACCTCGAAGGCCACGGCGCCTCCCCCCCAGGCGGGCGATCGCCGTCCGGTAATAAGGGGATGGGCAAAGCGGGCAGCGAGCCGCCCGGGGCGCCCTCATGGCCGCCGGGGCGCCTGGCGCGCGCGATTGGGCGGCGGGCCACGCCTCTCCCGGCTCTTCCTCGTCGGCCCCTGCTTGAGGACGTGCGCGGCGCGCTTCTCAAAGCCCGCTTTGAGTTCGGCCCCGAGGTCCGCCCTGCGCCCCACGGCGTCCGCGCGCGCCGCGATCGTGGCCTTTCCGGCAAGGGCCCTCGAAATCCTCCCCCGCGCCCAATAGGGCGCGGTGTGGACAGCCGGGTGCTGGAAGAGCAGGCCGTGCTTGGGGGGCTTCTTGCCTTGCTTGAGGTGGCGGAAGAGCGCGCGCTCCGCGCCGAGGAGCTGCACGGTCGAGGAGGGCATCCGCCCGAGGCGCTGGAGCGTGCCTGCCGACTCGATGAGACGGGCGGCCAGCAGGGGGCCGAGGACTTCCGTGAGGTTCGGCGCCAGGGCGCGGACCGCAGCCGCAAGCGCCCCCGCCTGCCCCTCGGCTTCCGCGCGAAGTCGCAGGGACGTCTGCGCGAGGGTCTGCAGGCGCTCAAGGTCCGTGGCGGCAAGCGCCGACCCCGAGGTCGGCAGCCCCTGGAGCCCGAGCCCCTCGAGGATCGCCTCGCGGCTGCCGCCCGATGCGACAAGTGCCGCGTACTTCTCCGTGGCCACGAGCCGTGCAAGCTCGGGGAAGTGGAGCCCGTACCACTCTCGCAGGCGCTCGTTGAGGCGGTTTTCCGACTCCTGGAGCTCGTCGAAGGCGCGAACGGCCTGGACGATCGCGAGGTCCGGCCCGCGGGCGCGTGCGACCGCCGCGCGCGCGGCGACCTCGAAGGCCTCCCGCCGGAGGGCCGGCGTGAAGCCGAACTCGGCGCCCCGCGAGGCGAGGTCGACGGGGGCCGACTCGGGGGGCGCGAGGCTGCCGACCTTGAGCTGGCGCCGCTCCGTCACGAGGACGCCGGCCGGGGCGCGCTGCGCGAGGCGCCGCTCCTCCGGCAGGAGCTCGCCCTGCTGGAGGAGTTCAAGCCGCCTTGCGACCTCGCGCGCCTCGCGCGGGAAGACCTCCACCTCGACGACCTTCTCGCCGTCCATGAGGAAGGCGCCAAACCACGTGGTGCGAAGCGTGAGCACCTGGGGCCCCCCCCGTCAACCGTGCGGAGCGTCAATCAACCTTTCGAGGGGTAAGCCGCCGGCCCGCGGGGGCGTTCACGGCCCCAAGCGCCCGTGGGCCGCGGGGCGGCGGGCGTTCTATTCCCGCCGCCGCCGGCGCAGCGTGAGGCCGACGCCGACCGCCGCCAGTGCAAGCGCCACAAGCGGTGCGTCGAAGCCCGGCAGGAACGCCGACTGGGCCCCCACTGGCACCGTGACCTCCTTCTCGTTGTCGAACTCGTTGACCTCGAAGACCATGCCCTTCTCTTCGAGCAAGCCCGTCGCGGGGTCCGTGAAGGCGGGGTCGATGACGAACCGGAGCTTGTGCTCGCCCGGTGTGGCAAGCCACGCGAAGGTCACGAAGCCCTTCTGCCCGGACGCGACGCGCACGAGCTGGTCATCGGCGATCCGCATGCCCTGGTCGTAGAACTCGACCTTCACGGGGGCCGCCTCGATGTCGCCGACATTCGAGACCGCGATCGTGATCGCCGTGATCTCGCCCGGAAGCGGCGAGGTCGGCGAGAAGTCGATCCGGTCGATCTTGAGGTCGGCGAGCTTGATCTGCGCGACGAGGATGAGCGAGTCCTGCTCGCCCGACGCGCTCGTGGCGCGCGCGGAGAACTGGACCTCCTGCGCCGTGAGGTCGTGGGGCACCGTGATGAGCAGCCGCACGTGGGCGCGCTCGCCCGCGGAAAGCGACACCGTCGAGACTTCCTGCACGAGATTGTCGCCTTCGGAGATCACCAGGAGGAACTGCGCCCTCCAGGCTTCGATGGAGAGGTCCTCGACCGAGAGCGTGAAGTTGTCCGGCCCGTTGCCGAGGTTCCGCACTTCGAGGTCGTACTGCATGGTCTTCGCCGGCGACCCGGAGAGGCGGAACTCGACCGCCGTAAGCTCGAGGGAGAAGAACTGGATCACCCTCAGCGGCAGGGGCAGGAGGTGCGACTGGGACGCCGAGTCGATCACCGCGGCAACCGGCGTGTGGAGCCCGGCGGCCGCGTGCGCGTCGGTCGTGACGCGCACGTCGACGGTCCTCGATTCGCCGTGCGGGACGAAAATCGACTGCACCGCCACGGAGTTCTGGGAGAAGTCCATCGACCAGCCAACCTCGAGCAGCCCGGGCGCAAGCGTGAGCGTCTCGTCGCCGTTCCCCGTGTTCGAGACCGTCAGGGGGAACGTCGCCGTGCGGCCCACCCGCACGTCCGGCGAGCTGCCGACATCGAAGTTCAAGCCGTAGACCCGGTTCACAAAGGTCGTGACCTCGGTCTGGCCGCTCGTGCCGAACTTGACCGCGAGGGCCGAGACCACGAGCGTAAGGCGCGAGGCGGCAATCGCGTTCTGCGGGACGCTCACGCGCAGGGCCACCTCGGTCGTCTCGCCGCCGCGCAGGTAGATTGTCTCGACGTCGAGGGCGGCGACCCACCCGACCTGGGAAGGCTGCTGGGACTCGACATGGATCTGGGCCTGGCCCGCGAGGTTGCCGATGTTGGAGATCGAGATCCGGTAGACGACAGTCTCGCCGGGGTTGGCGTACTGGCGCTCGAAGTCCGGGGCCATCTGGATGAGGAAATTCGACTTCACCTGGACCATGATCTCCTTGGCGGAGAACACGGTCGAGTCGGCGCTGCTCTGGATCGTGACGCCGATATGGGCTAGGAGGTTGGCGGGCGCAAGCGCGGTGTCCATGGGCACGGTCACGGCCACCGTGAAGGTCCCGGTCTCCTTGGGGTCAAGCGAGAGCGTGGCCGCGCTTGCCACAACGACCCACCCAATAGGCGCGAGCTGCTCCCCGGAGCGGATCAGGATCCCGTCTTCCCGGACGTCGCCCGTGTTCGTCGCAAAGAGCGTGAACGTGACCGTCTCGCCGTTGTCGGCGACCAGGAAGGCGGGCGAGCCTCCCAGCGAAAGCTCCCGGGTCACGGTCACGAACGTCTGGATGCTGATCTCGTCCCAACTGCCTGGCGCGGTCTGCGAGGACGCGTTGATCCGCATCGAGACGTTGTCCTTGTCCTTCGCGTTCCCTGGGGCGTGGACCGTGAGGTAGAGGGGCGCGACCTGGCCGGCGTCGAGGGCCTCGATCACCGTCGTGTCGATGTCGATCTGCCAGCCGGCCTGGAGCGCGCCCGCCGTGAAGGAAAGGTCAAGCGAGTAGCTGTCGGGAAGCCCGCCCTTGTTCTTGAGAAAGATCGGGAGGCGCTTCGTCTCGTTCGGGTGGATGAAGTGCAAGTTGGCAAGCTCGATCGGGTCCGCGTAGAGCTCGAGCGCGAAGTTGAACATGAACTTGTAGTAGATCTCCTGGTTCCCGTCGCGCATGTCCGTCCAGGCCACGTGGAAGTTGTCGTCGGGGTCGACGGCGATCCAGGGCTCCTTCTGGTCGTTGCTCTGCTGCGTGAGGCGGATGTTCTCGGGGAGGACCATCGAGCCGTCGGAGCCGAAGAGCGTGTTGTCGATCACGGCGTAGTAGATGTCGAAATTCCCGTTGCGGGCGTCTTCCCAGACGATGACCGCAAGGCCCGAGGAGGTCGAAGCGATGCGCGGCATCCCCGCGTTCACGGCGTTCGGCGAGATGATGATGTCATTCTGCTGCATCGCGCCCGACGCGTTCACGCGCGAGTAGTGGATCTTGCCGCCGGAGGTCGGGTCGAACCAGGCGAGGTGCATGTCGCCGTTTGGCGTCTCGGCCATGTCGGCAATCTTGTAGTCCGTCTGCGGGCGGACCTTCACGGAGGCCATGTTCTTGACGCCGAACTTGTCCATGCGGCCGAGCCACGTGCCCGTGCCCGACCCGAACGTGAAGAGGAAGTTGCCCGAGTAGCGCGAAGCCTTGATGTTCACGAACTCGCAGTGGGACGCAACGTCGGCCGACACGACGCGCTGGGACCAGATCTCCGTGCCGTCGTTGGCGAGCTTGTTGTAGAACACGTCCTCGCACTGGAACTTGTAGTCCTCGTTTGCGATGTGGACCGTGTCGTCGAGGCCGACGGCCAAGGAAGCCGTGTGGGACGACGAGGTGTCCTGCGGCCCCACGCGCTTCTCGGGGACGAGGACGTTGCCGGCGTAGTCGAACTTCGCGTAGCCCACGTTCTGGTAGTCGTAGTCGAAGGTCACGTGGAGGCTCTCTTGGCTGTCGATGTCGATCGTCGGACCGTAGACATACTGCGGGCCCCAGGACCGGTAAATCTTGTCCGAGATGAACGTCTCTTCGGAGAGCAGGTCACCTTGGCGGTTGAGTTTCACGTAGTAGTAGCCCGGCTGCGAGCGCGTCGACTGCCAGAGGATGTGGGCGTCGTGGTCGGCGTCGACGGTGATCTGGGCCACGTGGTCCGAGGCGCCATTGCGGGTGACGCGGATGTCCGTCGTCCACGTGCGGCCGCCGAGCACCTCGGTCCCGATCGCGGTGGGCGTCGGGGCGGCGGGGACCGCCGGGAAAATGAAAATCGTTCCAAGAAGCGCGGCAGCGCAGAGGTATACAACGAATGTTCGACGCAAGGTGTGGCCTCCCACAGTCAGAGGGCCAGGTCGTGCGAGACGCTATTTAATGTTTATTGTACGAGGGGTGGAGTCCGCCATCAAGCGGCCTGTTTCTTGATTCGTGAGCGCAGGGCCGCAACGGTCGGCGCGCCGTCCGGGCCGCCCGCCGTTTCCACGGCAAAGGAGGCGGCCGCAGCGCCCCAGAGGAGCTGCTCCGCCGGGCCGAGGCCGCGCCAGAGGGCCGCGTAAAGGCCGCCCCGAAAGGCGTCGCCAGCGCCGGTCGTGTTGACGACCCGGCTGGCTGGGACCGCCTTCTGGAGGAGCCGCTCACGGCCCGACAGGAATTCCGAGCCCCGCCGGCCGTGCGTGAGGACCAGGCCGTCCACGTGGTTCAGCAGGTCGCGTTCCTTGCGCAGGCGCATGTAGCGCAAGGCCGTCCGCCGCTCGCCGTCGTTCAGGAACAGGGTGTCGGAAAGCCGCAACATGCGGCGCAGGAGCGCGGGGGTCCAGACGTACCCGAGCTCCTGGCCCGGGTCGAAAGCGACTCGCCGGCCGAGCGAAGAGGCCAACGAGGCGGCGCGCAACGTGTAGGCGGGCGGCCCCGTCGCGAAGTGCACCACCTTCGCGGAAGCCACCGCCCTTCGGTCGACCGGGCGCCTTGCGCCCTCAAGCGCGGCCCCCTGGTTGATGAAAGCCACCTGGCGCTCGCTTGCATCTGTGAAGATCCAGCACACGGGGGTTGGTGCCCCGGGGACGACGGTCAGGTGCTTCAGGTCGACCCCGCGGCGCCGGAGCATCGAGCGGAACTCCGGGGGGAAGTCGCGGCCCACAAACGACGCGAGCGCGACGGGCGCGCCGAGCGAGGCCGCGACGACCGCGATGTTCGCCGCAGTGCCCCCGAGCGCCCGGACGGGCCCTGCAAACGCCATGGACTCGTCGGGGCCTGGGAGCCTCTCAACGGAGGCCAGGTAGTCGATGTTCGTATGGCCAAAGACCGTGAGGAAGCCCACAAGCGATCCCCCCGCGCCTTCAAGTGCCTTCGTTCCACGACTCGATGTAGCGCCGCTGCGCGCCGGTCAGCGTGTCGATCGAGGTGCCAAGCGAATCGAGCTTGCTCTGGGCGACCTCGAGGTCGAGTTCGGGGGGCACCCTGTGGACGCCCGGTCGCATCGTGCCGCGCGCCTTCCACAGCCGAAGCGCACACAGGTACTGGACCGCGAAGGACATGTCCATGATTTCGACCGGGTGGCCCTGACCCGCCGCGAGGTTGACGAGGCGCCCGTCGCTGAGGAGGTAGACCTTCCGGCCCCCCTCGAGCGTGTAGGCGTCCACGCCCGCGCGCGCGCGTTTCACGCTTCTTGCGGCCTTGGCAAGCGTCTCGGGAGAGATTTCCACATTGAAATGGCCCGCGTTTGCAAGCACGCATCCGTCCTTGATCGACCGGAGGTGTTCCGGGCGCACGATGTCGCGGACCCCCGTGGCGCTGATGAGGAAGTCCGCCTCCTCCACGGCCCGCGCCATCGGCATGACCTCGAAGCCGTCCATCACGGCCTCCACCGCTTTCACGGGGTCGACTTCCGTGACGATCACGCGGGCGCCGAGCCCGTCGGCGCGCATCGCGATGCCCCGCCCGCACCAGCCGTAGCCGGCCACGACGACGCACTTGCCGGCGATGAGGAGGTTCGTTGCCGTGAAGATCCCGTCGAAGGCGGACTGGCCCGTGCCGTACCGGTTGTCGAAGAGGTGCTTCATCTGCGCGTTGTTCACGTCGATGACCGGGATCTTGAGCGCGTGGTCGGCCTCCATCGCCTTGAGGCGCACGACGCCGGTCGTCGTCTCCTCGTTGGCCCCCACAACGCGCTTGAGGTCCTTTCGCCTGCGCGTGTGGAGGACCGAAATGAGGTCGGCCCCATCGTCGACTACGACCTGGGGCTTGCCGTCGAGCACGTCGTCGAGCGCCTTGTAGTACTCCTTCGTCGACTCGCCCCGGTGCCCGTAGGCTGAAACGCCGTGGCGCTCGACGAGCGCGCGCGCGACTGTGTCGTCCGTCGAGAGCGGGTTGCAGCCGGCCACCCGCACTTCGGCTCCGGCGTCGCGCAGCGCGAGCACGAGGACGGCGGTCTTTGCCTCGAGGTGGAGCGCCATGCCGACGCTGACGCCCTTCAGCGGCTTCACTCGTGACGAGGCTTTCACGAGCCGGGCAAGCACGGGCATGTGGTCCCGCGCCCATTCGATTTTCAACCCACCTTCATCCACGTCGACCTTGCCCTTCGCCACGCTTTCAAGCCTCCTTGGAAAGTCCGAGCAGATCCTCGGCCGCCGACGCGGCCTCTTCGACCACACGCCTCTCGTCGACCTTTGTCGCGCGCCCCTTGTCGAGCACGAGCTCGCCGCCCACGATCACGTGGCTCACCATGTCCGTGCCCCCCGCGAACACGAGGTTCGACACGAGGTTGCCGCGGTGGACGGGTGCAAGCGAGGGCGCCATCCGGTTGACGAGGACGATGTCGGCGAGCTTGCCGACCTCGAGCGAGCCGATTTCCCGTAAGCGCCCGACGGCCGCCGCCCCGCCGCGGGTCGCCAGGTCGAGGGCGTCCTGCGCGGTCATCACGCGGGCGTCCCAGCGGGTAGCCTTGTGGAGGAGGGCGGCCTGCTTCATCTCGGCGAACATGTTGACCGAGTTGTTCGACGAGACGCCGTCGGTGCCGAGCGCGACATTCACGCCGCGCTCGCGCATTTCGGGGACCGGCGCAACGCCGCCCGAAGCGAGCTTCATGTTGGAGCTCGGGCAGTGCACGGCGGTGACGCCCGCCTCCTTGAGCAGGTCGACCTCCTTCAGGGTTAGCCACACGCAGTGGGCCGCCGAGAGGCGCCTGTTGAGGAACCCGATCTTCGCGAGCCACTCGACCGGCCGCAGGCCCGCGGCTTTCTGGTGGTTGTGGACCTCGGGGCGCGTCTCGGAAAGGTGTGTGTGAAGCGGCAGGTCAAGGCGGTCGGCGAGGTCTTGGGCACCCGCGTAGGTTTCCTCGCTGCAGACGTAGACCCCCTGGGGCGCAACCGCCGGCGTGACGCGCGGGAAGGCCTTCGCTCGGGCCGCCCAGGCTTCGGCGTTCGCCAGGGGCTTGCCCTTCTGCGTCGTGAACTTCTCGTCGAGGACCGCCCAGCCCAGGAACGCGCGCATCCCGACGGAGGACACCCCGCGGGCGACCGCGTCTTCGTCGTAGTAGAGGTCGATGAGGCTCGTCGTCCCGCTGCGGACGGCCTCGAGCGCGCCGAGG
>DATEUP010000152.1:0-2121 GCA_035283065.1 Thermoplasmatota archaeon | reverse complement strand
CCGAGAAGCAGTCCGGTCGAGCCGAGGTATAAGTAGCCCTCGAACGAAGTTGGGGCCGGGCGGTTGCGCGGGGCTCCACAGCCAACTTCCGATCGCCGGCGGCAGTCTATCGCACGTGGTCTGCACGGAGTGCCCGTGGCGCCTGAGACACGAGTACCCGCAACCGATGGGCCTGATCTGCCGTACCCATATCGAGCGGTACGATGGCGCGCCCGCGCCCGAACTGCTTACCTTGTGGCTGAAGCGCCACGGGTTCCGGGAGGATTGCCTCGATTGGTTTCCGTCCCGCCGCGCGCTTGCGGTCTTGCAGGCCATCCGGGCGAGGATGGGTTAGCCATCACGACGCGGGCGGCGGGGGCAGGTCGTGGAAGAGGAGCAGGACGAGGACCTCCGGCGCGAGCTTGACGAGCGCCGCGTCGTGGGTGTCGAGGAAGCAGGAGTTCGCCGCGATCTTCCCGCGGGCGATCTCCTTGCCGCCCCTGTGGACGAAGAAGATCGGAGTGTCCTTGCCGCGCTTGACGATGTAGGCCTCCTTTCCCGTGTCGACGCGGACGAACTCGGCGCCGAAGGAGACGAAGACCTTCTCGCGCTCTGCCGTGATGATCTCGCCGCGCTTGTGGTCGTCGTAGTACCCGGCGAAGGTCTTGACGCCGTGGCGCTCGAGGATCGCGCCCGCGTCCTTCCCGCCGTGCCTCTGGCGCTGGACGAGGAGGTGGACCTTCGAGCGCCCGAGGTGCATCGACCAGAAGGGGTCTTTCTTGATGGGGGTGAGGGTGACGCGGGCCAAGGGGACGCCTCCGGCCGGTCGGCAATCCCTTGGGGGCAAATAAGGGCAAGGCCGCGCGGGTCGAGGCGGCTTCAGTCGCCCGTGGGCTTCACGGTGGCCGCCTCGACCATCAACACGACCGTGCGCGTCGGTGCGCGGGTGCGGTGGACGACGCCGCGGGGGACCATGTAGCCCTGGCCGGGGCCGAGGGCGACGCTCGACCCCTCGAGGTCGATGTGCAGTTCGCCTTCCATGACCTGGAAGTACTCGTCCTCAAGGTCGTGCTTGTGGAAGTGGAACTCGCCTGCGAAGACGCCGAGGCGGATGACGCAGTCATTGACGCGCACGAGCGACTGGTTCCACCACTTCTCCGTGCACTCGCGGCCGAGCCGCCCGGCGTCGACGAGTTCAAGGCCGGCGAACTTCACGTCCGTGTGGATCTTGTAGTCTGTAACCATCGGGAACCCCGAACGGCAAACGGGGGGGAGGGGGATATCGCTTTGCCTCTCAAAGGCCGCTTCGCGACGCGTCAAGGCAGCAGCGGCCGGTGCCGCAGCCAGTCGATGTCGCTCAGGTAGAGCTGCCGGATGTCCTTGAGCCCGAAGCGGACCATCGCGAGGCGCTCGAGGCCGTGGCCCCAGGCGAGCACGGGGTCCTTGATGCCGAGGGGCGCCGTCACCTCGGGGCGGAAGACCCCGGACCCGCCAAGCTCGAGCCACTTGTCGTTGTACCAGACCTGGACCTCCATCGATGGCTCCGTGTAGGGGAAGTAGGAGGGGTTGAGGCGCACCTTCGGGAAGCCAAGGCGACGGTAGAATTCGCTGAGCGTGCCCTTTAGCATAGAAAGGGACGCCTCAGGCTCGACGACGATCCCCTCGATCTGGAAGAACTCCGGCAGGTGCGTTGCGTCGACCGCCTCGCGGCGGAAGCAGCGGGACACGCAGAAGACCTTCTGGGGCGAGTGGGGGTTTTTCGCGAGGTGCCGGATCGTGGCGGCCGTTGTGTGGGTGCGAAGCAGAGCCTGCTCCGCGAGTTCGCGCGACCACTTGTAGCCCCAGCCGGTCGACGGCAGGCCGCCGCCGTTCTCGTGGACGGCCGCCACCTTCGCCGCGAGCGCGTCGTCGTCGATCGGGATCTTCTTCGGGTTCTCGAGGTAGAAGGTGTCCTGGATGTCGCGCGCGGGGTGGTCTTGCGGGATGAAGAGCGCGTCCATGTTCCAGAAGGCGGACTGGACGAAGTCGTCGTCGATCTCGGTGAAACCCATCTCGAGGAAGATGCGGCGGGACTCGTCGATCATCTCGCGGAGCGGGTGCGGCCGGCCGCCCATGAGGGTGGGGGCGAACGCGTCGATGTCG
>DATEUP010000151.1:0-6275 GCA_035283065.1 Thermoplasmatota archaeon | reverse complement strand
GGACGCCCCTCGCCTTGAGGCAACCTCGGATGACGCCCGTTCCACCGCCGCAGCCGTACCCGCCGCAACCCTACCCCCAGCAGCCCGTGGCGCCCGGCACGTACCCGCCGCCGCCGATGTACGTGGCCCAACCGCCGATGTACGCCGCGCCCCCGATGTACATGGCCCCCCCTCCGCAGCCCGGCGCCAAGACCTTCGAGGGGCTCAGGTGGCTCCGGTACGGGGTCACGCTCGCGTTGGCCTTCAACCTCGTTGCCGCGATCGGCGGCTTCCTGCTCACGGCGGGCCTCGCCTCGATCGGCCCCGCCACGCCCCCGGCGACGATCCTCGGCGCCCTTGCCGCAGCCGTTGCGATCGGCATCGCGGCCGCACTCCTCGGCTTCATCGGGCTCATCCTCGGACTCCTCGGCCTCTACAACGTGTCGCAGGGCAAGCAGGAGTTCGGCCCCGCGCACCAGGCGAGCGTCGCAAAGGCCAACCGGTTCGTGCTCTTTGCGGTCCTCGCGACCGTCGCGGGCATCGTGGCGACGACCGTGGTCGCGGCGATCATGTTCACCAACGCGCTCACGGCGTTCAACCCGGCGGCCTTCCAGGCCTCGATGATCGCGAGCCTCGCGATCGACGGCGTGATCTCGGTCGTCGTGACCCTCCTGCTCGCGATCGCGCTCCAATCCTACATCGAGCGGCTCATGACGGCGAAGGGGCGCGCGCTGCGGGGCAACTTCATCCTCTTCTCGGTGATCGGCGCGGGCGTCGCGCTGGCACTCGGCATCGTGGGGGCACTCACCTTTGGCGGGCTACTCGCGAACCCGGCGACGGCGGGCACCTCGGCGGACCTCTCGCCGCTTGCCGGCCTCATCTCCGTGCTCACGATGTTCTGGTACCGCAGCCAAGTGATGGACGCCGAGCAGGGGTGCCGCAACATGATCTCGAGCGGTGTCCTCAACCCGGACGGCGGGGCGGTGCCGGCAATGCCGGTTGCGGCAATCGCGCAGCCCGCCCCGTACATGGGGCAGCCGCCGGTGCCGCCGCCGCAGCAGCCGCCCGCGGGGCCGTGAGCGCGCCGCCGGCTGTTTTGCCGACCCGCCCGGGCTGACCCCGCGGGTCCGGCGGACTCCAGGAACGCTGCACGAGGGGCGAAGCGCGCAGCCGCCGAGGGCCACCATCCCGACATCTGCGAGTGAAACGGTTGCCCACGCCCGATCAAGGAACGGGGCTGGTCCGTGAGATCGAACCCGACCTCGCTTTCCGGCCTGCGTTTCCGAGTACATACAGCATCCACGCTCCCCTTATTCCGGCCTGGGGCGCACGCCAACGGACGAGAGGGGGCCAAGTCCGGATGATTCGCAAAGGGGCAAGCCTGTTGGGGTTTGAGACGGCACCTGGTTCGGGGCCACGAGCACGGAGGCGGTTCGCGATTCTCGCTGCGTTATTCTTGGCCCTGCCGTGGGTCGCGCCGCCGGCGGCCGCGGCACCGGCAAGCGGGTGGGGGGTCGCCGCGCCGATTGAGGCGGAGGACGCCTTGACCGCCTTGACGCCGACCGTGGCAGTCGACGGAGACGGCAACGCCATCGCTCTTTGGGCGCAGGACGATGGGGCGGGCTACGACATATGGGCAAACCGGCTCGTGGCGGGATTTGGCTGGGGAACGCCGATGTTGATAGGAGGGGCAAACCAGGGGAGCCCCGAGCGTCCTGGCTTGGCGGTTAACCAGACCGGCGATGGCTTTGCCGTCTGGCAGCAGTGGGATGGATCCCGTTACAACGTCTGGGCGAGCCGATTCGTTGTAGGCTCCGGGTGGGGCCTCGCTTCGCTCATCGAGACGAACAATTCGGGAAGCGCATACGCGCCCCAAGTGGCCGTCGACCAAAGTGGCGATGCGATCGCCGTATGGTCGCAGTCCGATGGGACACGCTACAACATCTGGGCGAACCGCTACGTTGTGGGGTCGGGCTGGGGAACGGCAACCCTCGTCGAGACGGACAACACGGGAAACGCGCTGGACGTCGAGGTGGGCGTAAGCGACGCCGGGGGGGCCTTGGCCGTCTGGAAGCAGTGGGACGGGACCCGCGACAACATTTGGGCGAGCCGCTACGTGGTGGGATCAGGCTGGGGCACGCCGACGCTCCTCGAGACCGATAGCGGGGCGGCCTCTTTCCCCGACGTGGCGGTCGACGCCAGCGGGGCCGCCATCGCCGTTTGGTATCAGCACGACGGCGCGCGCTACAACATCCGCGCGAACCGGTACGACAAGATTTCGGGCTGGGGAGGGAATGTGCTGATCGAGTCGAACAACGCCGGGCACGCCGCGATGCCCAAGGTGGCCGTGAACGCAAGCGGAGGTGGGACGGCTGTATGGCGTCAGACGGACGGGACTCGCTACAGCATCTGGGCGAACCGGTATGTGGTGGGCTCGGGGTGGGGGACGGCGGCTCTCGTCGAGACGGCCGACGCGGGAGACGCGTGGGACCCGGAGGTCGGGATGGACGCCGGCGGGAACGCGGTGGCCGTGTGGCGCTACGACGACGGAACGAGCAACAACGTCCTCGCGAACCGCTACGTGGCGGGCTCCGGATGGGGCACGGCGGCTTCCATCGAGCAGGACTCGGCCTCGGCCTGGTCACCCATGGTTGCCGTGGGTAGCACGGGCGAGGCGGTCGCTGTCTGGTACCAGACCGCGGGGGCCGCAACATCCGTGTGGGCGAACACGTTCGTCGCACCTGACCTCGTGGCGCCCGTGTTGGCGTTGACGTCCCCTGCCGAGGGAGCCTCCACGACCCTGTCTTCGGTGTGGGTGGCGGGGACAACCGAGGTCGGCGCCACCGTGTCGGTCAACGGCGTCGCGGCCATCGTCGAGGCGAACAGCTCGTTCCGCGTCCTCCTCGCGCTCGCGCCCGGCGCGAACCGGATCACGGTCCGGGCGTCCGACGCCTCGGGCAACGCGGCGACCGCCACCCGCAATGTGACGTTCGTGGACCCCGTGCCCGCGATGCAGGCCAACCTAACGGCCGCTTTGGCCCAGATCGGGGCCGTGAACGCCTCGCTACTCTCCGCCCTCGCGACCCAAAACGCCTCGTTCGTCGCCGCGCTGGCGGCGCAGAACGCCTCGCTGCTCCGGGCGATCGCGGATGTCAACTCGACGCTCCTTGCCGACATGGCGGCGGCCGACGGCGCGCTGGCGCAACTCATCGCGGACACGAACGCTTCACTCCTGGGGGAGCTCGCGCTGCAGAACGCTACGCTCCTCCAGCGGGTCGCGGCGTTGAACGCAACGCTCCTTGCCAGCCTCGCGGCCCAGAACAGCGCCCTGCTTGCCGAGATCGCCTCCACGAACTCGACGCTCTTCGCGGCGCTCGCGGCCGGGGACGCTTCGCTCCTGCAGGCCTTGGCCGACCAGGACGCCGCGTTGCTGGCGGACATTGCGGCAAAGGACGGCGCGCTGAGGGCGCAGATCGCGGCCGTCAACGCGACCCTGCTTGGAGAGCTTGCGGCACAGGACGAGGCGCTCACGCAGGCGATCGCGGGCACGAACCTCTCTCTGCTTGCCTCGTTGGCGGCGCAGAACGACGACCTGCTCGTGCGGATCGCGGCGGGGGACGGCGCGATGCTCGCTGCGCTCGCCGCCACGAACGCCACTTTGTGGGCGCGGCTCACGGCGGAGGACGGCGCGCTGTGGGAGGCGCTGAACGCATCGCGCGCCGCGAGCGGCACGTCGGATCAGAGCCAAAATGCGACGCTAGCGGCCACCCAGACGGACCTGGAGGCCGCCCGCCAGAGCGCGGTGAGCGCCGGGACCATGGCGCTGGCTGGCTCGGCGCTGGGCTTGGGGGGGCTTGCGGTCGGCGCCGCCGGGCTAATGCTGGGCCTGCGCGCGCGCAAGCGGCCCGAGGCCGCGGCGGCCGGAGAGCGCCCACCTGCGCAAAAGTGAGGACGAAGGGGCGCCATCATGAGCCTCGAGGAACCTGCGGCCGCGGGGAAGTCCGGAGGGAAGAAGGAGGTGGGGGCACTGGGATTTGAACCCAGATTTCATGCTGGCTACCCCCACTTTCTGCCCTCACTTCGGGCAAACCACGGTTTCCTGCATCTGCAATTCGCGAGCCTCGGCCCTTGCCATCTCGGAGGCGGTCTCCTCGTGGAGCAGCCCCAGGTAGATCAGGGTGGTTTCCCGGCGGCTGTGGCCGAGAACGCGCTGGATCGCTTCGACCTTCATCCCCAGGTCGTAGTAGTGCCTCGCGCCCGTGCGCCTCATGTCGTGTGAGGAGAACGGGATGCCCGCTTCCTCCGAGGCTGCCGCGATCCAGTTGTCCACCGTGGATTTCTGAGGCGTCCGCAACTCGCCGCGATAGGGCGTCAACAGGATGGAATCCGCGCAGGCCCAGGTAGGGTGTCGGGCGATCAACCCCTCCCTGAGTTGGAGGGCCTGCTCGAATTCCGCCCCGGTGGAGGCGCTGAAGGGGACTGACCGTTGCTTCTTCCCCTTGCCTCGGACGTGAACGAGGCGCCGCGCCAAGTCCACGTCCTCGACCCGCAAGCGCCGCCACTCGTTGCGGCGAAGCAGGAGCCGGAACCCGCAGTGGATCGCCCACCGCGTCCAGCCCGTGGTGCCTTTCTCGATGACGCCCTTCTCCTCGAAGGAGAGCCACCGGCCCACTTGCCGTTCGTCGGTCCCCCAGCGGATTCCGACCAGCATGGCGGCGCTGTTTCCGTGGAATCCGAGCCACGAATTCGCCACCGTTACGCACTGCTGGGCGTTCCACTTGCTGGACGAATTGAGTTGCTTCCAGTGCCACATCCCCTCGCGGGAAACGGACTTTGGAAGGTAGGGGTATCCGTCGCGTTCCATCACCACTTTGTATCGTCTCAGAATGCTCGCGTACTTTTTCCGTGTGTCAAGCTCCAATCCTCGCTGTTCGCAATCCCTCAGGTATGCTTCTACGCTCTCCCGGAACGCCCGCTCGTTGGCGGGCAAGGTGTTCCTAGCCAGGGGGATTACGGCTGAGACGTTAAACCCTCCCCTTTTTCTCCCCAGGCATAATGGGGGCTTCACGGGGTCGTCCTGCCGCCGAACGAGCCTCGCCAAGGATGGCGGCGGCACCCGGAACTTTTCTTCCTTGGCGTGAACCTACTTGCCGTCGCCTTCACTTTTGGTCTATCGGCACAAAGGCATCCAGACGGCTCGCCCCCATTGCCAGGCGAGCTAATTGGTCTCTTCCTGCTTGGCCTCGGCTCGGCTTGGTTCATCATTTTCCTCATCATCCGTTCCATCCAGTCCAGTAGACCGTACCTGGGCCCCCGCCAATAGTCCTGAAACGGGACGTTTTCTCAAGCCGGAATCTCCCCCGTCGTGGCAGGGGGGGCCCTTTTCTCCGCCCGCCTCCGGTGGAGCTTGCAGCTGCACCCGTTCTTGTGGCGGCCCAGGGGCAAACCAAGAGCCCTCCGGCGGGCAAGCGCCGCCTTGGTCTTCTCGGAGATCACGCGCCGGTAGTCCTTGTCCACGGCGGCCATCACGGCGAACAGGATGTCCCTGGCAAGGGGCGGGGTCTTGTCGTCGAAATTCAGGATGGGCTGCTCGACGAAATGCCATCCGACGTTCACCCTCACCAAGCGGTCGAGGATGTAGAGGGCTGCCTCGATGCCCCCCCGGGTCATCCTCGAAAGGGACGTGAAGATGGCAAGCTCGAACTCGCCGCGCCCCGCGGCCTCAAGGAGCGCCGTGAGGCCCGGGCGGTCGGCGCTTTTGCCGGAGGCTTGGTCCTCGAAGACCCCCACAACCTCGAACCCCATACGGTCGGCGTAGGCTCGGGCGGCTTGCCGTTGATTCTCGAGAATCGCGGCCTCGTCGCGGCGGGACACCCGGATGTAGATTGCCGCCTTCATCGCGCGTTCCCCCTATTCCTCGTCGGCGTCCTTGCCCTCGTCGGTCTCGTCGGCCTCCGCCGCCTTGAGGGCCTCCACGCGCCCGACAATGCCGATCCATTCCTCGGGGTCCACGTGCGTTTCGCAGTCGGGGCAGACAGGCCCAGCCTCCGCCTGGTGTTCCGCCAGGTCAAGTCCGTTCGCAAATTCCTCGCCGTCAACGGGGCACTCGATGGCGCCCCCCGATGCTGTTTTTCTCTTGCTCATGTTCTTGCCTCCGCGATAACCGACCGCCAGTTGGGGCCGAGTACCTGAGGAGCCGGAACCAACTCATTCCCGCAGAAGCGGCAGCGGGAGGGGCTGGAGCGCGAGCCCAAGACCACCGCCCGATTGTGCCGCCAACAGGCGGGGCATACCCG
>DATEUP010000150.1:0-2416 GCA_035283065.1 Thermoplasmatota archaeon | reverse complement strand
GAGCCACCGTCGCCGATCGCCGCGACATCGCGGATGTCGAGGCGCGCTTGCAGCGCGACGTCCTCGGGGTCGCTCACCCGCGGCACGCCCGCCCAGTCCTCGAAGGCGCCGTCGATCCGGATGCCGTTGCGAAGCGCGCCGGTGAGCGCCATCGAAGGTGCCGCCGATGGAGCGGCGCTGCCCGTCGGCGTGAGCGCGCCCGAGGAGACCGCGGACGCCGAGCCGGCGAGAGCGACCGAGAGCCTCTGGGGTTCGAGCGGGACTTGCACTTCGAGGACGGCGCCGGAGGCCCCGGCGGGGGCGGGGCCCGACGACTGGAGGCGCGCGGCGTCGAACCGGTCGCCGCCTGCAAAAGTGAACGCGCTACCGGCGACAACGCGGCCCGCGTCGAGCGAGACCCGGACCGCGGCTTCTGCGCCGACGGCGCCGTCATAGTAGCCCGTGAGGGCGGAGCCATCCGCGTCGAGGAAAACCCAGACGTCTGCGCGCCCCTCGAGCGGGGTGCCAAACTCCAGGTAGAGCCCGTAGGCTCCCTTCGCAGGCTGGAAACCGACTGCGATGAGCCCTGCGGCGTTTTCGCCCTCAACGGGCGTCGTGCGCCCCGCCCAATCGGCGGAGCGCCCGTCGAACCGGAGGGTTGCCGGGTTCTCGCCTCCAAGCCCGAGCGCGCTCACCATAAGGAACCCAAGGAGGAGCACTGCGGCGCCTGCGCCTGCAAGTCGCCTGCGGCGGCGCAGGGACCGCCGCTCCCGGACGGCGAGGGGCGAGCTTCCGCGGACTCGAGAGCCGTTCGTGCGCCCCGACCCGTTCGTCCGGCCCGAGCCGTTGGTGAAGCCCGAACCGTTTGTCCTCCCCGTGCCATTTGTCCGGCCGGAGCCATTCGTGAACCCAGAGCCGTTCGTGCGCCCCGACCCGTTCGTGAGCCCGCCTGTCTTGGCGGACGGAAGCGTGCGCGGCCTCCGCCGCGGCCCCGACCCGTTCGTGAGCCCGCGCGCCGAGCGCGGCGGTTCTAAGAGAGAGACGACGTCCTTTGCCCCACTCATAGTCCCGGTGGAACAAACCCGCTCCGCCCGATATACTTTGTCCAGGAATATGGGGAAAGGTGCCTGCCCGCCCCCATGCCCCCGCGCCGCAGAGCGCGCGGGCAATCCCCGGCCTTTTCCGTGAATCCCATTTTATCTCCGGAACGCCAACCCAGAGGCCCTGGAAGGCGAGGGCCGTGGGATTCTTCCGAAAAGCTCCGAGGGGTGCGGCGCCGCAAGCGCCCGCGGTCCCCCGCCGGCGCGTCGCCCTCGTCGTCGACGACGACATGACCATCGCCGAACTCAACGAGGCCGTGTTCGCGGGGCGCGAGTGGGACGTGCGCACGGCCTACAGCGGGATCGGGGCGCTCGCCGACGTGAACGAGCGGCGCCCCGACCTCATCCTCCTCGACCTCATGCTCCCCGACGTACCCGGCGAGAAGGTCCTCGACGCGGTGCGCTCGCTGCGCCTCCCGACGAAAGTCATTGTCGTCACGGGGCGCTACGTGACGAAGCGCGACTTCGAGCCCTACGAGGGGCTCGTCGTGTGGGTCCTTCGCAAGCCCTACCCTGCCTCGGACCTGCTCAAGCTCATCGAGTGGGTCGAGGGTGGCACCTCGATCACGCCGCAGCTCTCGCAGGTGGGCGACGTCTGACCCGTGGCCCGCGGGCCCGCCGCACGGCCGCGACACGACCCCCCGAGCGCCATCCCGCACCTTTGCGTACGTACTGTATGTATTAGGGCGAAGGGCACGTGGCGAGGAAGCATCCTCGCCCCCGTCAAGCAAACCGAGCGTGGAGGCACTAGGGGCCCGGCCGCGCAGCCTCACGATGGGGGCGCGGCCGATCGGGTCGGGGACGCTTGCGCTCGTCGTTTCCGCGCTCTTTGCCGCCCTCGTCGCTGCGCTTTGGTTCGTGGACCTGTCCCGCGCGTTCCTACCCCCGGCCGCCGCGTGGGCCCTTGGGCTCACGCTCATCGGCGTCTACGCCGCCTTCACCGGCTACCTATCCTTCCGGCTCGGCCGAGGCGCCAGCGAGCTGCTCGAACTCGCCCCCCGCCTCCTTGAAAGCGTCACCGTGGGCCTCGTCGTCACGGATGCGGAGTACCGCATCGCCTACGCGAACCCCGCTTTTGCCGCGATGGTCGGGCGGACGAGGCGCGAGCTCGACGGCGCGGCCGTCGAGGGCCTCATCTACCCGCCGGACCTGCCCACGTTCGACCGCGAGGCCGCGCGGCGCCGCCGCGGCCACGCGGACGCCTACCGGCTGCGGCTCGTGGACGAAGGCGGAGAACCCGTCCATGTCGCGATCTCGTCGACGCCGTTTATCGACCGCGGGCGGTTCGACGGCGCCGTCGCGTTTGTGACGGACATCACCGCGACGGTCGCCGCCCG
>DATEUP010000149.1:0-13150 GCA_035283065.1 Thermoplasmatota archaeon | reverse complement strand
CACGCCGCGCGTCTTCGACCTGCCGGAGGCCGACTTCCGCGGCAGCCGCGGCGTCGTCATCAACGAACTCAAGGGCGCCAACGCGATTTCGCCGAACGGAAATACGCTCTCCTTCAAGGCGCCCGACACGCGCGCGTACGTCGTGAACCGCTCGTTCTTCGACAAAGCCTTCGCGAAGCTCGCGCTGAAGAACGGCGCGGAACTCGCGGTAGGCACGCGCGCGGAGGCCGCAAGGCTCGACGAGCGCGGCGTCGAGGTGACGCTGAAGCGGGGGGAGGGCGAGCTCGAAAAGGTCCGGGCCAAGCTCGTCGTCGGCGCCGACGGCGTCCAGTCGCAGGTCGCCCGGTGGTTCAAGCTCTCGCACCCGGAGAAGCTCGTTCCCTCGATCGAGCTCCACTGCGCGGGACTCCGCCTCGACCCCGAGTCCGTCGAGCTCTTCGCCGGCGAGAAGATCGCCCCCGGCTTCTTCGGATGGATCATCCCCTACACGGCCGACTCCGGGCTCGTGGGGCTTGGAATCGACGGGCGCCGCGGCGTCGCGCTCGACTACCTTAACAGCCTCCTCAAGGCCGACTGGTTCAGGGAGCGCTACGGGCGCGCCCAGGAGCTCGAGTATGTGCTCTCGGCGATCCCGTTTGGGCTCCTCAAGCGGACGTATGCGGACCGTGTCATGATTGTAGGCGACGCCGCGGCCCAGGTCAAGCAGACGACGGGAGGCGGCCTCTACATGGGGCTTGCCTCGGCCGTGCGCTGCGCAGAGGCCGCCTGCGCCGCCCTGGGTTCCGGGGACTTCTCGAAAAGTGCGTTAAAGGGCTACCAAGAGGCCTGGATGGCCGACATCGGGAAGGAACTGCGCCACGCCCAGATCCTCCACCGCATGATGATTGCGATGAAGGACAGCCAGATGGACCTCGCGCTTCGGATACTCAACGACCCTGCGCTGAAGCACCTCATCGTCGCGCACGGCGACATCGACTTCCCCTCGAAGCTCGCGCGCGTCGCGCTCCGCAAGAGCCCCCAGCTCCTGCGCCTTGCAGGACCCGCGATCCGTGCGGTACTTTAGGCGATCTACTTGCCGGCGGGTCGCCTCTTGAGGCGCGCGCGCAACTCCTCGGCGACCGACACGCGCAGGACGTGCCATTTCCCCGACAGCTGGAGGAGAGCGCGGTTGAGCCGCCCGTGCTTTTCCGGGTCCGTGGCGACGAGGTACTCGGCAAGCGCAAGGGTGCCCGCGGCGGCCGTAGCTCCCACGAGGAGCGCGAGGGGCCATAGCGGCGCCGGCCGCTTCACGGAGAACGACGAGTCCGGGACGATCCCCGAGATGTTGAGGGCGCCCAGCGACCCCTCGAGGTCCGTGTAGTTGATCGAAGCCCACTCGGTGTCCGTGAGGTGCCCGCGCGAGACCATGATGAAGTGCCCGGTACGCGGGAGGGCTTCGCCCGGAACCGTGAAGTTCGCGTAGTCGAATTCGACGCGGTGGCGCGTGAAGTAGACGCCCTCGGGTGCGGAAGGGGCGGTGCTCACGCTCTGCCTGACCTCGACCGTCGAGTTCGGCGAAAGGGACGGGACGGCGGCGCTTGCGCGCAGGTCGCCGGAGGCGGCAAACACCGGAGGCGCCCCGAAGGGCGAGTCGGGTAGGAACCGCGACCCGTCCGAAGGTTGGCTGAGGTTCACGACGCGCTCGGGTTCGACCGTGGCGTACCGGTAGATCTCGACGGTGACCGTCACGTTCAGCATCGAGTCGTTGTAGCGGTTGCGCATCGTGAAGGCGTAGGTCCCCGACGAGCCGGGCTCGATCCCCCCGCCTTGCGAGGCGAACTCGAACTTGGGCACCTTCGTGGGCGCCTCGATAACCTCGATCGGCTCCGCCCCCAAGGGCGGCGCCGGGACAAGGGCTGCCACAAGGAGCGCGAGCGCGCAAAGGGCGCCTGCGCGGCCCCCTCTGGCCACCTACTTCCCCCTCCCCCGCGCGGCGCGGCTTGGGGGGCCCCAGAGCCCGTAGGCCACGCCTGCGCCCACCACCGCGACCCCAAAGGCCGCCGCGCCCCACCAGAGGCCAAGCGCCTGCCCTGCGTCCACCTGGATGCTCGAGTCGGGGACGATGCCGTCAAGGCCGAGCGCGTCGAGCGTCCCGTTGTAGTTCGACATATTCACGAGCTGCCGCCTCGAGGGCTCGATCGAGCCCAACGAGGCCAACGTGGCTGTCGTCGTCCCGTTCGGGCCCGCATAGGAGAACCGCACAATGAGCGACACGAGGTACACCCCCGGGGGGGTTGAAGCGGCGGTGGTGAAGTTGGCCACGACCTTCAGGGCCGCCCCCGGCGCGAGGTCGCCGGGCAGCCTCGACACGGGCCTGAAGGCGGGGTCGCTTGAATTGCCCGAGAGGTTGCGCGCAAAAAGCCAGTCGCCCCCGACGCTGAACGCGTACTCGAAACGGACCGCCTGCATCGTGTCGTTGTAGCGGTTCGTGATCGAAAAGACGACCGCGCCCGGTTCGCCCGGGCGCACGGTCACGGGGCCTTCGAAGACCACGTTCGGGGTCTTGCCCACTTCGCGCGTGTCGCGGCCCGAGGCGAAGGGCGCGCCGTAGGCGCCAGGCGCAAGGGCGCCCGAAAGCGCAACGGCCGCAAGTGCGACCGCGGCGGCCGTCCGCAAGCGAGCCTCACGCACGCACTCCGCCTCCCCGCGAAAGGAACGGCTGAACCCTATAAGTCCTCCCCGCGCGCTCGTTGGCCGCGTGAGACGCGCGCCTGCCTTGCGGAAGGGTTTGAAGCGCCAAGGCCCCAAGGCGCGGATCGAAGCGCGCACGGCCGCCGAGACCGGCGTCCCCTTCGCGAAGGCCGCAGTCGCCGGCTGGGAGCTCCTCGGCGACGTCGCGGTCCTGCGCTTCCGACCGCGGACGCCCCTCCGCGTGCGCCGCGATTTCGCGCGCATCCTGGCGGAGGAACTCCCGGCGCGATGCGTCGTGGAGGACCTCGGCGGCGTCCGCGGGGCCATGCGCCGGCCCCGTATGCGCGTGCTCCACGGCCAGGGAACGCTCACGCGCCACCGCGAGAACGGCCTCACGTTCACCTTCGATGTCGCGCGCGTCATGTTCTCCTCCGGTAACCAGGCCGAGCGCGCGCGAATGGGGGCGCTGGACTGCCGCGGCGAGACCGTCGTCGACCTCTTCGCCGGCATCGGGTACTTCACGATCCCCCTTGCCGTGCGCGCGGGCGCGAGGCGCGTGATCGCCTGCGAGAAGAACCCCGAGGCGCACGCCTTCCTGCTCGAGAACATCAAGCTCAACAAGGCCGCCTCCGTCGTGGAAGCGCGGCTTGGAGACTGCCGCAAGGTCGCGCCGGAGGGGGCCGCAGACCGGGCCGTCCTCGGCTACATCCACGGGACGGAAGCGTTCCTGCCCACGGCGATCCGGGCGCTGAAGCCCGAAGGGGGCATCGTGCACTTCCACGAGGCCTACCCCCAGGAGACGAAATTCCGCGACGCGCTCCTGGCGCTTTCGCGGGCCGGCGGGCCGGACCACGACATCGAAGTCCTCGACGCGCGCGAGGTCAAGTCGTTTGCCCCGGGCATCGACCACGTGGCCGTCACCGCCCGCGTGTTTCCGCGCGTGACCGCACGGCACCGCCCTTCGAAACCCTCATCCACCCGTGCCCGTTCCTAGAATCCGTGGAGCGCCAGGAACGTGCGGGTGAAGCGAAGCCTGTCCCCTTGCCCCCCGCCCGTTCGGGCCCCAAGTCGCTGATCGTGATTGCCGCGATGCTGCTCTTGTTCCTCGGCGCCCTCTGGTACCTCACTTTTGCCGCGCTCAATGCGCGGGGCCCCGACCGCGTCTTCTTCACGGAGGACGGCTGGGGCAACGAGACCGTCTCGCTCTATGTGAGCGACCTCGACGAGCACGGCGAGGTCCTCATCTCTTCGCTCACGGCGACGATCGTCACCCCCGCGGGCGACCGCCTTTACGAGGGGCCCCTCGGCCAAAACCAGACCCAGGGCAATGTGACGATCCGCGTCGATTGGGTCGACAACGACGGCTCGCTCACGGTCACGGGGCGAGACGGCCTCAGGGTCAGCGTCGCGCCGAGGGCCGCGGACAACCTGATCCTCTCGACGCTCTACCTATACTCGGACGGGCGCGAGTGGGGCCAGTACCGCTTCGAGTAGCGGGGGCTCAGGGGCCCGGCTTCTTGCCTCTCCACCAGACGATGACAAGGGCGCCAGCCGCTACCGTCGCGCCCAACAGGACCACGACCTCCAAGAGCCCGACTCCCGCAGGGGGCAGGTCGCCGTGAACCGCCGCGACATCGACGACAAAGGTCCGGCTCCCCGCGTTGCCCTCCGCGTCGCGCGCCGTGAGGGTCACGTTGTACCGGCCCGCCGAGGGGAGCGTCGCGTTGCCCGCCGGCCCCGCAACGTTGTAGTCCGTGCCCTCGCCCTGAATCCTCCAGACCCACGACACGACCGCCACGTTGTCCGCGGCGATCGACCCGTTGAGCTCCACCGTGGCCGGCGCTTTAAGCCCGGCCGGGCTCTGGAATTCGCCAATCACCGGCGCCGTGGAGTCGCGCACCTCGACGGTCACGTTCGCCTGCGCGAGGTTCCCGGCGTCGTCGCGCACCTCGAGGCGCACCTCGTGCGGCCCGATCGCCGCGACCGCGACGGTGAGCGCCAGCGTGTCACCCGTCACGTTCGCGCCGTCCACAAACCATGCGATCCGTGGCAGGAAGGCCGGGTCGTTGTCAAAGGCCTCGGCCGCGACTGTGAAAGGCTCGCCCTGGCCCGGGCGCGTGGGAGTTTGCGAGAGGATCCGGACCTGCGGCGCCGTCACATCGGCGACCGCGACCTGGACCCGCAGGCTCGCCACGTTGCCGCTGGTGTCCGTCACATTGAGCTCGAGGGTGAAAGTCCCCGGCTCGAAGAACACCGCCCGGCAAACCGCTTGGGCGCAGGGAAGGCCCGTCGCGTTCGGGGCCCCCAAGGCGCGCCATAGGTACGCGCCGAGGCCCGCGTTGTCGAAAGACGACGCCCCGTCGAGCACGACGTCCGCGCCGGTCGCGCCCACGCGCCCGGTGGCGACCGCGACGGGGGGGACGGCGTCGGCGACGGGGATCTCGACCGTTACGCCCTCCTCGTCGGCGAGCGTGACCACGCGGGAGGCGCCCGTGCAGTTGCAAAGGGCCCTAACGGTGTAGGCGCTCTCGGTCGTGAGCGCGCCGCTCGCGTTCGTCTCGCGCAGGAGCGCGATCCAGCCGCTCAAGCCCGCCGCGAAGGGGACCGTCCCGCCCGCGGCCGACCCGTTCACCGACGCGTTTCCCGAGGGGACAAGCCCGCCAGCCTCCCAGACGACGCGCGCCCTGAGGAGCTCATACTCGACGACCTCGCCGCCGCTCTCGGGGCGGATGGGCACGCGGGTCGCGTTGATCGTGACGAGCCTCCCAGGCCCTTGCCATACTCCGGGCGAGAGCCCCGCCGGGAACGTCGAATTTGCAAGCGTCACGTTCGACCGCACACCGTAGATCGCGCCCAGCCCCGACGTCCCCACGTAAGTGACCCTGACGCCTTCGACCCAAATGCCTTCGCACGTGTCGAACTCGAGCGCCTCGTTCGGGTCGCCCCCGAGCGGCCCCTGGGAGAAGGTGTAGTTCACGAGCCGGACGCGCTGCGACAGGATCGCCTTGAACCCCACGAGGTTTTGGTTGTCGTCGCGGACTAGGAGGTCCTCGAGGAGGATGTCCGCGGAATTCTCCAGGAGCACGGCCGCGCCGCCCCACCCGGTCCCCGCGTGGAGGTCCGCGCGCCTCACCCGCACGAACCCCGAATTCTCGATCCAGATCGAGATGCGCCCGACGTCCGTCGGCGTGTGCTCCATCGCCACATCCTCGATGTCGACCTGGGTCGCGTTGTCGATGAGGAGCCTGCCCTGGTAGGCGACGCCGCGCACGAGCGCGCCCGTGCCGTTTGCAAAGGCCACGTCGATCGTGTCGTTGATCACCGCGTTCTCGAGGCGGAAGGGGCTTGCCGCTTGCGCGTAGATCCCGTCCCAGGACACGGCCATCGCGCCGATGTCGGGAACGACATGCATCACGACGGGCGAGGCGGGCGCGCCGACGACCTCGAGCCCGCCGAGCACGACGAGCCTCGTGCCGTTCACGAAGGCGATCTCGGACCCTGCGGCCACTTGCAGGACATCGCCCAGGGAAACCGTGAGCGTCTCGTTAACCTGGTAGCGCGGAGGCGACCCGCCCTGCAGCCAGAGGGCACTCGGGGGGGCACCGGCTTGCTCGAGGGACAGGTTCCCGGAGCCGCCCGGGGTCGAGTAGGCCGACGCCATCAGCCCGAATGCGGCGAGCGCGCCAAGCGCGGACAGGCACACGAATCCGGGGAGCCAACGGGAGGACCCGCGCATTGCAAGGCAGGCTCCCTGAGGGCACAAAAACGTGTCCCCTCAAGGCGCCCGGTGGGGGGAGGGAAGGGGAGTGGGCCCGGCCCGATTTGAACGGGCGACCTCCCGGTTTCTGACGCAAAGGTCTCGCGCTATCAGCCGGGTGCTCCACCAGCTAAGCTACGGGCCCACGAGGGGCCGGGGATTTCGGTTAGGATATAAAAGGTTCCGTGGGGGCACGCCAAGGACACGTTCAGCCGAGCGGAATCTGAGCGACCTCTGCGTCGGTGAGGGCCAAGAGCGGGTGGAAGGTGGGAAGCGGTCCGGCGAGGGAAACGGGCCCCGCGATCGCGCCGGCCTTGGCGCGGGTGCCGACGGCGACGGCGTGAGCCTTGACCTCGCGGGCGAGGCGCGCGACGGCCTCGCCGTCCAACGGGTCCGACGCCACGAGGACCTTGTAGGAGGGCGTCCACGCCGCAAGGCGGCCGAGCGCGGCCGCGGCGTGGGGCGAGGGCGTCCGCGTGGCCTCGTCGCCCTCGGCAAGGAACACGGGCTGCGCGCCGCGCTTGATGAGCATCCATGCCGCCCGCGCGTCGAGGTCGGACTCGGCCTTGCCGCCCCGCAGGACGAAGAGGACCTTCCCCGCCGTACCGACCGGCAGGCCGCCCGGACAGGGGACCCGGCGCGCGTAGGCGTACGTGCGGTTCTCGCGGACCTCGACCTCGACTTCGAAGTCGGGCTTCGAGAGGTCCACCGAGAGATGCCGCCCGGACGCGGCGGCGGCCTCGAAGATCGCCGAGCCGCACACGCGGCCAAGGTCCATCGACGAGTACGGGTGCGAGCCCGTGCGCCGCGCGCGCACCGCGAAGGTGGAGGCCTCCGGTGGGAGGTTTTCAAGGGCAAAAGCGGCGAGAAAGGGGGCAACCTCGCCAAGGTCCGACGAGCGAAGCGTGGCTACCGGGGAGAGCGAGGTGAGCCCGAACGTCCTTTGGAGCAGCGGGACCGCGCGCGAGATGTCCGAGGTGTCGACGTAGAGGTGGCCGAAGTCGTCGCGGATGAGGCAATCGAGCCCCTCGCGAACGAACGCGGTTTCGATGTTCGAGCGCAAGATTTGGGTGAAGCGCCGGCGGACGGCGTGGGACTTCAGCGTGAGCTCCCCGAAGCGCAGGAGGAGGGTCGTCGCGGCCGGTGCCGGCGGAAGGGGAGGGGCAGCCTGGGGGGGTGCGTCCACGACCCGGGCGAGAGCGGGTGGGGCAGATGAACGTGGAGGTGCCTCAAAGGCCCCCTTGGAGCCTCGCGACGGCCTCGATCTCGACGCGGGCACCGCGCGGCAGGGCCGCGACCTGGACTGTCGCGCGCGCTGGCGCGGGGGGCTCTCCAAAGAAGCGCGCGTAGGCCGCGTTGAACGCCTGGAACTCGCCGAGGTCCGTGAGGTAGACCGTCGTCTTCACGACGTCCTTCAAGGAGGCGCCGGCCGCCTCGAGGACGGCTTCGAGGTTCTTCACGACGCGCTCGGTCTGCGCCTCGATGCCCCCGCCGACAAGCTGCCCCGTCGCCGGGTCGAGGGGGATCTGCCCCGATAGGAAGAGGAGGTCGCCGGAGCGGACGGCCTGCGTATAGGGGCCGATGGCGGCCGGCGCTTGGGGCGAACTCACGGCTTCCTTGCGCATGGCAACCGCATCGGGGATCGCCGGACGTGGTATTCTGTGTTACGGCCCCTGGATTCCTTGCAGATTGGAGACGCTGGCTCGCAAGAGTTGAAATCCGGGTGCGGTTGCTCGGAATCGATGGCGAGGGCGGGACGGAAGGGCCGGGAACCCGAGGCCGGGGCGGCGCCCCCGCACGAGGCCCAGGCTCGCCAGGTGTTCCTCCTTGACGAGGTCGGGCGTTTTGTGGCGGGGGCCACGCGCGAAGGCGTGGCGCTGAAAGAGCCGATGCTGCACCCCAAGGCCCTTGAGGCCGCCCGCGCGCTCGTGAAGAGCCGGGAGGTCGCCTGGGGGACCTTTGTGGGGAAGGTCGAAGGCGACGTGTCGGTCGTCGTCTGCGGCGGGCGCGACTTCTTCGCGTGCGCCGCGGAGGACCCGGGGCGGCTGCGCGACGTGCCCCACGAGCTTTCGGCGGTCGTGGCGGCCTTCGAGCACGCAGCGCGCGAGGAGATCCGCGCCGGAGGCCTCTCAAAGGCCTCGATCGAGGCGTTCCCGCGCGTGGTTGCCGCGGCGCTCAAAGACCCGGCACGTTTTTCCACGGCTCCGAAGGGCCCCCTGGCCTTTGCTCGCGCGTCCTTCCGCCCTTCGGGCGCGCGCCTCGCGCTCGACGTCGAGGTCGTGAACGCGACGCCGTGGGCGGCGAACCGCGTGGAGCTTAGACTCGCCTTCGACTCGGCCGCCCTGCCGCTTGTTTCCGTCAAGGCGCGCAACGGCGCCTTCGAGGACGGGGTCCTCGAGCTGCCGCAGGTCGCCGCGCGATCCCGCGAGCGCGTCGTCGTCCTCTTCGAGCCCAAGGCGGCCGGCACGCACGCGGTCGAGGGCGCCCTACGGCTCGTCCTCGAAGGGGGCCGCGAGGAGCGCGGCCGGATGCGCCCGGCCCGGGCGCGCATCGCGCAGTCGGACGTCGTGCCCACGGTCCCGAAGGGGCTCGCGGAATTCCGCGCGCTTGTCGAAGGCCGGCTCGCCTACGCGGCCAAGGTCGAGGTGTCCACCGCGCTCGGGGGGCTATCGACGGTGGCCGGGCTTGCAAGCGCGGTGGAGAAGGACAGCCTCGCGCGCCTCCTTGACTGGCGGGGCGCCGGTGCCGAGCGCGAGGTCTGGTTCCTCGGGCTCGTGGGCGGCGAGACGCGCCCGCTCTTCGTCCAGCTCACGCAAGGGCTCGGCGGGGCCGCAGGCCTTGTAGTCGCGGGGGCCCAGGCGTCCGACGTCATCGCTTACGCGGCAAGGCTGCGCGCGCGCCTCGACGCCGGCTACGGCCCTTCGACGCTCGGCGAGACGCGGATTGCGGCCGACCAGGCGCCGGAGCCGCCCTCGCCAGAGCCCCGCGCGGTGATGGTCGCGCGCCAGATCTCCGCGGACATCGCCTCCGGCGAGATCGAGATCGTCATGCGAAAGCCGCGGCAGATCACGCAGAAGGGGGTCTCGACGATGCTCCCCGTGGGCGGAGGCCAGAGCGTGGGCGAGGAGATGGTCCCGGGGCTCATCGAGGAGCTCGAGCGCTCGATGCGGCGGGACGGCCCGCCGCGGCGTTGAGGCCCGTTACGCGGCGGAGGCGGGCGCCCGGTGGTCGGGCCACCACGTTCCTTCCATCTTGCGGCTTCGAAGCGCCCGCCTGAACGCGCGCCCCGCGTGGAAGTCGAAGCTCTTCGGGTGCTCGATCGGGTGGCCAAGCGCCTCCTCGATGAGGCGCATGTTCTGGCCGCGCGGGTGGAGGGACTCGCCGAAGATGTGGTCGGGGCGGATTGTGGCGAGCGTCTCGGCCATCGAACTGAGGTCTTCGGTCACGTCCTCGCGGACCTCGACCGGCGGGAAGATGGGCGCGAGGATGATGCCCGTAGGCAAGCAGGCGGCTTTCGCCTTCCGCAGGACCTCGAAGCGGCGCGTAGCGGTGGGCACTCTTGGCTCGATGACTCGCTGTAATCGCACGGACGCGGTCGCCACGGAGACCTGGAGCCGGACCTGGGCGGCGTACTCACTCATCAGGTCGAAGTCCCGTGTGACGAGAAGCGAGCGCGTCTGCACGCAGAAGCGGACGCCCGCCGGGAGCGCGTGCTCGAGGATTGCGCGCGCGTAAGGGGCAAGCTCGGGTAGGTAGGGGTCGTGCATCGAGGAGAGCATGACTTCCTTGCCCGCCCAACGCTCCCAGGGCGTCTCCTCGATCGCCTCGTCGAGGTTCTCGGGGACCATGAAATACTCGCCCCAATCCTTGTCTTGGACCTCGCGGCGCGCGGGCGCGTTGTTCTTGAAACGCCCGCCCGCGAAGAGCTTGTTGATCACGTCGACGTAACAGAACTTGCAGCCGTGCGTGCACCCAACGGCGAAGTTGAGGCACCAACCCTCCGAGAGGTCCTTGCCCACACCGCCGCGGTCGCGGGTGGTGAGGCGGGAGGGGTGGATGAGGGGCGCCGTGGCCCGGTAAGGGGGCACGCGGGTCGGCGCGGCGGGCAGCGCAGTTCCTGCGCGGGCCTCGGTCATGGATTTCGGGCCGACGACCCGCGAGGCCGTACTTGAACGCCGGCGGGGGGTCGCCGAAAGCGCCCCCGCCCCCACCCCTCGGACCTGAGACGAACGCCTTGCCCGGTTGGACGCCCGGGGCACGGCAGAGGGTTCGCGCGCGGCCTCCGCCCCGTTTTCCACTCAACACGGACGGTACGAGGTAAGCCTGCTCCCTTCCGGGCCTAGGCCGGTCCCCTCTGCGTACGCCGCCTCACCCTTCCTTCCGGAAGGCCGAGGCAACCCCGCCCGTTCGAGTGACGAGACTTCACAGGACCAACGCACGACCGTGCCGCACCCGCGGTAACGCCGCGCCGGGCCTTGTCGACCCCGCCTGTAGACGGTTCGGCGGTACAGGGAACGCCTAACTCCCCGGTCTAGGCGCGCGTATTCTCTCCGAAGGTAGGGAGCGGTTCGCGCTTGTGGGAGAAGGGCACGGGGAGGGGGGATTTGAACGTGGCGGGCGCGATACGTGGTAGGCTTTCGCCGGCTTCGCCCCTGAGCGCGAGGGCGAAGTCTAAGAGGCGGGAGGGGCGGTGCTCCCGCCGGGCTCGCACGATGGGAACGCCGCCGCCCTGCCGCAGACCGCGCGCCCGTTTCACCGGCCGGTCCTCGTTGCGATCCTCGCCGTCCTCCTCATCATCGGAGGCGCGCTGATGGTAGTCGCCGGGATCGTCCTTGCCGTCGGCCTGGGCCTCGTCGGCGGCCTGCTCGCGGGTGGAGGTGGCGTCCTCGTGGGCGCGGCCCTCGGCGCGGCCGTCGTGGTGGGGGGAGCCCTCATGCTCGTCTCGGGGCTCGGGCTGTGGGGAATGCGCCCGTGGGCGTGGTGGCTCGCGGTCTTGGTCCTCGTCCTCCAGCTCCTTTTCAGCCTCGGGAGCCCCGGACTCTGGGGCAAGGTCGCCCTCGTGCTGCTTCTCGTTTACCTGGTTGCCGTCCGGCGCCACTTCAACCAGTAGGGGGCAGGCACCCTTGGCCCCCGCGCGCCTTGCGCATTCCGATGAGGGCCCGCGCGGCGGGACACCGTTCTTCCTTCTCCATGGCTCGCCGACCGACCGCCACGTTTGGGACGGGCCGGTCGGCGACCTCGTGTCCGCCGGCCTGCGCGTGGTGCGCCCGGACCTGCGAGGCCACGGCGAGTCGCCACTCGGCGATGGCCCATCGACCGTCGAGGCGATGGCGGACGACGTCCTGGCTCTGGCCGACGATCTCGGCATTCCGCGGTTCTTGCTCGGCGGTTTCAGCTTCGGCGGGTGGGTGTCAATGGAGATCGTCCGCGCGCACCCCGAACGCGTCCTTGGGCTCCTCCTCGTCTCGACGGGCGCCCGGCCCGACACCCCGAAGGAGAAGGCTGGTCGCGGCCAGCAAGCCGCGCAACTGCGCGGCGAGGGCATCCGCGTGGACGGCTACCGCGACCGGGTGCTGACGCAGGACACGCTCCGGAATCGGCCCGAGGTGTGGCAGGCCGCACGCAACTCGATGGCCGCCGTCTCGGCCGAGGGACGCGCCCGCGCCGTCGAGGCGATGGGGTCGCGGAGCGACTTCCGCCCCGTCCTCAAGGGCGTTCGGATCCCCGCGCTCGTGGTCGCCGGCGCCGAGGACCCCGTGACCCCGCCCGAGCTTGCTCGCGAAATCCATGGCCTTATTCCGGGGTCGTTCCTCCAGGTCGTGGAGGGGGCCTCGCACTTCGTGACGCTCGAGGCGCCGGGCATCGTGAGCCAGGCAATCTCGAACTGGCTGCGATTTAGCGCGCTCATCGACTGAAGGAGCAAGAGGGCGCGCAAGCGAACTTGCGCCGAATTTTTGGAAAATTCCGAGAGAATGAGAACCGGGTGGCCCCTTCAAATAACGCTCGCCCCTTGCTTGCAACGGGCTCATGGGAGGCGGAAACGGTGCGCCGCACTGCGGCTTCTGCGGCCGGCGCTTCGAGGACAGCCAGGCGCTCTTCGAGCACAAGGCCAAAGACCACGAGGTCTTCGAAAGCGAGTGCACGCGGGGACTCGGGCCGCACGGGTTCCTGATGGTCATGGTGGCCGGCGGGCGCGCTCACATCCTCGCGCGCGGCGCAGCCGCGGAAGCCTCGCTCCTCCCTGTGGACGGGTGGCTGGAAGCCCATACGCCCCAGATCGTCCGCATGATTGTCCAGGAGGAGAACCGGTCACTCTTCGTGACTGAAGGGGGCTACCTGCCCAAGACCCAAGCGAGCCTCGACGCGCTCGAGGACCTGTACCACGAGATGCTGGGATGGACCTCGACGAAGGTGGGTGAGCTTTCCCCCGCCGGGATCGGCAGCACGGCGGGCGCCGTGGGATCGGCCTCGGCAAGCCCCGAGGGCGGGGCGCAGGCCGCGCCCCGACACTGCAGGGCTTGCGGCGCGGAGCTTGGAGCCGTCTTCTGCGAAGCGTGCGGCGTCAAGAACGAGTAGTCCGGCGGCTCCGCGCCTCAGCGCTTCCGGATGCCGGTGTCCGACCTTTCCAAGTTCGGGCCGAGCGGGGGGACCTTCGCTCGAAAGGGCGAACCGCTCAATTCCTGAATTGAAAAAACCATAGAGGGCGTAAAATACCCCGAAACC
>DATEUP010000148.1:0-7197 GCA_035283065.1 Thermoplasmatota archaeon | reverse complement strand
CGCGGCTCGCGACGCACGGCGCCTTCCGATGGGTCCTCGTCCAGGGGGCGGTTTCCGTCCGGGCCGAAGGCCGCGAAGTGCGCGTCGTTCTCCCGAGCGCTGGCGCGTGGAGCGCGCACCTGACCGTGGCCGACCCTTCGGGGAACGAGGCGGCGACCTCGCTCACTTTCGACCTCGGTGCCGCAGCAGGCGAACCCCCTTCGACCGCGGCTGTCGGGCTGGCGGCCCTTGGAACCGCAGGCCTGGCTTTGGCGGCCTTTGGCCTTGTCCTTCGCGCACCTCGGGGCCCTACGGCTCCTCCTCCTTCGCCGCCTCCGCCACGGCCCGCAAGCGCGCGCGCCTCCAGAAGGGCACACCCAAAAGCGCGACTGCGATGAGCGCGCCGGCCGCAAGGGCCCGCTGGGTCGCGGGCCAGGGGTCGGCCGCAGCGCTCACGACCAGCAGGTCGAGGTGGTCGGTCGCGAGGTTGCCTGAGGCATCCGTCACGGTCAGCGAAACGATGTAGGAGCCCGGCGCCTCGAAGCGGAACGAGGACTGCGGGCCCGAAAGCTCGACGCGCCGCCCGCCGTACGTGAACGACCAGCGGTACGAGCCCGTCGACGCGAACGAGGGGTCGTTGTCCGAGGCCGCCGCCTCCAGGGCGACCGTCGACCCCGCCCTGACCTCGCGGCTTGCCCCCGCGTGCGCGGACGGAGCTGTCGTGTCTCTCACGACGAGGAGGCCGCTCGCATTCGCCCGGTTGCCGGCCCGGTCGCTCACGAGGAGGTCGACGGGAAACGTGCCCGGCACGTCGAGCCGAAGGGAGGGGGCCGCGCCGAAAAGGTGGAGCGCAAGCGGCGCTCCGCCCGGCCCGACCGTTTGAACCACCCACTCGAACGTGCCCGTGGCGGGGAACGAAGGGTCGTTGTCGATGGCCGTGACCGCCTCAAGGCGGATCAGGGAACCCTCGTCGCCTTCGAGGCGGCCCGGAACCGCGACCACAGGCGCCGTGGAGTCGGCCACGACGACGGTCGTGGAGGCCGTTGCGCCGTTGCCGGCCGCGTCCAGGACGCGCACCTCGGCGCGCCATGCGCCCGGGACCGTGTAGCGGTACGTGAGGTTCGCCCCGGCGCGCGCCTCGGTGCCCGACCCGTTTTCAAAGGTCCAGAGGAAAGAGGCGCCCGCGGGGAAGCTCGCGGAGGCATCCGAGACCGTGGGGGAAAGGACGGCCGTCGCGCCTTCGTTGAGGTAAACGGCGGCGGGCAGGACCACGGAGGGCGCCGTGCAGTCCAGGACCGTGAGCAGGAGGTCGTCCGACGCGGAGTTTCGCGAGGGGTCGGTGGCGGTCATCGTGATCGAGAACGTCCCGGGCACGGGGACGCGCAGGGACACGCGCGCGCCGTAGAGCGTCAAGGGGCCCGAGGGCAGCGGCACGGACCAGGTGAAGTTCCCAAAGATTGCGAACGTTGGGTCGTTGTCCGTGGAATTGCCCGCGTCGAGGCGGGCGGTCTCCGAGTCGCATACAGACTGGTCGGCACCCGCCCTCGCCGTGGGGGCGCGCTCGTCGCGCACATACACTACGAGGAGGTCTTCGTCGAGGTTCCCAAGCGAGTCCCTTACGGTGAGCGTCACCTTGTAGGCGCCGGAAGCCGTGAAGGTGTAGTTGGCAGCCTCGCCATACACCTGGACGCTCGTCCCGCCGAGGTCGACCGTCCACGTGAAGTTCGCGCCGGTGGGGAAGGAAACGTCGAGGGGGTCCGTCGTGCACGCGGCTCCGAGGTCCGCGGCAATCCCCGGGCGCGCGGCCAGGTCACCTCCGGCGCAGGCGATGAGAAGGGGGGGCTCCGCAAGGGCGACCGTAGCGTTTACCGAAAGGTTCCGGAGCTCCTCACGCGCGCCCGATGGCCATTCGATGACGAGCCGGTCGATAAGGCTCGCGCCCCCGAGGCCGAAGTGGAGGACGTGGTCGTCCTGCGAAAGGTAGGAGCCGCCGGCAAGGAGCGCGCGGGTGATTGTCCGCCCGCCGGCTTCGAGCGTCACGCGCGCGCCGACCGCGTCGCGGTTCGAGGCGGTGCCCTCCAGGTCGACCTTGATCCAAGCGCCTTTCTCGCCGTCGTTTCGCAGGAGCGCGGAGGGCTGGTCGAGCTGGAAAAGGAACGCGTCGAGGTCGCCGTCGAGGTCGAAGTCGGCCGTCGCAAGCCCGTGGGTCACGCCCCCAAAGGGGCCGCCGAGCGCGGCCGAGCTGTTGCGGAAGGCCCCGGCGCCGAGGTTTTCGAAGAACTTGTCGTCCTGGAAGCGGCTGTGCGTCTGCTCGAAAATGAAGCCGTTGCCGACCAGGAGGTCGAGGTCCCCGTCGTTCTCCGCGTCGAAGAAGTCCGCGCCCCAGCCGACGAGGAAGTCGTGGAGCGGCGAGCCGCCCGAGCTCTCGACGAACCCCGCCCCCGTGTTGCGGTAGAGCGAGTCGTTGTAGTAGTTCGAGACGAGGAAGTCGAGGCGGCCGTCGTTGTCGATGTCGCCCACGGCTCCGCCCATCCCGCCCGCGCCCTGGCGGTCGACGCCGAGGACCGCCGTGACATCCGTGAAGGTGCCGTCGTCGTTGTTCCGGTAGAGCCGGTCTTGGCCGAAGTCGTTCACGTCCCACAGGTCGAGGTCGCCGTCCGCGTCGAAGTCGAAGAAGACGGGCTGGAAGGTCCACCCGGGGTCCCCAACGCCGGCCGACGCCGTCGCGTCCTCGAAGGTGCCGTCCCCCCGGTTATGGAAGAGGAGATTGGGGCACACGAGGTAGCACGCGACCGAGAGGTCCAGGAAGCCGTCGCGGTCGAAGTCGCCCCAGGCGACGCCCCCCGCGCGGACGTTGACCGAGAGGTTCGCCGCGGCCGTCGCGTTCGTGAACGTGCCGTCGCAGCTGTTGCGGAAGAGGCTTGAGGGCCCCGTGAAAGACGCTACGAAGAGGTCGCGGCAGCCGTCGTTGTCAAAGTCGCCGAAGGCCGCGCCCATCGAGCGGCCGGTCTTTGCCACGCCGGCGGCCGCAGCGGCCTCCGTGAAGGTCCAGTTCCCGTCGTTGCGAAGGAGCGCCGAGGGGCCCGCGTCGCCGTTCGTGAGGTACATGTCCGGGTCGCCGTCGCGGTCGAAATCGTCGATGGCCACGCCGCCCCACATGTGCATGAGCGCGACATACTCGGGCCAAGTCACGTTGGGCGTGAGCGGTGGCGGGGGCGGCGGGTTCAGCGGGTCGCCAAGCCCTGCGAGGTTCTGGGCGCCGGCTAAGGCCGCGACATCGACGAAGGATGTCGAATAGGAAAGGCCCGGCGCCGAAAGGCCAAGGCCCAGAGCGGCAAGCGCGGCCGCGGCAAGGAGTCCGGCCCGCCCGAAACGCGCGAACATCAGGCCCCCCCTCCCGCGCCCGCCAACCGGCGCTTGGCCCGCGCCGTCCCACGAGCCCAGCAGTCCCAAGCGAGGTCGGCTCTATGAGGCTTGCGCGCGCGATGAAAAGGAAAGCGGGGCCGGGAGGGCCCCTTTAGGGGCCCTCAGGTTGGAGGGTCCTCGGCCGCGCCCCGCTCGCACTCCTCTTGGCGCTCGGCCCATAAAGGCCGCCCGACGAGTTGACCCCTGGGTGAACGCGAGCGCGCCCCGGGCGCAGCCATATAAGCGGCGCGCGGTTTGGCCCCCCGCGGGGGCAAGCAGCGGTGGCCACAGGCGTGAAACCCCCGCGGAAAATCAACAAGACGGGCTATGACCCCGGCTTGATGTGGGACCTCGACACGGAGCGCATTGTCGAGGGGCGCACCTGGTGGTGGTGGTGGTGGATCTTCTTCATCAAGGACCCCAAGCACCCAGGCAAGACCCGGCAGCTTATGGTCCTCCACTCGACGAAGAACGCCGACCAAGTCCGCGTCATGGATCACACGTGGGTCCGCGCGTACAAGTTGTCCCGCTCGTCCGTCCCTCCCACGGCCGGGGCCGAGCCCGCGAAGCGCCTCGCCTTCCACGGCATGAGCGCGGCGTGGTGGTTTGACGGCGAGCGGATGGTCGACCCGTGGCTCCTCAAGGACCTCGAGTTCGAGGTTGACCACTACGGCGGCAGGGGCGCGCTCACGGTGAAGGGCCGGGAGGACATTGCGATCCGGGGCGACGGGCGCAACTACACGGTCCTGGTCGCCGACGACGAGGGCAACACGCGGATGAAGTTCGAGATGGAGCCTTGGACGGACTGGCTCTCGGAGCACCGCTTCGCGCGGACGAACATGCTCGGCAGCTGGGGCTACGACATCATGAAGATCCTCGCGATGCGGATGAAGGGGGAGATCACGGACGCTTCGGGCGCCAAGGAGGTGGTGGAGGGGACGGCGTACTTCCAGAAAGTCCGCGTGAACGCCCCCTCGACGCCCTGGTACTGGGTCGTCCTCCACGCGGAGAACGGCCTCTATATGGACTACTTCAAGCCGAACATCGGCCCGCAGATGTGGCGGCGCACGGCCAAGCAGCGCTCGCTCGTGGACCGGTGGTGGTGGGCGGAAAAGGCCCTCAGGGCGAACGTCGAGATCTACGACCCGGGCACGGGCACGTTCCACCGGATGAAGAAGTTCAAGCTGCGCCACCATTACGCGGACGGCAGCGAGCACCCCATCTTCGTCGGCGAAGCGAGCGGCCCCACCGCGCGCGTACGCTTCACGCTCGAGACCTACTCCCGCGCGTATTGGCGGTTCGAGCAGAATCACCTCGGCGGCCTCGTGAAGTCGATCCTCTACTACAACGAGTACCCGGCCGAGCTCACGGCCTTCGAGTTCGAGGACCTGCGTTCCGGCAGGAAGCTGACGCGAAGCGACCTCGGGTTTGTCGCGGCAAACTGCGAACAGACCTGGGGGAAACTCTACTGACCCCTTCGCGGCTTGCGCGGGCTGCGGCAAGCCCTTCGAATCGCTAAATACCATGAAGGGCTGCGGCGGGGCCGATGGAGGAATCCGTGGGCGCGCCGGCGGCGCAAGAAGCCCCCGCAAAGCCTGCGCGCCAGGCCCACGAAGGCGGCCCCCTCCTCATCCTGGGGCTCATGCTGGGCATCCTGCTCGCGGCGCTTGACCAGACCGTGGTCTCCACGAGCCTTCCGAAGATCGTCGCGGACATCAACGGCTTCGAGCACTTCGCCTGGGTCTTTGCAGGCTACATGCTTGGCTCGACGCTCGTCATCCCGCTTGCCGGCAAACTCTCGGACAACTACGGGCGCCGGCCGATCTACATCGCAGGCATGAGCATCTTCCTCGGCGGCTCCATGCTTTGCGGGACCGCCACCGACATCTGGCAGCTCATCGGCTACCGGTTCGTCCAGGGGCTCGGCGGCGGGATGCTCTTCCCTGTGGCAAATGCCGTCGTGGCCGACATCTACGCGCCTGCGGAGCGGGGGCGTATCCAGGGGGCCTTCGGGGCGGTCTTCGGCCTTTCGTCCGTCGTCGGCCCCTTCCTCGGCGGCTGGATTGTGGACAACCTGCACCTCTTCGGGGTCGCGTCCTGGCGGTGGGTGTTCTACGTGAACCTCCCGGTCGGGGCGGCCGCGATCGCAACGGTGTGGACGCACTTCCCGCGCCTCCCCTCGCGTGAGACGCCGCCCTTCGACTTCGTGGGGACAGGCACGCTGATGGTGGCCTTGGCATCCGCCCTGGTGACAACCGTGCTTGGCGGTTCGACCTACGCATGGGGAAGCCCCCAGATCCTGTTCCTCGGGGCGCTTTCGGCGGGCGCCTTCGCCGCCTTCTTGCTTGCGGAGCGGCGCGCGGTCGACCCCGTCGTGCCGCTGAAGCTCTTCCGCAACCCGATCGTGAGCGTAAGCGCCCTGTCGGTCTTCCTGCTCGGCGCCGGGATGTTCGGGGTGATCGGCTTCTTCCCGACGTATCTGCAGGGCGTCGTGGGCTTCAGCGCGACGTACTCGGGGGCGACCCTCATCCCGCTCTCCATCGCCCTCATCGCGGGGGCGGGCGCCTCGGGATTCCTCTTCAAGCGCTTCGGGTACAAGCCGTTCGCCCTTTCCGGCGGCCTCATCAGCGCCGGGGGATTCGCCCTCCTGCTTTCAATGGGGACCTCGCCCACGCTCGCCGTGGCGATCGCGGGGCTTATGCTCGCGGGGCTCGGCGTGGGCTTCCGCATCCAGTCCTACACGATTGCCGTGCAGAACGCGGTCGAGAGGCGCGTGATCGGGGCCGCGACGAGCACGATCCTGCTCTTCCAGACGATCGGCGCGACCTTCGGCGTCACGGTGCTCGGCGTGCTGCTCAACAACGCGGTGATCGCGGAGGTCCCCGCTCACGTGGACCCGCTGGTCTTGCAGGGCATCCTCGCGGACCCCTTCGTGGGGGGCCACGTCGAACGCGTGCCGTCGCTCCTTGTCCAACCCGCCTTCGTTGCCGCGATGTCGCCGGCGGTGATCCAGGGGATCAAGGACGGCTTCGCGATCGCGATGCAGGTGATCTTCCTTGCGGGGGCGGTCCTCTCGGTCGCGGCATTCGTCACGACGCTTTTCCTCAAGAGCGTCCGGTTGAAGTCGAAGGCCGAATACATGACCGGCGCACCCGCCACGGATGCGGGCGGACACGCCGAGGCCGCGGCGGCGCCTTCAGCGGGCCACCCAGTAGGCGACGGCGTCCCCGTTGTCGAAGGCCCGCACGAAGGGCGCGTTGTCGAACTTGGCAAGGGCGGCCCCGCTCAAGGGGACGGTGGGGTCCCACTGGGTGAGGGCCGCGCCCCCGACGATGTCATGCGAAAGTAGGACGACTCCCACGCCGCTTGCGCCCCTCGGACTCTTGACCGAATCGAGCGCGGGGACCCCGAGCGCAGCGTCGCCGACAAGGATGGGGCCGCCCGCCTCCCATGTCGCATCGTGGTGGGCAAACCCGTAGACGACCGAAGAGAGCCTGTGGTCGGTGGCAACGAGCGTTGTCGGGACGAACCAAGACAGCCATAGCACGCCCGCCGTTTCTGCCGGAGCGGTCCCCTCTTGGAACCCTACGAGCGCCTCTTTCGACGGATACGTGCTGAGGGAAACGCCGGCCACGAGAGCCACGACGAGGCCCGCGGAGAGCGCCCTCTGGAGTTCACGGCGTCCGGGCAGGCCATGCAGCGCCACGGCGCGCGCGGCGAAGACAATCGCGACGGCGGCAAGGGGGGATGCGGCATCGACAAAGTACTGGAGGTGGCGGTAGGGGATGAGAATCGTCGGCAGAGCGAGGGCGC
>DATEUP010000147.1:0-13600 GCA_035283065.1 Thermoplasmatota archaeon | reverse complement strand
CCGCCACGGAGTGGCGCGTTGTCTCGCCCTACCTCCTCCTTGACGAGACTTACGTGGCCGAAGGCCCCATCACGGTGGCGCAGGGCGGCGTCCTTACTGTCCGCAACTCGACGATCCTCTTCAACCTCGCCGGCGAAGGGTCGATCACGCTCACAGTGCACGCGGGGGGGTCGCTCATCCTGGAGGACGCCGTCCTGCGCTCGAATGTCCCCGGGCTCCACTACAACTTCCTCGTGAGCGGCCACCTGGAAGCCCGCCGCGCGGACATCTCGGGGCTCCGCGGCGACGCCGGCCTCGGCGGCCTTGAAATCGATGGGAGCGAGGCCCTCATCGAGGACTCGCAGATCCACGACAACAAGTACTACGGCCTCTTCCTGCGCTCCGGCGCGCCCGTCGTCCGGCGCACGGCCTTCGACGCGAATGTCGTCGCCGTTTCCGTGCTGCCCGGCGCCTCGCCCGTCCTCGAGGACCTCGTGATCCGCAATTCGACGGGCTTCGGCCTCAAGGTGGCCGACGCCTCGCCGGTCGTGCGCAACCTCACGGTCCTTGGTAGCTCGAACTTCGCGGTGGGCGCCGTCGGCTCCGTGCTCGACATCGTGGGGTGCCGTATCGCTGGCGGGCTCATCGGGCTCGACGCCGCGCAGGGCACGACCGGCAGCGTGGAGGGCTGCGAGTTCCTCTCGCTCGGCACCGGCGTGCGAGCCCAGGATTCGCCAGTCCAAGTCGCCAATTCGACGTTCTTCGGGTCCTCCGCCGGCGTGAACGCCACACGGTCGGCCGTCGAGCTTACGGGGAACCAGTTTACGGACAATAGCGTCGGCATCCGCGTGCAGGACGCGGGCCCAGGCGTCCTCGGTGGGGAGGCAGTCGGAAACGCGTTTGTCGGGACCGGCCTTGCCATCGAGCTCCACGTCTCGAACTTCTTCCTCGAGAACAACAGCTATGACGCGAGGATGACGGGCACGCGGGTCTTCCACGAGGTGGCCCTGCTCATCGTCGACGAGGGTGGCGCGGCGGTACGGGGCGCGCTCGTGGACATCACGGCGGCCGACGCGGTTGCCGTTTTCCGCGGCCTTACGAACGAGACCGGCGTGGTCGTCGCGACCCTCGAGGAATTCCGCGAGTTTGGCAACGGCACGCGGCAAAACCTCACGCCCCATGGCGTACGGATCGAGAGCCGGGGGATCGTGACCGAGACGGCGCTCAACGCGACCTCCGATAAGGTCGAGAAGATCACGCTGGGCGGCGCGAGGGCCCAGGGGCCCGTCGGCGTAACCCGGGAGGCGCTCCTTCTCATTGGGGCCGCCTTCGCTCTTGCCGCCGCGGCGGGCGCGTTGGGCCTGAGGGCGCGCAAGCGCCGCGCGGAAAGAATCAAGGCGGAGCGCGCAGAGAGCGCGCGCGGGAGCAGGCGCCCGCGCCGCGGGCGCTGACGGGACTTCCCGCCCTTCCGGCGGGTTTGAATACTCCGCGCCAACATCGCGCGCCTGCTTTTCCACGCGGGAAGGGTCGATGGTCTAGCGGTCCATGACGGCGGTCTTACAAGCCGCAAGCCGGAGGTTCGAATCCTCCTCGACCCACCTCCCTCTCCTCGTCCGCTCCCGCAGCCGCAGGCCGCGCGCGCCGCATCCGCGCGCCAGAATCCCTGCGCCGCGCTTCGAATCGCGGCGCCAGATCGCCGCGGGGAATACGTTTAAGAGCCGAGTTCGCCGATGCGGGCGCCCATGGACAACGCCTCGTACGTCGCAAAGGAAATTTTCTTCACGAAGGGAGTCGGGCGGCACGCCGAGAAGCTCACGTCCTTCGAGCTCGGCCTCAGGAGCGCGGGGATCGCCGCGCTCAACATCGTACGCGTCTCCTCGATCTTTCCCCCCTTCTGCAAGGTCATCCCCAAGGAGGAGGGCTCGAAGCAGCTCAAGCCCGGCCAGGTCGCCTTCGTCGTGCTCGCCGAGACCTCGTCGAACGAGCCCCACCGACTCGTCGGCTCCTCGATCGGCTGCGCAATCCCCACGGACCCCTCGCAGTACGGCTACCTCTCCGAGCACCACGCCTACGGGATGACGGAGCAGAAGTGCGGGGACTACGCCGAGGACCTCGCAGCCTTCATGCTCGCCTCGACGCTCGGGCTCGTCGAGGAGAACGCGCCGAAGTGGGATGAGAACAAGAATGAATGGCGCATCTCCGACAAGATCGTCACGACGCGCAACGAGACGGTCGTGGCGGAGGTTGGCGAGGACGGCCGGTGGACGACCGCGATTGCGGCGGCCGTGCTTCTGCTCTGAGCCCGCCGGCCCACCTTGGAGACGGTCTATACCGTTACCCCCAGACCTTTATGCTCGGCCTGGGGCCCTTTCTAGGCTGGCATGAGCGCGCCAACGCAAAGCCGCAAGAGCCGCCAGGCAGGGGCCGGTCCGCTCGGCGCCCTCAAAAGGCGCTTCTCCGCGCCGCCCCGCCGCAGCGAGCCCACGCGCATCGCGGCGGCCTTCGCGCTCGCCACCGTGGCGCTTGCGCTTGTCCCCCTCATCAACGCGTCGCCCCCGCCCCCCGCGCTTGGCGCCGCCCCCGACTTCTCGATCTTCACGACCGCGGGGTCCATCTATTCCCTGTCGTCGGACCTCGGCCGGCAGCCCGTCTTCATCGAGTTCATGCACCCGGACTGCTCGCACTGCCGCGCGATGGGCTCGAGGCTCGAGGCCGCCTACGCGGAATTCGGCACCCGCGTCCGCTTCGTCACCGTGGCCGTCCGCCTTCCCGGGTTTGCTGACCCCACCGTGGCCAGCGTCTCGGCCTTTGCCGGCGAGTTCGGGCACGGCTGGACGTACGGGCTCGACCAGCAGACCAAGGCGCGCGACCTCTACCGCGTCGTGGGCACACCGACCTTTGCGTTCATTTGGGAAAACGGCACGGTCGCGCGGATGTGGCCCGGCGAAATGAGCGCGGGCGAGCTTCAGGGCCATCTTGGCGCCCTCGTCGGGGGGTGAGGCGTACGGCGCGCAAGGCCCCGCTCGGGCCCGAGGAGTACCTGGGCCTTCGCATGGCGATCGCCTCGAGCTTCATCGGGTTCACGGTCGCAGGCGTCCTCGTCCTCAACCACTTCGAGGTGGCCGACGCCGCGTTCTGCTCGGTCGGCGACTGGCTCTCCTGCAACACGGTGAACCGGTCGGACTACAGCGTAATCCTCGGCGTGCCCGTCGCCCTGATCGGGATGCTGGGGTTCCTTGCCGTCACCGCGCTTTCGACCGCGCGGATGGTCGCCCCGCGCCGCGGCCTCGGCCTGCGGGCGCCACCGTTGCTTACGGCCGCCGTCGGTGCCGGCCTTTCCTTCGGCGCCTACCTCTCGCTCGTCGAGGTCTTCGTGCTCCGTGTCGTCTGCCTACTCTGCGTCCTCTCGCTTGTCGCCTTCGCCGCCGCGGGCGTGGCGCTCCGCCGGACGCTCGTGGTTCCTTGGCCGCGCAAGGCGCCGAGGGGCAAAGAGGGCCTGCCTGCCGAGGGCCGGTAGGGCCTGGGGCGGGTAGGGGGCCTGCGCCCCTTATGGCGCCGCCATGAACTCGAGGAACTCCTCGAGCGTTTGCGGCTGGAGCGTGTAGTTCAACCGCTTCTCCTCGCCAAGCGTCCGGGAAGGCACGGGCCCATAGTTGTGCCCCGGCATCACAAGGAGGTCGTCTTGCAGGCCGCGAAGGATCACGAGGAGCGTGTGGTGCATCTGCCTCGGGTTGCTCCCCAAAAGGTCCGTTCGCCCGCACTCCCCGATGAAGAGCGTGTCCCCCGTGAACAGGTGCCCTTCGGCGACCAGGCATATCGAGTCGAACCGGTGCCCGGGCGTGTGGAGCACCTTCACCGCGACCTCGCCCACTGGCACGACTTCCCCGTCTTTGACCGGCCTGTCGTTTTGTCCCGGCGCCGATTCGTGGGCGACGACCTTGGCCCCGCGCCCGCGGAAGTAGGCGTTGCCCGCCGTGTGGTCGGGGTGCGAGTGCGTGTTGAACACATGCTCGATTACAAGGCCGCGCTGCTTGCCTTCCTCTTCGAGCATCGGCCAATCTGCCGTCGGGTCGATGAGCGCGCCCTTTCCGGACTTGGGGTCACCAATGAGGTAGGCGAAGTTTCGGCCCTGGCCCACCTCAAACTGGAGCGAGAGCACGGGGGACCCATTGCCCCGCGTGCCGTTCAAGGTGCCGCCAGGCCCGGGGGCCGGCTTCCCGCGGCTTTCCGCCGTGCAACCATACGTTGATCTACGCCCGCAGGCCTGCCCGGCGCCACATCTTCCAGGAGCGGATTCACTTGGCCAAGATTGACAAGCTTTCGAGCGTCGGGATCTTCGTTAGCAACCACAAGCGCGCGCGAGACTTCTATACCAAGAAGCTCGGGCTCAAGGTCGTCGGCGGGATGGCCGGATGGGGGTACATCGAGCTCGCCGTGCGCAAGGGCGGCAAGGACGCAGTCCTGAACCTCTGGACGCCCAAGGCGTGGGGGTTCTCCGCCAAGGAAGGAAAGAAGAAGGTCGGGGTCACGACCGGTGTGGGCTTCAACACGGACAACTTCGACGCGACGGTCGCCTCGCTGCGCCGGAAGGGCGTGAAAGTCGACACGTGGTCGGAGGCCGAGGGGTACTCGATGGCCACCGTGTACGACCCCGACGGCAACGGCCTCTTCATCACGTCGGACCGCAAGAAGAGCACGAAGCGGGCGGGGCTCACGGGCCTCGGCTTTGTCACGATTTCCTCAAGGAACTCGAAGCGCTCGGGCGCGTTTTTCCAGAAGGCGCTGGGGATGAAGAAGGAGGGCGGAGACGAGTTTGCCGCGTACCGCCTCGGCCCCGGCGGCACGGCGCTGATGCCGTTCACGCCGCGCAGGGCGATGTACAAGCGCGCGTCGGACCTCAAGGCGGACCTGGCGGCCATCGGGGAAGACACGGCCATCATGTTCTCAACGCGGGACGCCCACGGCCTCGAGAAGCAGCTCAAGCGGCGCGGCGTGAAGTTCCAGTCGCCGATGGCCAAGCAGGACTGGGGCGGCATCTCGGCGAACATCTTCGACCCGGACCGGAACCTCTACATGGTCTATGAGTCGCGCTCGCGCTGAGCGCGCCCCCGCCCTTCAGGCGCCGACGAGCCACCGCAGCGTCGTGCTGCTTGCTACGATGTGCAGCGCGCCTGCGAAGATGAACCCCGTGAGCAGGAAGTAGTGGATGCGCTTGAAGCGCGGTTTAAGGCCCGCGTGGCGCTTGAGGCCCTGCGTGGCTGGCAGGCACGCGGCGACGAGAGCGACGGCGCCCGCCCATTGGCCGATGAGGCCCCATAACTCCGCTGGCGTTTTTTCGATCTCCGCAATGACCTGGCCGGCGGCCGCGGCCGTAACGCGGCCGGGGCCACCGATCGGGATTTCAAAGGCCATCTGGTAGACATTGTCGTCGTGGCGCCCGGCCGAGCGGTGCACGTGGTGCGCGTTGCCGTTCACAACGACGCGAACGAGCCCCTCAGTCGCCGGGCCTCCCGCCGCTTGGCCTCGAGGTTCAGGGCCGCCGCCGCAAGCGCCTGCTCGCGCGTCGGCCTTTGCGAAATTCCCCCCGACGGCGCAATCCCCATCCGATGACCGGAGCGCGGCAGGCCCCTGCCATGGGGAAAAGCGTTGCGGCAATTTTTCCACCGGAGGTTTCCAGAAATTCTTTCGGGGTTTGATCCAGGGCGGGCGATCAGAGCCCCAACCAACTGCGGATCGTCGTGCCCGCGACGAGCACGTGGACCACCATGGCCGCAAACACGGCGAGCATCACGAAAAAGTGGAGCTTGCGCATGGGCTTCCACTTGAGGTCCGTCCACTTGGCCATTACAATCCCCGAGATCCCCAGGGCCCCGATCCCCCCCAGCGCGATCACGCCGCCCACGATCTCGGGAGTCCAAAGCCCCCGGTATTTCGTAGACATGAGAAGGACGCCGTGCACGCAGGCGACCGCCACAACGATAAGCGAGAGCGTGAAGTGCGTCGTCACCCAGGGCCAGGGCGGCCACTTGAGCTTCGGCCTCAGGGCCGCGTGCCGTTTGAGGCCCATCCCGAGGGGGTAGGCCATCACGCCAAGGGCCGCCGCGCCAAGGAGCTGGCCCACGATGAGCCACCCGCTGCCGCGGGGGGTCCCCGCGCCTGAGGGCGAGCCCGCGACCCGCGGGGGGCCTCCGACCTCGACGCCAAACGAGAGCTGGTAGGGGATGTCCGTCGGCTTGCCACCCCCGTTGTGCACGTGGTGGGCGGTTCCATTCACCGTGACCACGAGCGTCACGTTCCCCGTGGGCGCGCCCGGCGAAAGCAGGACGCTTGCCGAGCCGTCGGGCGGCAGGGTCCCGATCGAGGCCTGCGCACTCCCCGTGACCCGCGCGGCGACCACCGCCTCGGCTCCGACGGTCCCCGCGTCAAGCTCATGGAGCCATGGGTCGTCGACCGTGACGTTGACCTCGACTCCCGAAGCAACCCGGGAGGCAAGCGCCGAGGCGTCCATCGCCACGAACCCGTCCGCCGCGTGGCAGCGCTCGCACGTGTCCGCGCTCATGCTCACGGCCACGCCCGTCGTGCGCGCCGTGCCCGACCCCGGCTTGATCGAAACGACGGTGCCCACGAATTGCAGCGTCTTGCCCGCAAGCGGCGGGTTCCCGTCGAAGAAGTACGACGAGCTCGTCGCCCGCGTGACCACATACGTGAGGTTCCCGTTTGCCGACGCCACGAACCGCGTGTAGCTGTACCCCAAGTTCAGGTCGTTTGCAAGGGCGATCGTCGTGTTGTTGAACGCGGTCACCGTCGAGTTCCAGTACTTGTAAAACCTCACGGTCGCGTTCACGACCGGCTCGTAGCGGAGCGTGACGTATTTCGTCCCCACCGAGACGACCGTGGAGTTCCAGACCTTTGTGGGAGCGACCTGGCCCACGACCGGCGTGCCCCATTTGTCGTCGAAGTTGCCCACCTCCATCGTGTACTCCCGCGCGCGCTCGGAAACCGCCTTCACCGTGCTTGTCCGGTTCCGCGACCAGTTCCCGAAGGCGTCCTTCGGCTCGACGGTGAGGTTGAAGGCGGCGCCCTCCCCGAGCCCGATGAGGCCGCGGTCGAGCCCGGGCACGAAGGACCCGTCACCGACGGTTCCAGACCTATCGCCCTCCGGCCAAAACACCGTGCCGTTCTCGTCGTAGCCGACGACCTGGAGGGCCACCTCGTCGCCCGGCCGGACGAGGAGGGGTTCGGGCCCCTGCGGGCCTGCGTAGAAGAGCCCTCCAAGGTCCGCGCCGGCAAGCAGGGCTGCCGGGACGAAGATCGCAAGTACGCTCATCGACCCCACCAGAAGGGCCTTCTGGCGGTTCTCGCGCTTCTTGGCCTTCAGCTTCTCCCTTGCGAGAGCGAGGGCATGCTCGCGCGAAGGCGGCGCTTTGGGCGCGGCCCCCGCAGGGCGCGCCGGCGGGGCCGCAGGCGCATTCCCGGGAATAGGGCCGTCGGAATCGCTCAGGTCGTCCATTGGCAGGCCCACATCGCCACGAGAGGTGGAAAAGCGTTGCGCCCCGACTACCGATGATGACGTCGACCCGCCGTTCGCCGGTCGATCAAGGGGCTTGCTAGGGGCGGGCTTCCGCGCTAGAGGTTCCGCACGACCGCCGCGGCAAACTCGCTGGTCTTCACGGGCTCCACTGGCGGCACAAGCTGCCTTGCAAAGTCGTAGGTAACGACCTTCGCGAGGATCGTCGACTCGAAGGCTCGCTCGATCGCGTCGGCCGCCTCCTTCCACCCGAGGTGGCGGAGCATCATGCAACCCGAGAGGATCACGGACCCGGGGTTCACCTTGTCCTGGCCCGCATACTTCGGCGCCGTCCCGTGCGTCGCCTCGAAGAGCGCCGCGCTGTCCCCCACGTTTCCCCCCGGCGCGATCCCAAGGCCCCCGACTTGCGCCGCCGCCGCGTCCGACAGGTAGTCGCCGTTGAGGTTCGGGGTCGCAAGCACCTGGTACTCGTCGGGCCGCGTGAGGAGCTGCTGGAATGCGTTGTCCGCGATCCGGTCGTTGATGAGGATCTTGCCCTGCGGCAGCTTGCCGCCGTGCTTGGAAAGCTCCGACTCGGGGACCGTGATGTCACCGAACTCCTTCTCCGCCACCTCGTAGCCCCAGTCGCGGAAGGCCCCTTCCGTGAACTTCTGGATGTTCCCCTTGTGGATCAGCGTCACGACCGTCCGCCTGTACTCGACTGCGTACGCGATCGCCTTGCGAACGAGCCTCTTGGTCCCGAACTCGGAAATCGGCTTGATCCCGATCCCCGCGTCGGGGCGGATCTTCGCCTTCATCTCCTTCGTCAAGAAGTCGAAGACCTTCTTCTGCTCCGGCGTGCCCGCCTTGTACTCAATTCCGGCGTACACGTCCTCCGTGTTCTCCCGGAAGATCACCACGTCGACCTTCTCAGGCGCCTTCATCGGCGAGGGCACGCCCTTGAAGTACCGCACGGGCCGGATGCACTGGTAGAGGTCGAGGTCCTGGCGCATCGTCACGTTGAGCGAGCGGATCCCCCCGCCTACGGGTGTCGTGAGCGGCCCCTTGATCGCGACCTTGTAGCGCCGGACGGCTTCGACGGTCTCCTGCGGAAGCCAGTCGCCCACCTTCGACTTGGCCTTCTCGCCTGCGAGCACCTCCATCCAGGCGATCTTCCTTCGCCCGCCGTAAGCCTTCCTCACCGCCGCGTCGAACACGGACCTCGAAGCGCGCCAGATGTCGGGCCCCGTGCCGTCCCCCTCGATGAAAGGGATCACGGGGTCTTCGGGGACGACGAGTTTGCCGGCCTTCACCTCGACCGCGTGGCCTTCCGGCGGATCCCCCACGGTCGATCCCCCCGCTTTGGCCGCGCTAGTCCTTTGAGATGTCCGGGAAGTGCTGCTCCACGACCTTCTCCATCTCCTTGTCCGACAGCGAGGTCGTCCGCCCCTCCTCGAAGATCTTCATGATGTCTGTGTAGAGCGTCTGGACCCGCGGGTCGTCCTTGCCGATCTTGTGCCCGCCCGTGAGCCTGTAGTGGGCGTTTAGCCAAAACGCGATCCCCGATGTCCCCGAGTATGAGGTGATGCCGACCCCGGGCGGGATCCCGAGCAGCCTCTCCGTGTCGAAGGGCAGGTACATCTCGACATTCTTCAGCACGCCGTCGGCGTGGATCCCCGCGCGCGTCACGTTGAAGTTCTTGCCCGTGATCGGCTGGAACTCCGGCGTCGTGTAGCCGAGCTCCTGCTCGTAGTACTTCACGATGTCCGTGATCACGCGCGTGTCCATCCCGTCGAAGGTCCCCTTGATCCCCGCGTACATGAACACCATCGTCTCAAGCGAGATGTTGCCCGACCGCTCGCCGATCCCGAGGAGCGTGCAGTTGTTGCGCGCCGCGCCGTAGAGCCACGCCGACGTCGCGTTCGCGATGCCGAGGTTGAGGTCGGTCTGGCCGTGGTACTCGATCCAGTCGGCGGGCATCCCGCACACTTCGCGCAGGATGTACGTGAGTTTGGGGATTGAGCGCGGGAGCGCCGCAATGTCCCAGGGGACGCCGACCCCGACCGTGTCGGGGTATCGCACCACGACCGGCTTGCCGTACTTCTCTGAGAGCTTCATGAGCCGCCTCACGAAGGGCACCACGACGCCGAAGATGTCGGCCCGCGTCGAGTCCTCGAGGTGGCACCTGCACGAATAGCCCGCCTTGAGGACCTCCTCGACGAGCTCGAGGTAGCCGTCGACGACCTCTTTGCGGCCTTTCGAGCCGTACTTGTAGAACAGGTGGTAGTCCGAGATCGACGTGAGGATCCCCGTCTCGTCGAGCTCGAGGCCCGTCTCCGCCTTGATCGCCTTCGAGGTGTCGGCAAAGAGCTTCACGTCGGGCTTCGCCGCCCGGATCCAGGCCGTCACCTTGGGCATGCCGCCCATCCGCAGGCACTGCTTGACGGCCTCCACGTCCCGCTTGGTATACAAAAAGAACTCGCTCATCGAGAGCTTGTTCTTGGGGCCGCCGAGGCGCTTCAGCATCTCGTAGAGGCGCACCATCTGCTCCGTCGTGTAGGGCTCGCGGGCCTGCTGGCCATCGCGGAACGTCGTGTCCGTGATCCACAGGTCCCTCGGCACATCGACCGGCAGCGACACCCCGTCGATCGGCATGACCGGGGCCGTCGACCACGGGAAGATTTCCCTGTGCAGGTTGGGCTCCTTGACGTCCACGATGCCAAGGTCCGGCATGTCGATGGCCTCCTTCTTGACAAAGGTAAGGAACTCCTTCTGCAGGCGCTGGTTGCGGTCCATAGGCATCCTTGTCCCCGAGGGCGGCGCAAAGCCTCCACCGGCCGCGCCCCGATCGGTTTCCTGCTAATTGAGAGTTCACGTCTGGCCCGCCTGCGCGTCGCGGACGCTCGCGATGCCGATGGTGACCTACGGCGCCGCGCGCGGGGCGGGATGCGCCTAGCCCCGCGCCATGGCGCCCGACGCCATCGGGCCGCGCCCTCCGGCCACGTCAGGGACGTGCCGCTGGACGAGGTCTTCCATCTCGCGGTCCGTGAGCGGCGTCGTCCGCCCCTCGTCAAAGACCTTCATCGCGTCCGCGTAGAGGCTCTGCACGCGGGGGTCGTCCTTGCCGAGCTTGTGGCCGCCCTTGAGCCTGTAGTGCGCGTTCATCCAGAACGCGATCCCCGAGGTCCCCGAGTACGAGGTGATCGCGACTCCGGCCGGCACGTCGAGCAGCTTCTCGGTGTCGAACGGCAGGTACATTTCGATATTCTTGAGCACGCCGTCGGCGTGGATCCCCGCGCGCGTCACGGCGAAGTTCTTCCCCGTGATCGGCGCGAACTCTGGGTTGAGGTGCCCAAGCTCGCGCTCGTAGTACTCGGCAATCTTCGTGATCACGCGCGTGTCCATCCCGTCGAACGACCCCTTGATCCCCGCGTAGGCGAACACCATGTCCTCGAGCGGGATGTTCCCCGCCCGCTCACCGATGCCAAGCAGCGTGCAGTTGTTTCGCCCCGCCCCGTAGAGCCACGCCGACGTGGCGTTTGCGACTCCGTAGTTGAGGTCCTGGTGCCCGTGGAACTCGAGCCACGCGGGTGGCACGCCCGCAACGGTCTTGAGCACGTACGTGAGCTTCGGGATCGACCGCGGCAGCGCCGCGACGTCCCAGGGCACGCCGACGCCGACGGTGTCCGGGTAGCGGATCACGACGCGCTTGCTATGCTTCTCCGCGAGCTTCATGAGGCGGCGCACGAAGGGGACGACGACGCCGAACACGTCCGAGCGCGTCGAGTCCTCCAGGTGGCAACGGCAAGAGAAACCGGCCTTGAGGACCTCCTCGACGAGTTCCACGTACCCGTCGACGACCTCCTTGCGCCCCTTGTTGCCGTACTTGTAAAAGATGTGGTAGTCCGAGATCGAGGTCAAGATCCCCGTCTCGTCGAGCGGCAGCCCCGTCTCCTGCTCCACGGCCTTCGAGGTCTCGGCAAAGAGCTTCACGTCCTGCTTGGCCGCCCGGATCCACGCGGTCACCTTGGGGGCGCCCCCCATCGTGAGGCACTGCTTCACGGCGTCGACGTCCCGTTTGGAGTAGATGAAAAACTCCGACATCGAGATGCGGGCCTTCGGGCCCCCGAGTTCGCGCAGCCACCCGTAGAGCTTCACCATCTGCTCCGTCGTGTAGGGCTCGCGCGCCTGCTGGCCGTCGCGGAACGTCGTGTCCGTGATCTCGAGGTTGTCCTGGACTTCGATGGGCAGCGTCACCCCGTCGATCGGCATCACGGGCGCCAGGCTCCAGGGGAAGATGTCCTTGTGCAGGTTCGGCTCCTTCACCTCGACCAACCCGAAGTCCGGCAGGTCGATGGCCTCTCGCTTGACAAACGATGTGAATTCCCTCTGACTCTTCGCGCTCTGTTGCATCTTGGTCCTCTCCTCAAGGAGGGCGGCTCCGCGCTTGCCCTTTGCCCTTCTGGGTCGATGTGGAAGGTTGGTTCTTTCGCTTTTATCGGAAGGGGAGTCTGGACGTCTGGATGGCTTTCCCCGCTCCCCTTTTCCTCCCTCGCCAGCCCCTGGGGGGCGCCGCGGGCCGAAGGCCGGCCGGGCGCTTCCCCGCGAAGGTTTAAGCGCCTCCCCCGGGCTCCCCGGTACTCCCGCGATGCCCCCCGACCTCTTCTCCCCGGCCCAGCGCGAGGCAGCCGAGCGGATCCTCGCCTCCGTCCCCGACTGGGCACGCATCTACACGGTCGCGGAGGCCGAGGAGCGCACGCGCGCCCTCCAGTCTCGGTACGGCCGGGAAATCGCCGTCGAGCCAATCGGGCGCTCGCGCCAAGGCCGCTCCATCGAGGCGCTCACCGTCGGCTCCGGCCCGATGACCGTGCTCCTCCTCGGGTTTCCCCACCCCGACGAGGGCGTGGGCGGGCTCCTCATCGACCACGTCCTGAACACCGCGCTCGCGCACCCGGAGGTCCTGCGGCCCTTTGGGGCCCGGGTCGTGGCCGTGCGGTGCTGGGACATCGACGGGGCCGCCTTGAACGAGGGGTGGTCTCCCGGCACCTCCTCGATCGAGGAGCAGGCCAAGCACCACTTCCGCCCGCCTCCCGCCATGCAGATGGAGTGGACCTTCCCCGTCGAGTACAAGTCCCACCGTTGGTCGAAGGTCCCGCCCGAAACGGAGGCCGTGCGCCTCCTCATCGACCGCGAGCGGCCCCACTTCATGCTCGGCCTCCACAACGCAGCCTTCCACGACCCCTACTTCTACCTCTCGCGCGAGGCACCCGAGGCGTACGGCGCCCTTGGCGCCGCCGTGGACGCGGAGCGGCTCCACCTCTCGGAGCGCTCGCCCGACGTCCCCTTCGAGGTCCCCCTCGCTCGGGGGATCTTCCGGATGTACGGGCTTCGCGACTACTACGACTACTTCGAGCGCTTCGCCCCCCACCGCCTCCCGCACCTGAACCGCGGCGCGTGCTCGGACGAGTACCTCGCCTCCACCGTCCCCCACGCGTTTTCCTTCAACGCGGAGGTCCCGCGCGCGCTCGACCGGCGCTTGCGGGACGCCTCGCCCACAAGCCGCCCCCTGCGCGAGGTCGTGCTCCAGCGCACAACGAAGCAGGCCGCCGAGATGAAGCGGCTCGACGACGAGATGGCGCCGGTCCTCGATCGCAACGGGACGGGCGCCTCGCTCGTGGCGGAATCCGTGCGCCAGCACCTCGAGGAGTTCCGCACCCGCGCCAAGGAGCCCTCGAGCGACGTGGCGAAGGACCCTCAGTACGACCGCAGCGCCACGGTCTCCGACCTCTTCGAGCACGAAGTCGTGGGCCCTCTGGAAGACCTCCTCGTCCTTGGCGAGGCGTGGCGCGCGGCCTGCGAATACGCGCGCGGCGGGGACGGTGCGGCCAGGCGCGTCGAGCAGGCCCTCTCCGCGCGCATCACGGGGCAGGCGGCGGTCCTGCGCACGAAGAGCAAGTTCGAACCCGTGCCGCTGAAAAGGAGCGCGGGGGTCCAGCTCCGGGCCCTGCTTGCGCTCATGGCCTGGCGGGTCAACGTGATGGGGGTCTAGCCCTAGCGGGCAAGTTCGCCGCGCCCCGCCCTTCCAAGCTCCTCGACGTACGCCTCGTCGACCTC
>DATEUP010000146.1:0-7298 GCA_035283065.1 Thermoplasmatota archaeon | reverse complement strand
GGGCGGCGCCATGGCGTAGTCCTGCCTGCGCCGCTCCTCGACTTCCTCGACGATCCTCCGCAGGTCCATCGAGTGGCTTCTCTTCGCATGAGTCGTGTACGTAGGAGTGCACCCCGACGGCCAAGAGCCACGGGCGGTATTTGGCGGTTTGGACGCGCGTTTCACGAAATGGGCGCGGCTTTGTCCTATAACACGGGGCCACTCAGAAGATGTCCCCTGCCGTCGCGAAGTAGCACTCGAGCTTCCCGAAGGGCCGCTCGCTCATCCACGCGCCCATGAACGAGATCTTTAGACCGGCACGGAAGGCGGTCTCGAGCGCCTCGATGTTCAGCCCTGCGACCTGCATCCGCACCTTCTCCGCGCCGAGGTCCGAGGCGGCCCGCAGCCCCGCCCACGCGAGCCCTTCGTTGTAGCGCTTGTCGATCACGCCGCCCGGCCCCACCATCCCGTCGCCCGCGACCCGGAGGTACCCAACCGTCTCGCCGTCCTCGCGCGCCTCGAAGAAGCGCGCGCCGGGCTGCGAAATCTCGAAGGCGATGTCCGCGTCGCGCCTGCACCCGCGCACGCGGCGGTCGACGGCGGCCGCGATTGCGAGCGCCTCCGGCGTGACCTTGCCGGGCTCGCCGAGTTGGCGCAGTTCGACGGGCACGAGCGGCGCAGGGGGCAGCTCCACCGTCTCCGCCCCAAGCCCGTAGATTACTGAGCGGGGCGCCATCCCGAACCTCACGTAGAGCCGCTGGGCCCTGTGGTCAAACGACGCGTAGACGCAGCGGATCGCGCCCGGCGGTTCCTTCACGCCGGCAAACGCGCGCGCAAGGAGCTCCTGCCCGACCCCGCGGCTCTGGAGCGACGGGAGCATCCAAAACATCGAGAGGAAGTGGATGTTCTCGCGCAGGATCGTCGAAGCGAAGGCCACGACCCGGCCCCGCTTGACCGCCACCTGGAACCCCTGGGGGTCCGTGCGGCGCAGGTGGCCGAGGCGAAGGGCGATTTGCCTCGCATTCCTCGGCACGACCGGCGACCCCTTGCGGCGGGAGAGGTCGTTCACCGCGCGCACGAACACGCGCGCGCAAGGCTCCATCTCGCCCGCCTTCGCGGGGCGGAACTCCACGCGGCCTTCCGCTGCGGGCACCGGGGCTCGAAGCCCTCAGGCGGTTTTGATCTATTGCCCCCGGAGCCCCCCGAACTTTTATCGCCCGAGGCCGCGCTCGCCCTTCCCCATGGCCCTTGAGAAGCTCGAACTCCTTGGCGACCTCTCGAACCTCCCCGGCCCTCCGGGGTTTGAGGACGAGGTGCGCGCGCACCTTGCCTCCGTCGTGAAGCCCTTCGCGGACAGGGTCCGCACGGACCGGCTGGGGAACCTCATCGCCTCCTTTGAGGGCAAGGGCCCGCGGCTCATGGTCGCCGCCCACATGGACGAGGTTGGCTTCATCACGACGCACCTCCACGACGGCGGCTTCCTCAGTTTCACGACGCTCGGCGGCTGGGACCCGCGCGTGCTGCCGGGCGGCCGCGTCACCGTGCTCGGGGACAAGGCCCGCGCGGCGGGCACCATGGGCGTGAAGCCCCCACACATCACGACGCCGGCTGAGCGAGAGAAGGTCATCCCCGTCGACGAGCTCACCGTGGACACGGGCCTTACCGGCGCCGAGATGAAGGCGAAGGGCATCCGAATCGGCAGCCCGATGGTGCCCTCCACGCTCTTCGAGGTTCTGTCCAAGAACATCGTCTCGGGCAAGGCGTTCGACGACCGCGCGGGATGCGCGGTCATGGCCCTGCTTGCCGAGAAACTCGAGGGCGCAAACGCCGAGCTCGTGTGGACGGTTCAGGAGGAGGTCGGCGCCCGCGGAGCGGGGCCTGCGGCCTTCGGGCTTGAGCCGGACTTCGGGCTCGTCCTGGAAGGCACGGCGGCCGGCGACTTCCCGTCCGTCCCGGAGCCGAAGCGCCCCTCGGCCATGGGCAAGGGCCCCGTCATCACGGCCGCCGACCATACGACGGTCGTGCCTCCAGGGATCGTGAAGCACCTCATCCGGACGGCCGAGCGCCTGCGCGTGCCCTACCAAGTCAAGAAGCCGCTCGTGGGCGGCACCGATGCGGGCCCTATTCACCTCTCGAGGGCCGGGGTGCCGACCGCGGTCGTCTCGCTGTCCGTGCGCTACCTGCACTCTTGGGCGCTCATGATGGACATGCGCGACGTGGACCGCGAGCTTGCGCTTGTGCGCGCGTTCGTGAAGGACGTCAACTCGGGCAGGCTGAAAGTCTAGGCGGCTCTCCGCCGGTTCCTCCGAAGGCCGATGGACACGAGGGCCGCGAGGCCCCCCGGGATCGCCACGCTTCCAAACTCGGGGATCGGCGAGGTCGCGTTCCCGACGGAGGCACCGCCCCCGCCCGCGGAAAGGCCCGGCGTCCCGGCGACGAGGAAGACCGCTTGCGAGACGTTGAATCCCGCAAGCGGCGCCAGGGACCAGCCGAGGTTTCCGCCCGCAGAAGTGCCCGAGAGCACTTCGGCCGCATTCGCGGAGGTATTCGTCCCGTTCAAGGTCGCCGAACCTGTGAACACAAATGCCTGGCCGGCTCCTGCAAGCCCGCCAGGCGAAGCCGAGGGCGCACCGACGGCAAAGTCCGCCGCCCCGTCCCCATTGGCATCTCCCATCGGCGCCACCGCGAACCCGAAGAGGTCGCCGGCGCCCTCGCCATAGAGAGCAACATCCGGGCTCGAGGGCCGGGCTTCGCGCACGGCAATGTCGTCGAGGTATACGCCATCGGAGTTGACAGCGCTGTCCGAGCCGAACTGGAACCGGAGCTTCACGGAAGCATTGCCTGCAAGGGAGGTAAGGTTGAAGGTCACCTGGCGCCACACGAAGCGGTCGTACGTGAACGCGTAGAGGTCGGTGATCGGCGTGTTGTCCCCAGGCGGACCCGGCGGGTCGTAGCCGATCGTGTCGTAGTTGCCCTCGCTGTTGTCGGCGTTGAGCTGGATCCAATTCGCCCCGCTGTCGACCGTGTATTTTACGAGGAACCCGTCGTAATTTGTCGCCGTCGCCTCGAGGTCCGCGCGATAGACAAAGGTGAGAAGGGGCGCCGTTGCGCCGCTCAGGTTGACACCGGCTGCAAAGGCGATCGACGCGTCCTCGCTGTTGCCGTAGGCCCCGCTCGAGTCCTGCCAAGAATGTCCGGAGCCCGCCGGCCCATAGAAGACCGACGAGCTCAAGCTCCACGGGCTCGACCCGTTCGCCGAGCCGCTCATCTCCTGCCACTTTGAGGTGCCACCCTCCAAGTCATCGAAGAAATAGTAGCGGATGACCTCGTCGTCGGCAAGGGGCGAGGCGCCGAAGAACACGTAGGCCGCCCCCGCCGAGTCGTTGGCAAACGGCGCGCCCACGATGAGATCGTCCTTGCCATCGTCGTTCACGTCGCCCCCAAGCGTGAGGCTCTGCCCGAAGGCGGTCCCCGGGACCCCCGTGAAAGTCGCGTTGAACGCGAAGGCGGAGAGCCCGCCTCCCCCCCTCGCCATTCGGACAAGCGCGGCGCCCGGCGCCCCGACGGCGAGTTCGGCCTTGGAATCCCCGTCGGCGTCGCCGCTTGCAAGTGCCGTGCCCAAGCGCCAGCCGTCGAGGGTGCCCTGGAGCGTGGCGTTTGCGGCCGAGGCGTTCCAGCTCGACGACGGGGGCGTCCCCCCGAAGACAAACACGGCGCCGCGTTGGCTCGCATTTTGAGGCGCCCCAACGACCGCTTCGGCCCCCGACCGGTTGTCGATGGGCGCAAGGAGCACGCTGGACCCAAACCGGTCGGCCGAAAAACCGCCGAAGGTGACCGCGGGAGACGGGCTCGACCAACTCTCCGCGCCGTAGAAAAGGTAGGCCTTCCCACCCTCCGGTGCCCCCACGATAAGGTCGTCGGTGCCGTCGCCGTCGTAGTCGCCCGAGGTGTCCACCGCCGACCCGAACGCCTCGCCCGCCGTCCCGTTGATCGTCACGTCGGCGAGCGTGACGTTCAGGCTCGCGAAACTCTCGCCCGAGCCTCCGAAGAAGATGTAGACGGACCCGTTCCCGCCGCCCGTGCCAGGCGCACCGACCACGAGGTCGGCAAAGCCGTCGCCGTTCACGGAGCCCACCGCGCTCAGGTTCCAGCCGAACTTCGCGTTGGCTGGGACGCCCGGGACTGCGTGCACATCGGCCACGGAGGGCGGCGCGCGCGCCGTGAGGTTGCCCGAGACGGCAAGCGCGAACTTCTGCGCCGCGGACTTCACCAAGTACCCTGAGACCTCGAGCGTCCATGTGCCGGTCGCCGGCGAGGAGACAAACACGTTCTCCGTGTTGTTCAGGCGGTCGAAGGCCGTCTGGTTCGGGCGCGACCATGAGCCTTGGAACCTGTTTCCGTGGTAGGTCGTGCCGTTCGGCGCGCGCACGGTGACGTCGAGGTCGTTCACCAACTCCGCAAGCGTCTTCGTGTCCTGCGGGTTGCCCGGCTGGTCCGTCCACACGACCGTTGCCTTGAGCGGCGTGCTCGAGCTGAGGACGTTGAAGCGGCGGATGGCAACATTGCCCGTCGCGACGACCGGGCCCTCCTCAAAGAGCAGGATCGTGCCGTTTGGCGGGCCATCGATGGAGCGGGTTACATTGACGCGGCCCCACCCTTGCGACATCGCGCCCGTGACGCCGCCTGTGAACTCGAAGCCGTAGCCGAGGTCCTCGGCTCCGTTGATCAAGGCCGCCTTGACAAGCGCCGGCGAGGGGACGCGCCCCAAGGTATCGTTGATCCCCTGCTGGATAAGCGCGGCGATCCCCGCCACGTGAGGGGTCGCCTGGCTCGTGCCGCTCGAGAACGCGTAGTTCGCGCCCGTCCAGCTTGCGTCCCAACCGCCATAGGTGCAGGAGCAGCCGCTCGTCCGCGACTGCGCTGAGAGGATGTAGGTGCCGACGGCAACCACGTCGGGCTTCGCCCTTCGGTCGTCGGTCGGCCCGCGGGATGAGAAGCTCGCAATCGACGAGGCGTTGTCGGCGTACGCGTCGTACCCGCGGTTCGATTCGGAGGCCCCCACGCTGATGATGTTCTTCGCCGTGCCCGGCGAGCCGACCGTGCCTGCCCCCGCGCCATCGTTGCCCGCCGCAAACACGATCGTCATCGGCTGCAGGCCGGCGCGGCTCGTGTTCGAGTCAATGACGGACTGGTCCGTGAGGTACGCCGACGTGTCGTAGTCGGTGATCGGGTTGTTTTGGGCGTCGACATAGCCCCAGGAATTCGAGGAAACGGTTGCGCCAAAGGCCTCCTGGTCGGCGAAGACCTTGTCGTCGCTGGGCGGGCTTGACCCGAGAATCTCGGTGACAACGAGCGCCGCGGCGGGCGCCGCTCCCCGGAACTGGCTCGTCGCCGCCGCGCCCGAGTTGTTTGCGGTCTCGGAGAGGTCGCCGTCGCCTGCGACCGAGCCCGCCGTGTGGGTCCCGTGGCCGTTCGAGTCGCCGTAGGCCCCCCCGTAGGTGTAGTACGCAAGGATTCTGCCGTCAAAGTGGGGCCCGCTCGAGCTGTTCCCCGTGTCGTCGAAGGCGGGGTGCGTGAAGTCGATCCCCGTATCGCTGATGCCAACGACGATGTTCGAGCCGTCCAGGCTGTCCCTGGAATACGTCAGGTTGACGCCCTGCAGCGCACGCGCTACATCGTTGAGCGGCACACGCTGGTTCTCGAGGTCGATATATTGGATCGAGGGGAGCCGCGCGAAGGCTTCGAGGTCGCGGCCGTCGATGCGAACGCGCAAGGACGAGTCCGTCGCGGAGAGGACCTCGCCTCCCACGCCTTCGACCTGGTCCTCGAGGTCCCGCGGCCTCGTGAAGAGGAGCGCGAGCAAGGTGAGCGACCCGTCGCCCCACGCCGCCGGGTCCACGGGGAACTTGAAAGCGGGCTCGTAGACGCCGACCCACCGGACCTCATCCATCGAACGCACGACCTCGGCCTCGGGAAGGTCCATGGCCGCGAGGTACGCGTTCGAGTGCACGTAGCCGTAGAGTGTCGCGCCGGCGCTTTCAAGCGCCCCAAGCACCGCGGAAGTCGGCGCCGCCTTGAGCTGGACGACCCAGTACCCGTTGGGCGCCTCAAGGCGCAGCGACTCCCGTATGGGCGCAGGCCCCCGCAGCGGGTCGAAGGTCACGGCTCGGAACTGCAAGAGGTTCTCAGGGCTCGCTGGCTCGAGGGCCACGTCCTGGAGCGCGTCGGACAAGTCGCCGGTCCGCCCTGTCCACGCGACGGTCTGGAAAAAGGCCCGCGCGCTGCCGGTCGCGCGGATGACCTCTTCGGGGATTTCCCCCTCGAGTGCCGACCCCTGCGCGGCAGCCTTGAGGTGCCCTCGCGCCACCCAGCGCGACTCGAAGGGTGAGGAGCCCGCAAATTCCAGGAGCTGGCTCCGGGCGGCAAGGGAGAAGCGTCCGGCCACCTCGACCACGAACTCCGCGCCAATCGGCACATCGCGTGCCGGTCGGAACCCCGTCGACGAGTCGCCGTCCGCGTCGAAGTAGACGAGGAGGCGGTCGTCGGTGGAAAGCGGGGAGGGTTCTTCCCGAGGCGCGGGCGGAAGCGCAATGCCGCCAGCCGCGGCTGGACCTTGAGCCTCGGCGGGCATCTCGACAAGTTGGGGCATCTCGCGGAGGGCGGGGCCTTCAAGGATCGCGCCGCGCGTTTCGGCAAAAAACGCGCCAGAATGCCCGCTCGTCATCGCGCGCACGCCGATTAGGTCCTCGCCCGGGAGCGTCTCGGGGTCGGCCGGGTCCTCGGCCGCGCCTGCAAGCCTCCACTCGCCGAATGCGCCATCAACCACGGGGGCGGCCGCGACGAAACCGAGGTACGCGGCGGGGGCAAGCTCGCGCGGCCGGATCAAGAGGAGCGGCGGCGCCTCACCGGTCCCCGCGCCTGCTAGCCGAGCGCCAAAAGCCTGCCCCGCGAGGGGCGTGAAGGCCCGGCCCGCCGCCACGTCGACAAGGAGCCGAACTTCTGAAGGCGAACCGGCCTCGACCCCGAGGGGCGGATCGACCTCGAAGGCAAGAGCGCCCGGCGACTGGGAAACCGCGTCGAGGCTTCGGCCGTCCGGAAGCACGAGCCTTGCACTTTCGAGGGCCGAAAAATCCGCGGGCCCTGAGGGGACGACCTCGAGGGAACCTACCCGCGCGCCGCGCCCAGTCGCCGAGAGCGAGATCTTGAGCAGCTCGACACCCCGGGCCCCCTCTGCAAGGACCTGGGGGCCGCCGGTTTCCTGGGAAAGGACAAGCACGCCCTCGAGCGACGCCGGCGGGTCGAGGACATCCTCGGCGCCC
>DATEUP010000145.1:0-3686 GCA_035283065.1 Thermoplasmatota archaeon | reverse complement strand
TGCGTGAGCAGCGCGGCGGTCCGGCGTGCCAGCGCAGCGCCATCGGTCGCGCCGCCCAGGACGGCGCGGCCGCCGCCCGCATACCGGAGCCGGCCGGCGCCCACGCGAGTGACGCCGAGGACGATCGAGCCGCCGAGCAGGGCGTTCGAAGGGAGGGTCCGGCGGAGCACGGACAGGTTCGTGAGGCCGTTCTGGAGCGAGAGCAGGGGGCAGCGCACCCGAACTTCGCGAAGCTGCCGCGCAGCCGGCGCCGTGTCATAGGCCTTCGTCGTGAGGATGATGAGGTCCGCGTCCGCGGCGGCCCCGACATCGGCCGTCGCCTCCAGCCGAAAGGGACGTGCGGAGAGGCCTTCGATCCGGAGCCCCGAGCGCCGGATGGAGGCCAGGTGACGACCGCGCCCTATGAGGACTACTTCGGCCCGCCGCGAGAGCTTGGCGCCAACGAATCCGCCGACGGCGCCGGCACCGAGGACCGCGACGCGCACGGGGCGCGAAAGGGGGTCGGGGGCCTTTGAGGGTTTACCCCACCCTTACATCTCACGCAGCGCGGGGATGCCGAGGATCTCGAGGGCGGAGGCGAGGGTGGCGCGCGCGCCGGCCACAACGGCAAGGCGCGGCGCCTCGGCTTCACCGGAGCCGATGACCGGCACGTCCCGGTAGAACTCGTTGAACGCGGAAGCGGTTTCTTGGGCGTAGGCCGCCAAGTGGTGGGGGCGCACGGCCTCGGCAGCCTCCTCGATGACGAGCGGGAGGCGCGCAAGGACGCGCAGGAGCCTCACGGTCGCCTGGTCGGACGCGAGCGCGGTTCCGTCGGCGACCTGCGAGGCGGCAAGCGAGGGCGAGTCGATGAGCTCCTCGCGGGCTGCCTTGCGGAGGATGCTGCAGGCGCGGGCGTGGGCGTACTGGACAAAGGGCGCGGAGTTGCCCTCGAAGTTCAGGGCCTCCTCCCACCGGAACACGATGGACTTCTCGGGCTGGACGCGAACGATGTTGTAGCGCACGGCCCCGACGCCGACGGCCTCGGCGATCTTCGCGCGCTCGCTGGGCGACAGGTCGGGCCGTCGCTTCTCGACCTCGGCTGTCGCCCGCTCGACGGCCTCGTCGAGGAGGTCGTCGATCGTGACGACGCGGCCGCGCCGGGTCGACATCTTGCCCTCCGGCAGCGAAACGAACGAGTAGAAAAGAGGCTCGGGGCGGAAGGGTGATTTAAGCAGCGCCAGCGCGGCCTCGACCTGCTTCGACTCGAGTTTCTGGTCCTCGCCGAGCACGTTGATTCCGCGGTCGCAGCGGCTCGCCTTGTCCAGGTGGTAGGCGACATCGCGCGTCGCGTAGAGGGTCGTGCCGTCGGCGCGCAAGAAAACGTACTTCGCGCTGCGGCCTTCGATGCCGAAGGCCGCGAGGTCGATGTGGAAGGCCCCGTCCTCGCGTTTCGACTCCGGCAGCGCCTTGAGGGCCTCGACGACCTTAGCGACCGACCCGTCGACGATGAAGCGGGACTCATAGGTGAAGGTTTCAAAGCGCGCGCCGAGCCGCTCGAGGGAGAGGCGCATCCCCTCAAGGACGCGGTTGCAGGCGCCGTTCACGCGCGCGAGCGCCTCTGGGTCGCCCCGCTCGATCGCCTGGACATCCCGGACGATCGCTGCCTCGACCTTGGGGTCGACCTTGGCAAGCGCGGTGGCCGCCTGGTAAAAGCGCACGAGCGCGTGGTCTTCCTTCCCGCGCTCGGTGCCCTGGGTCGCGAGGTTGCGGAGGGGCGCGACCTCGTCCTCCTTCACCCCGGCCGCCTCGAGGCGCGCGGGCAGTTCGAGGAGGTCCCTGTCAGCGAGGTTGTTGACGCCCCAGGCGAGGGTCACGAGCTGCTTGCCCACATCGTTCACGAAGAACTCGGCTTCGACGGTGTGCCCGGCGCGGCGGAGGAGCCGCGCGAGGCTGTCTCCGATGATCGGGTTTCGGGCGCGGCCGACGTGGAGGGGGCCGTTGGGGTTCGCGCTCGTGTGCTCGACAAGGACGCGGGTGGCTGTCCTCGGCATCGCCCCGTAGGTGTGGCCCGCCTCGAGGATTTCTGTGAGCCCCGTCTTGGCAAGGGCCTCGGCCGTGACGGAGGCATTCACGTAGGGACCCACGGCCTCGAAGGAGAGGCCCGCCGGGACGACGAGTGAGGCCTTGAGCTCCTTGGCAATCTCGAGCGGGGCTTTCCGCAGTTTCTTGGCCATAGGGTGGCAAGCAAAGGCGAACTCGCCCATCCCCTCGGGCGGGCGGGCGGGCTGCCCTTCGAAGGCTCCGCCCGCTTGTTCGGCCGCCGCCTGGACCGCCGCAAGCGCCTGCGCGCGGGCCCGCTGGAGCAGGTAGGAGTGCCCCGTCGGGTCCGTCACGCTTGCGGCACGCTCGCGGAGGTAGTTAAAGCCGGCACCGCCGAGCGCCGCGCCCGCTCCGGCGGCTGAAGCTTTTTTACCGCCTGCCCAATCCGGGTCGCGTTGGGCCGGATGAAGGGCGCGCACGTCTTGGCGGCAGGCACGGCGATCCTCGCCCTCGCCACGGGGCAAGCCGCGGCGTCGCAGACCGATGTGGACGCGGCGATGGGCACGCTCACGACCCTGATCGGGATCGCGGTCCTGTGGTGGGTCGTCGGGAACATGCTTACCCAGCACCGCTACGAGGCCGGCGGGCCGAAGGGCGGCCCGGTCCAGAAGGACTGAACGGGCGCGCCCCTCTAGAGCGGCCGCACGTCCAGAGGGCCGTTCACCTCGTACTTGCGCCCGCGCCACTCGATGTGTCGCAGGTCGCGAGTCGTGAGGAGGGCCCAGATCATCACGAAGGGCGAAAGCGAGCCGCCGATGAGGTACGCGCCGAAGAGCGAGCGCAGCTCGCTGGCGCGCTGGGGCAGCATGACCGAGATGCCGCGGTAGTACACGGCGTTCTTGACGAGGTTGAGCGGAAAGTGCATCGCAAAGGCTGCGGCGGCGAGAAGGGCCCAAAACGGAATCGCGACGCCGACGGCGGCCGCAAGCAGCACGGCAAACCCGAGAACCATGGTGCCGTTGAACAGGAGGTAGGGGGCGAGCGCGAACTTCCAGAGGTGCGGGTCATAGATCCGCGTCATGAACGTCTGGCGGCGGCACCATTCGAGCAGCTGGCTGAAGGTGACGCTCTCGCGGGACGGCGCGAGCGCGAGGGGAACGAACGTGATCGCGCGGCCGTCCTTCTTGGCGCTGATCGTGACCACGTAGTCGTCGGAGATCGCATTCTCCCAGCCTTTCGCGACCTGCCACTTGTCGAAGTCCTCGCGGCGCATGGCCATCCCACCGCCCCAAGCGAAGTTCCACTTGGGGTCGAACATGATGTGCAGCCCCGTCTGGCTCCAAGCGGAGCGGATGTGCGAGGCCAGCCCGCCGCCGCTCGAGACGTACCAGCGGTAGGCGGTCGTGACCGCCACTTTGTCGTCGCCGAGCGGCGTCACGAGGCGCGAGAGCCATTCGGGAGGCGGCGTGATGTCGTCGTCGGCAAATGCGAGGACTTGGCTGATGGGGCTCACTTCACGCAGCCCGCGCACCTGCGCGGCGCACTTGCCCGAGGCCCTTGCGGTCACGGGGAAGTCCTCGGTGGCCACCGCGCGAGCGCGGCCGGGGGCAAGCTCGGCGCAGAGCCGTTCGCACAGCGCGAAAAGGGGGTCGGCTCGCGAGTCGACG
>DATEUP010000144.1:0-3624 GCA_035283065.1 Thermoplasmatota archaeon | reverse complement strand
CTCGCGGTGCTCGTGATGGCGCTCACGCGGCGCAAGGAAGTCGAGTGAGCCCAGGGCGCGGCAGAATTCCCGGGGGGCCTCGCGGCCCCCCGGCTTCTCCTTTTTTCTTCCCCCTGCCAATAGCGGTTGCCGCCGAGTTGCCCCCGGAGGCCCCACACATCGCCTTCATAATCGCCCCCCGCAATCGAGTCGGCGGGCGGCCACCTTGTCGGCGACCTCCGGGCTCGAGAGCCTCGCCAAGGACCTCGGGGCCCAGGAATTCTGGATCCGGCGCCTGGCGGCCGTGATCTTGGACGGCGCGGTCGTCGGGGTGGCCCTTTTCGCCCTTTCACTGGGCCCCCTGCCCCTGCGCGCCCTCGAGCTTGGCGCCGCGGGCGGTCTTGCGCTCTACCTCTACACCGTCCTCTTCGAGTTCTTCCGCGGCCAGACCCCCGGCAAGTGGCTCCTGGGGCTGCGCGTCGTCGGCGTCGGCTCGAAGGTGGACCTCTCGCGCCTCTTGGTGCGCGAGGTCTCGAAGGTGTTCGTGCTCGCGCTAGTCCTCGACGTCGGCGCCGGGCTCCTTGTGGAGAAGAACGGGCGCCAGCGCTACCTCGAGGTACTGTCGGGGACAACGGAGGTCCTGGACCGGTAGCCTCCGCCGGGAGGCATGCGCGCCGGCCGATTCGGGGCGCCGAGACCTTATACCCCGCAACGCGAACGGGGCTCCACAAAGGGGCCTGCAACCTTGGTCGACATGGCCCTCGCCTTGGAGGTCGGCGCGGACCTCGCAGTCCTTGCGCTTGCTGTCGCCCTTGGGATGGTCCTCACGGCGCGCCTGCGAGGCACTCGCCTCTGGTTTCCCCTTACCGTCTTCTTCGGCGCGGTCTCGGTCTTCGCCGGCTCCGACGCGGCAGCGCACCTTGCCGAGGCCTGGGGCGACCTCGAGTTGAAAGGCCAGTTCCTGCGGGCTTCCTACATCGGGATTGGCCTTTCGATCCCGGCAATGGTCCATGTGGCCTTTGCCTATCCCCGGCCCCTCAGGCACGGGCTCCTTTCCCAGGGCGTCGCAGCGACCTACGTCGTTGGAGTCCTCTTTTCGGTCCTCACACCGACAAAGATCTTGTTCGAGGCGCTTGGGTCCCATTCCGGTGGAACCGGGAACGTCTACGGGCCCCTCTTCTGGCCCCTTCAAGGGGTCCTCGTCGCCGCCTTGTTTCCGGCGATCGGGTGGCAGGCCTTCTTGGCCCTTCGGGGCCGACCGGAGGAGCGCCGCCCTGCCGCCGCACTCGCCCTTAGCATCGCGCTTCCCTTTGCCATCGGCGGCAGCGCGGTGGCCGCCGGCCTTCCGAGCGTGGGAGGCCTCGACGTAGTCACTCTCTCGTTTGGCTTGGAAATCACGATGCTCGCGTGGGTGGTTTACACGGGGCGCTTTGCGCCGTCGGCCCAGGCGACCTTTCACGCAATCGTGGAATCCATCGACGAGGCGATCGTCATCGTCGATTCGAGGGGCCAGCCGGTTTCCTTGAACCCGCGCGCGCGCCAGATCCTCGGCGTCCCCGAAGGGTCCACCGACGTGCCCGAACTCCCAGCGTTGCTCGAACACGCGGGTGTCTCCCGCGAAAAAGCCGAACTGATGCACCGAGCGGGCCTCGCCGTCCTGCGTGGCCGCCAGGAGGCGTATTCGGGGGTCCTCGAAGGCGTCGGCCCGATGAAGCGAACGTGCACGGTCCGCGTGCTGCCCCTGGGCCGCCGGGACACGAAGGACGAGGCCGAGGCCGCACTCGTGATGCTGCGCGACGAGACGGACCGGCGCGCGCTGGAGGCCGCCACCACGCGCTCACGCGATGTCCTCGACCTCGTGATCCGGATGCTCGGCCACGACCTCAAGGCCCCCCTTACGGTTGTCCAGGGGTACATCGACCTCGGCAGGATGCGGCTGTCGGCCGCCGAATCGAGCGCGCAGGTGCAAGCCGTCCGCGCCGACCTCGAGAAGATGTCCCAGGCGATTGTCGGGATGCAGCTCATGATGGGCAACGCGCGGGCCCTGTCCCGGCTTGCGGCCGTCGGGGACGGGGGGCCGGGCCTTGTTGAAATCGACCTCACGCGCCTCGTGCGCCAGGCGGCCGACCTCCTGCGCCCGACCGCCGAAGCGAAGCAGGTGAGGCTCGAAATGGCGCTCCTGGAGGGGGTCTGGGTGAAGGCGGCGCCGGGCTTTGATTCGGTCCCCCGCAACCTCGTCGACAACGCCGTCAAGTACACGCCGCCCGGCGGAACGGTCACGGCAAGCCTTGCGGCGGTGGACGGGCGCGCGGTGCTCACCGTGGCCGATACCGGCGAGGGGATCCCCCCGGAGAGGGCCGACCTTCTCTTCCGCGCGTTCGAGCGCCTTGGGGCCGAGAAGGGTGCCCAGGAGGGACACGGGCTCGGCCTTGCCATTGTCGCGAAGCTCGTGGAAATCTCGGGCGGGAAGGTCCGCGTCGAAAACCGGACAGACGGCAAAGCGGGCGCGGTCTTCCGCGTCGAAGTCTCGCTCGGCAAGCCGCCCGCTTGAAAGCCCTGGCGGGCCCTGCGGCCTACTTCATCGTCTCGAGCTGGCTCATGATCCAATAGAGCTGGGGGCGACCGTGGAGGGGGATGTTCGGGTCGTTCACCATCTTGTCGAGGTTCGAGATCGCCATCGCCGCGCGCACGTCCATCTGCTTCTTCTCGTCGAGCAGGAAGTCCTTGGATTCCTTGGCCATGCGGCGGATGTTTCGGGGGATCGAGGTGTCCTTGTTGAGTTCCTCAAGTTGGAAGCAGATTTGCTTGATGCGGCTCTCGAGTTCTGCGTCCAAGCGGTTTGGCCCCCATGTTCAAGGCGCGGGCATCCGGATGGGGCTATTTAAGCCTCAACGTGGGCCAGCGCCCTTGGAAAGGGGGTTTCCGGGGGGCCTTTCGGGTCACGCGGAGGCGGGCAGGACGCCCTCCTCCTTGAGGAGCCCCTTGATGCGCTTGTCCGTGAGCATCTTGCGGCGCGTGGACTCGAGGAGCTGGCGCATCGGCGGGGAGACGCCCTGGTCCCAGCGCAGTTCCTCCATGTCGTTGAGGATGAGGGTGGCGACCTTGGCCGCGCGTTTGCGAAGGGCCTTGGACTCGTCGGGGGTAAGCGCCGTGCCGCCCTGCCCAAAGACCTCGGCCATGAGGCGGGAGAACTCGATGGCAAGCGGCGGGAGGGTCTTCAGGCGCGCGCTGCGCCGCTTCTCGCCAGGGGTCTTCCGAAGCCGCATCGGGTGGCGCACACCCGGGGCTCGGCGCCCACGTATATCAGGGTCGTGGCGCGTCCCACGAAGGCGGGAAGGCCCGAGGTCAGTCCTTGGGGGGTTTGTCGCGGGCGGAGGCGTGGAGGTTGCGTTCGACGACCTCGAGCAGCTGCCAGGCGCGCTCGGTCTTTGTGCGGACATCGATGGACCCCTTGCGGAGCTCCTCGAGCCGCCGGGCAAGCTCCTCGCGCTTCGGGACCGCGACGTCCTTGTTTGAGAGGTGGCGCTCGACCTCACGGAGGATGTTCTCCAGGGCCTTTTCGCGCAGGCGCTGGCTCACGAGGTTCCGCGGCGGCGCGCCGGAAAGTGGCGGCGGCGCCTCCTTGAGGGCGCTTGAGGGGCCTTG
>DATEUP010000143.1:0-4784 GCA_035283065.1 Thermoplasmatota archaeon | reverse complement strand
CTCGGGCCATTTCGGGTTCTTGGGGTCGTAGCGCAGCGCGCCCCCGAAGTACAGGGAGACGATGACCTCCGTGGCCGACATCGAGCCGCCGCAGTGCCCCGAGCCCGCGCCGTGGACCATCGTCACGATGTCGCGGCGCAGCTCGCGGGCGATCTCCTTGAGCCTTGCAACCTCGTTCTGCTCAGGCGGCGGGGAAAACGACAGCGTGCTTGCATCCTCCCCGCGTGCGCTCGTGCGAGACGTGCTTGGCCCCGCTCGTGTCAAGGGGGCGCTGGCAATAAAAATGATTCTGTCGCCGGGACCACGACAACGGGCCGCTCACTCGATCTTCCTGAGGAGCGCGATGAGGGGCCGGCGGGCGACTGAACGTGCAGGCCCCAGGGACCCGAGGGTGGCGAAGACGCCTGTCGCGGCGATCAAGACAAGCAGGATGTCCTTCGGGAGCTCGTAGGCGAGGTCGATGGGGGAGAAGATGTTGAAGAAGAAGATCACGAAGAAGGAGATGAGGACGCCCACGAGCACGCCGATGAACGCCGACACGAAGGCGATCGAGAGGCCTTCCATGAGGGTCGCCCCGAGGACGCCGCGGCGGCGCAGCCCCAGGGAGCGCACGACGCCGATCTCGAAGGCGCGCTCCTTCACGGAGGCGTAGAGGTTCACGGTGAGCGAGAAGACGGCGATGAGGACAAGGACGAGGAGGATGACCTCGGAGACGAACGAGAGGAACGCGATGAACGTGCGGGCCTCCGCGACGACCTCGTCGCGCGAGATCGGGGAGAAGTCGACGAAGAGGCCGTAGAAGTCCTGGAAGTCGTGGGCCATGCGCGCGGTGTCGGCGCCTTCGGCCGCCTCGATGTAGATGTCCGAGTAGCGCACGGTGGAGTCGTTGGCGTCGGCAAACTCGAGGTAGCGCTCCCATGACACGAACACGCCGGGGTTCGCGCCGAAAGTGAACTGGTCCTGGAAGGACTCGAGGAACCCCGGCAGCGAGCGCAGGATCAGGGCGACGTCGAAGAAGTCGCGGTGGGCGCCGCGCTCGAGGGCGACGGAGTCGCCGACATGGACCTTGAGGTCCTGCGCGGTGATCGCCGACATGACGAGCGAGTGGTTGTCGAGGGTGCCAAGGGCGGCGATGTCCCCTTCGACGACGTCGCGGGGCCCGTGGAAGATGACGCGCGTGAGGTTCGGGTCGAGCCCGATGACCCCGACATTCGAGCCGAGGCTAAGGACGAGGTTCGTGGCCGCGCCGAAGGCCGAGACGGGGCGAAGGGCGAGGGCCGAGACGTTGGGGGTCGCCGCGACCGTCTCCACGAATGCGGGGGAAAACGAATCGAAGGACACGAGGCGGACGTCGGAACCCACGGAGTAGTCGGCGTTGACCTCGACGGAGGAGATGATCCCCGAGAAGAAGGACGCGAAAAAGAGCATGATCCCGACGATGAGGGCGAAGATCAGGTTCGTCGAAGCGTTGCGCCGGATGTTCCGCCGGATCGAGGCGACCGTTAGGGTGTTGAAGCGCGGCGTGAGGGGGCGCAGGAGCCGCACGACAGCCTCCTCGAGGGGGGGCGCGGCCCAGAGGAGCGCGACGCCAAGGGAGGCGATCAGGACGAGCGTCGACCCCATGAAAAACTGGATGAACTGGTCCTGGTTGAACACGAGGATGTAGGGGACCGCGAAGGTCGCATAGAGGATCGCGAAGAAGAGGACGGCGCCGGCAAGGACGAGGCGGATGTCGACGCCCTTGTGCTCGACGAAGCGGAACTCGCCCTGGGACCGGACCTGGTAGACGGCCTCGGCCGGAGTGGCCGCAAGCGCGCGGCGCAGCGGGATGACGAGGAAGGCGCCCGTGACGCCAAGCGCGATTGCGACCTGCGTCGAGACGGTCGAGAAGGAGACCGAGACCGCCTGGTCGCCCTCGAAGAAGCCCCCCACGATGAGCGCGGGCGCAAAGAGGCCGAGCAAGAGCCCGAGGGGGACGCCGACCGCGAGCATGAGCCCGGCCTCCCAAAGCAGCACGCTGCCGACCGCGCGCCGTCGCGCCCCGATGAGCCGCATGACGGCAAGGTCACGGGCCTTCTCCTCGACGGAGAGGTTGAGCGTGCCCGCGACGAGGATCCCCGTGATCGCCGGGAACACGACGGCGAACATCTGGCCGATGAGCGCCGTGCCGCGCGCGGCCTCGACGGCGTTGGCGAGCGCCACGGCCTTCACCGCCTCGACCCGGAACGAGGGGCCGATTTCCGTGGCCAGCGTCGCACCAAACGCGGTTGCACGCCTTGAGGGGTCCGTGGTGTCCGTGATGTCGTAGAGGGACTCGTCGACAAGGACGAGAACCTGGGTGGCCCTGCCCGTGACGTTCAGCATGGCGGCGGTCGGCCCGTAGCCCCGCACGGCATAGAGGCTCACGCCCCCCGGGTACCGGCCGTCGACCTCGATGATGCCGGCGACCGTGAAGTTCGCGGTGCGCACGAGCGCGAGGACCTCAGGCGTGAAGAGGTCCGACGGGTTGAAGTTCGCCACGTCGACGGCGCCCTCAAAGTAGAAGAAAGGCAGCGTGTCGTTCACAGAGGCGTTGAGGCGGCGCGCGGCGGCCCCGGAGAGGACGACCGAGGTCTCGTTGAGGGTGTAGTCCCCAACGAGGGAGCGCACCTGGCCGCGCGAGTAGTCCGCGTCGACCCCAAAGAGGGGGAGAAGCGAGAAATTCCCGTCCCTCGTGTGGTTCGAGGCCACAAGCGTCGTAATGAGGGGGAAGGCGCCCTCGACCTCCGGCCGCTCTGTGGCTCCCAGGACGTCCGAGGTGTTGAAGAAGGGCCGCGCCTGCGACCCGTTGCCTTGGGCGACGACCATGAAGTCGTAGTCGGCCCGCTCGGTGAAGAAGCCCGTGAAAGACTGCTGGCCGCTGCCAAAGAGGACCCCGATGAGGACGGTGACCCCCACAGTCGACACGACCGCAAGGAGCGTGATGGCCGTGCGCACCTTCGACTCGAGGAGGCGCTTGGCGACGTACCGCCGGATCAAGCGCGCACCTCTGAGGGCCCGTGGCTCCCGACGATCTTGCCGTCCTCCATGTCGAGGACCAAGTTCGCGTACGCCGCGACGGAGGGGTCGTGGGTCACCATCACAAGCGTCTTGCCCCCGGACCGGTTGAGCGAGGAGAGGAGCTCCATGATCGCGCGGCCGTTTGCGCGGTCGAGGTCGCCTGTCGGCTCGTCGAGCAGGATGATGTCGGGGTTGTTGGCAAGGCAGCGCGCGATCGCGACGCGCTGCTGCTCGCCGCCGGAAAGGAGGGAGGGCGTGTGGTCCGCGCGGTCCTCAAGGTGGACCATCTTGAGGAGCTCGGCCACGCGCGCGGCGCGCGTGCCGCCGTTCACGCCGGCAAAGGAGAGGGGGAGCTCGATGTTCTCGGCGGCGGTAAGGGACGGGATCAGGTTGTAGAACTGGTAGACGAACCCGATCGTGTCGCGCCGGAAGTCCGAGAGCTCGTCGTCCGACAGCGTGAGCACCTGGGTGCCCTTCACCGAGACCGACCCTTCGGAGGGCGTGTCGACGGCGCCGATCACGTTGAGGAGGGTCGACTTGCCGCACCCGGAGGGCCCCATGACGGCAAGGAATGCCCCCTTGGGGATGTCGAGGGTGACGCCCGCGAGCGCGCGCACGGGCGAGGTGCCGGTGAGGTAGACCTTGTGCACGTTGGAGAGGCGGATGATGGGGTCAGTGGTCAAGGCGTCCAGAGGGGGGCCCCGCGTGGCAAGGGGGGGTTGCGGGGAAAAAGCCACCGCTCATCTTCAGTAGTACATCCCCGCGGATGGCCCCGAGCCCGCAGGTGCCACGCGCGACTGGGATGCGTCCATGGCGGCGGCGACCGCGCGCTTGATCTGGTGCTCGAGCTCCTCGGCCTGCTTGAGGAGCGGCCCGAGGTTCACGTCGATCACCTTGAGCAGCTGGTCGACGACATGGAGGAGGGCTGCCGCCGCGCGCGCGTCGGGGAACTCCTTGAAGGCCTCGGCAAGCAGGCACGTCGCGTCGACCTTGCGCTGCTCGGCGAGCCACAGGAGCACGCCAGAGACGCCCGTGATGACGCCGGCGTCCATCTCGGCGACCTTCTCGCGCTTCAGCATCGCGCGCGCGCGTTCGGTCGCGCCGATGCCCCAGACGGCGGAGGGCGGCGAGGCAACGGCCTTCTCGGGCTCCGTGTCCTTCGAGGGCGCGTCCTTCGGCAGGCCCTCGAGGGAGACGAGGTCCCGGCAGCCGTGCGCCTGCGCCCACTCGAGGAGGATGTCGGCCATCGGGAAGACGCCGGCGTCGGGGACCGGGAACTCCGACATCAGGATGAACACCTGGTCGCACGTCCCGTCGATCCCGCAGACCTTCTCGCCCCCGTAGAGGCGCACGGGGGGCAGCGCGCGCCCGCCATAGACGACGGCGACGGGCGGGAGCCACGGGGCGGTCACGGTGCCCTTGAGCTTGAGCTTGAGCTCGGAGACGAGGTAGGACGCCGCAATCGTGGAGACGAGCCCGATCGTGGGGAAGGCCTCGATCAGCATGGCGTTCTTGAGGTCGAGCTCTTCGAACTCATGGATTGTGACGGGGCCGCGGGTCAGGCTTGTCAAAGTTGGGGGCCTCCCGCGAGCGCCGAAGCAGGCGGCCAGGGGCCTTGAGGCGCATAAACGTTGTCCGGCGGCCTTCGGAGGGGCCGTCAGGGGCCGGCAACTTCCCCGAGGGCGGCCTCCATCTCCCAGGCGACCTTGGGCCAGGCGAAGCGCTGCGACCGTGACCGGGCCTCG
>DATEUP010000142.1:0-2420 GCA_035283065.1 Thermoplasmatota archaeon | reverse complement strand
GAGGGGCGCGCCGGCCCGCCCCCGATATTTATAAAAGAGCGCCCCCGCATCGGCGGCGCGTCAGACTGTTGGGGTGGGCGCATTGCTCGAAGAAGTTTCGGAACTCATCGGCGTGCAGGTTTACACGAACAGGGGCGTCTTCCTTGGCAACGTGAACAACCTGATTGTGGACATCGACGGCTGCCGCGTGGACGGCCTCTTCATCACGGACACGAACCCGCTGCTCGTCGAAGACTCGCGCAACATCGCCGTGCCGTTCCGCTGGGTGTCCAGCGTGGGCGACATCATCCTCCTGCGCTTCTTCCCGAAGCGCGTGACGGTGAAGCGCGCTCCCACGGCGGCCAAGGCGGACGAGGCGGCCGAAAGCGAAGCGAGCTGAGGCGCGCGGCCCTTTCCCGGGCGCCGGCCCTTGCGCCCGCCGTGGAAGACAAGGCGCCCTTCAACCGCGGCGCGGCACAGAGCAGATCGCGAACTCGTCCCCGTCGAAGAAGACCTCAAGGTCGGGGTGGCGCCGCTGGATGTCCTCGATCTTCTCGGCCACCTGGGTTAGGGTGACCGAGGGGTCGTCGCGGCTGATCTTGAGCCAGATTTTTCGGCCCATGTTCCTTGGAACAACGCGGAGCCCCCCTCTATAAACGTATGCGGGAGGCAAGTAAACGCGGCCCGTGCCCCCTGGGTGAGGCGATGGCCTTATGGCGGGGCCCCCTTCGGGGCGCCGTATGAGCGCGGGGGCGTACCTGCGCCTTGCGCGCGTTCAGACGGCCGGCGTAACCGCGACCGTCCCGGTCTACGGGTACATCGCGGCGGCCTCCGCTTCGGGCCCCGGGGTCGAGCCGGCGCTTGGCGACCTCTATGCCGTCCTGCTCCTCGTAGCGGCCGGCTTCTTTGCCCATGTCTTCGGGTTCGTGCAAAACGAGATCGCCGACCTCGAGGTCGATGCGCGCGCCTCCTACCGCCGCCCCAAGCCGCTGCCCTCGGGCGCCGCCTCGATCCCTGTGGCCGTCGCGGTCATGCTCGCAGGGGCGGTAGGCTACCTCGCGGCCGCCATGCTGCTCTCCGGCGCCCCCGACCATGCGCCCCTCTGGTTCGCCCTCCTTTCGATCCTGCTCGCCGACCTCTACAACGAGCGCGGGAAGGACATTGTCGGGGGCGACCTCTTCCTCGCGGCGTCCATCGCGCTCCTCGTCCTCTTCGGAGCCTCGACCCTCTCGGGTTTCGAAGCCATGGTCTCGCCTCCCGTCCTTGCCGTCGCCCTGCTCGCGGGGCTCCAGCTCTTCTTCAACAACGCGTTCGAGGGGGGCTTCAAGGACCACGCGAGCGACCTCGCGGGCGGCAAACGGACGCTTGTCCTTGCGCTGCGCGCGCGCGGGGCCAAGTACGACAGCCCCGACGGGCTCGTGTACTTCGCGCAGGTCCCCGTCCACGCGCTCTGGCTCGCCGTGGGGCTCGTCGCCGTCCTTGGGCCCTTCGCCTCCGGCGACCCCAACGTCAACTACCTGCGCGTCCTTTTCCTCTTCGGCCTCGTGGTCTTGATGACCCGCTACTACGGCCGCGGGATCGCCGTGCCGGAGCGGAGGCGGATGCTCGCCTATTTCTCCCTCCACGAGGTCCTCGCGATCCTGCTCCTCCTCGTGGTCCTCGTGCCCCCGCTTTCGCTTGGTGCGGCGGCGCTCCTCTTCCTCGCTCCGCTCGCGGTTTTTGTAGGGGCGAACGCCTCGCTCTACGGGACGCCGACCGCGCCGGATGTTTGAAGGGCTTTCAGCCTCACCGGGCGCGCCAAACGAGACGCCCGCGCACCTGCTCCTCGTCGACCTTTCCAAGCGCCGTGAGGTGCTGCAAGTGCCCGAGGACCTCGGCCATCGCGAGCCATTGGTCGATCCGCGTGACCCCGGGGAAGAGCGCCTCGACAACCTCGAACCCCGAGGCCGACCCCCTGGCCCGCAGGACGGCGAGGATCGCGTCGCGCCGCTCGCGGTGGTGGCGCTCGTAGAGGTCCACGACCTTAGCGAGCCCGGTGAGCGGCTCGCCGTGGCCGGGCAGCACGAAGTCTACGGGAAGAGCCCTCAGCCTTTTCATCGATTCGAGGAAGGGCCCGGGGCCCGAGGCCTCCTCGAAGAGGCCTTCGAAGAAGGGGTTCGGGGTAATGCCCGGCAAGACGCTGTCCCCGGAAAAGAGCAGGCGCTCCGCGCGCGCGAGGAACGCGACGGAGCCGGCCGTGTGCCCCGGCAGGTGCAGGGCTTCAAGGACGAGCGGGCCCGCCTCGATCCGGTCGCCGTCGTGGAGGGCTTCGACTTCGGGCTGGTCGGCGCCCATCGCGGAGAGCGCCCGGTAATGGCCGGCCATCGGTGCGACGATCCCTTCGGGCATCCCGTGCTTGCGCGCGGCCTGGCTCCAGGTCTTGTACCGCTCGTCGAGCGTAC
>DATEUP010000141.1:0-7917 GCA_035283065.1 Thermoplasmatota archaeon | reverse complement strand
GCCCGGCTGCCAGTCCTTGCGCCCGGGCCGGGCGTTGAGGCCCTCCACGGACTGCCAGGACAACGGGGGCCTCTGCGCGCATACGGTCCTCCCGTACCCCGGCAACCCCGACAAGATGGTCGTCGGCATCTCCTCGGTGGGAATCCTCGGCACGAAGGACGGGGGCGAGTCCTGGAAAGTCCTGAACGGTGGCATCCACGGGGTCTTCGAGCCCGACAAGGTCATGAAGGACGGCGAGATCGGCACCTGCCCTCACAAGATCGCGCGGGACGCCACGGACCCCCGCATCCTCTACCAGCAGAACCACGCGGGCGTCTACAGCCGCGTCGAAGGGGCGGACCGGTGGGTCGCCGCGGAGACCGGACTCCCCCGCACGAAGGTCGAAAAAGGGCGGCGATGGACCTTCGGCTTCCCCGTGGTCGCGCACCCCACGAAGAAGGGGTGGGCATACCTCGTGCCCCTCGAGAGCGACTGGAACCGCGTCGCCGTGGGGGGCGCGCTCGCGGTCTTCCGCACGAAGGACGGCGGCAAGAAGTGGCAGCGCCTCTCGAAGGGGCTGCCGCAGAAGGACGCCTACTTCACGGTGCTGCGCGACGGCGCGCGCGCGGACACGAACGACCCCGCGGGGATCTACGTGGGCACGACAACCGGCCAGGTCTACTTCAGCCGCGACGACGGCGACTCCTGGGGGCCGCTCGCAGACCACCTGCCGCCGGTCCACTCGATCGAGGCCGGCGTCGTGGGCGGGCCGAACTAGGCGACCCGGGCACTCAGCCGCGCCGCAGCCGGCGCGCGCCGAGGGCGCCAAGCAGCGCCGCCGCAAGGAGCGCGGGCAGGACGACGTCGCCAAAGGGCGAGGGCCGAGGGGGGGGCGGGGGCAAAGGCGGAGCCTCCTCGACGGTCGGCAGCGCCTTGCCGCAGTAGCTCGCTTCAAGCTGGAGCACGTGCGAGGTGTTGTACGTCAGCGTCACCCGGGCCGTCGCGTTCGTGAGCGTCAAGGCCACGACCTCGCCGGAGGCAAGGGTCGCGAAATACCCTTCGCCGCCGGCGGGCGAGCCGTCCGCGTGGGAGAACCGGATGCGTGCCTCGGTCGCCAGCGCCGTGGGGTAGTCCGAGTAGACGGCGTAGCGCGCCTCTACGTCGTCGTAGAAGTGCGCCGGCCGCGCAAGGAGCTTCGTCATTTGCCTCCAGTCGGTCTCGTGGCCGCAGCCCGGCATGCAGATGTTCGAGAGGAAGTACGAGTAGAGGGAATCGCCGAGCGTGAAGAAGCCCGGCAGGATCTCGACGAACCAGTTGTCCAACGGGTCCGACACGAGCTGGATAGCACTGAAGGTGGCGCCGTCATAGGTGCGGTAGTAGATGTCGCTGTCCCCCCCGCTTGTCGGGATGCTGTTTGGCGTTGAGTCCGAGGACCACTGGATGTGGAGATTCCCGTCCCCGCCCTCCGCCGTCCTCCACGCAAAGAGCGAGGGCGCTTCGTCGGTCCCCTGGAACTCGTCCGTGCTCACTCGAAGGAGCGACCCCAAAACCCCCGGGCCGCCACCGGCGGGGGGCGTGTAGGACTGCATCACGATGTCCGTGTCGCTACCCCCGTCCACCCGAAGGTCGTCGGTCGCCCACGCCACGAAGACCCGGTCGAGGTACCACTCGGCCGAAGGGGCCTCGGAGAGGGCCTTCTCCCCGTCCGTGAGCGCAATTTCCGGCCCCCAAGTCCCGTCCGGCTCGCGCACAGCGACCTTAACGTCCCAGTCGCCCGACCCCGCGAAGTCGGTCGTGTTCCTCGCGACCCACGAGGCAAAGACGCGCGAGCCGTCCGTCGCGAGCGACACGACCTGGTCCGACCACCCGTCGTTTGCCCCCGAGATGTTCTCGAGGGGCCCCAAGGAGGTGCCGTCAAAGGCCCGGCCCACAAGGCGGTACTCGTCCGTCGAGTTCGAGTAGGCGTTCGTCTGGAACGCGATGTACATCCGCGCCCCCACGGTGATGATCTTCGCCTGCTTGGAGGCGGCGTCCTTCCAGTCGGGGGAGACGACCCGGGTCGCGGTGAACCCCTCGGGCGTTTTCCCCCGAAGGAGGATGTAGGAGCCGTTTTCACGGATGCGGCCGGAGGCGTCCCAGACCGTCCAGACTTCCTCGCCGAAGGCCGTCGCGAAAGTCTGGAGGTTGCGCCCCTCCGGAATCTCCTCGGTGACATCGTCGGAGGCGAGGTACAGGATGGGCACATCCCACCCTGTCGCGTTGCTGTATTCCTTGTAGAGGATGTTGTGGGTTTCCCCTTCACCCGTGCCGTCCGGGAGGAGGTACTCGACCTCCGCGTCGTACACGAGGCTGAGCCGGCCCCCCGCGTTCACGACCTGGCCGAAGCTCTTCTGGCCGTGGACGAGAGTGGCCTCAACGATCGCGCTCTCGAGGTCCTCGACCTTACCGTCCCAGTCCCAGACGACAAGGTCCCCGCGGGCGGCGAACTCGCCGAGGGGGTAGGGGCAGGCGGAGGCGACCGTGCTTGCCGCCGCAAGGAGGGTGAGGAGGGCGCCGCCCGCCGGCCCGCCCGCGCGATGCACCGGCCCACCTCCGTCCTCAAGCGGCCCGCCGCTGGATCAACCTTCTTCCCGACGCCGCGTACGAGCAAAGGCGAACACAAGACCCCCCGCGGCCGCCACGCCGAGCGCGCCGGCGGCCACGAGCGCCGGCGAGGCTGTCCCGCCTGGGGCCTGCGAGGGCGGCGCGCCCGCCGCCTCCTTCACGCTGATCGGCTTGCCGCAGGCGAGCACCTTGAACGGCTCGACGAGCGAGGCGTTGTAGGTGAAGTTCAGCGAGTAGTTGCCCGAAGCCCCCTCGAGCCGCTGCCACGACCCGTTCGCGAGGCGCGCCGAGAACCACGGGGAGTCGACGGGCGCGCCCGATGCGCTGCGCACCGTGATGCGCGCGGTCACGTTTGCCCCGTCAGCCGGGGGCGCCCCGTAGTCCACGGAGGCCTCGAGCCCGTCCCACCAGCGCGGCCCCCGCTCGACCAGAAGGGTGGCGACCCGCTGGTCCTTCGTCGTGGACCCCGGCGGCTTCACATACGTGATCCAGTAGAGCTGGAGGGCGCCCTCGTGGACGATGAACTCGGCGATCTGCTCGTCGTTCTCGTAGCGCTGGTCGGCCGTAAGGTCGCGCGGCGGGCTCCACGCCGTCCCGTCAAAGGTCCGGTAGACGAGGTCGAGGTCGGGCCCGGCCGCTACCTGGTCGTCGCCCGATACCCACACGAGGTGGAGCCGGCCGTTGAAGGCGGCGAAGTCTGCCTGGTAGTCGTCGCCGAGGCCCTGCGCGTCGCTAAGCGGCACGACCTCCGAGAGCGCCAAGGTCTCCAAGTCGGCGACCCGGAGGAAGAGGTCGTAGTCGCCCTGCACGCTCAGGCGCTCGTCGGTCGTGTCGAAGGCGAGGTAGAGCTTTCCCCCAAAGAACCCCGCCGACGCCGCGTAGCTCAAGGCGCCGTTTTGCGACCAAAGCTCGACCTCAGGGCGCCAGAGGGCGCCGTCGAAAAGCGCGAACTTGGGCGCCTGGCTGCCGGCCGTGCGCGAGAGGTCCTGGGACACCCAGGCGACGGCGGCGCGCTGCCCGTCGGTTGCGAGCGTGAAGTAGTTGTCCGCAAAGCCGTCCTCGGAACGGGAGATGTTGAAGACGGGCCCGAAGGACGCGCCGTCGAAGAACCGGCCCTGGATGACCGTGTCGCCGATATGGGAGACCAAGTCGTAGTGGACCCACACGATGAGCAGCCGGTCGCCGACCGGGATGAGGTTCGGGATCTGGTTTTGGCTCTCGGGCAGGGGCTCCGTGACGTTGAGGAACCGGCCCCACGTCCCATCGGCTGCGCGTCCCCGCATGACGATCGGCGTCCCGATCGTTGCGAGGTTGAAGGTCGACTCGCGCGAGAAGGCAACCCAGAGCTGGTCCTTGAACGCCGCGGCGTGCGGGTTGACGTTGTTGCCCTCCGGCGTCGCATTCTTCACGTCCTGGTTGGACGGGTACTCGACGGTGCTGTTCCACCCCTTAAGCCCCCACGCCTTCACGTGGATGTTGTGCTTCGAGCCGCCCTGCTGCCCCGGACCGCCGTCGCCCAGGCGGAAGCGCCCGTCGTAAACCGCGTAAAGGGTGTCCCAGACCGGCACGACGGTGAGGTAGGTTTTGGTCGACCCGCTGAAGGAGCCGTCGATAATCGCGCGCTCCGGGTCCTCTCCGGTCGAGAACACGGCGAAGCGGCCATTTTCGGCCGCGGGGCCCAGAGGATAGAGGCAGTTGTTGGGGTCGAGTGGGTCGGCGGCGGCCCCGGCCGGGGGCAGGCTGGGGACGAGGAGGGCAAGGGTGAGGGCGGCCGCCTTGCAGCCCATCGTTGCGCGCCGCATGGTCTCTGGGGTTCCCCCTAGCCGTTTCGCGTGCAGGCCAGCGCTAAGCCACGCGCCCGCGGCTTATTTAGCCGTTTTTGTGCGGTTTTTGTCCAGGCCCCGGCCGCTGGCGTGCTGCCTCGAAGAGGAGGATGGCCGCCGCCGCCGAAGCGTTCAGGGACTCGACGCGCCCCTTGAGGGGGATCGAGACGAGGAAGTCGCAGCGCTCGCGCACGAGGCGGTGGAGGCCGCGCGCTTCCCCCCCGATCACGAGAGCGAGGGGGCCCGTAAGGCTCGCCTCGTGGTAGGGGCGGCCACCTTCGGGGTCGGCGCCGGCGACCCATACGCCCTTCCCTTTGAGCCACTCGAGGGCGCGCGCGGTGTTCGGCGCTTCCGCCACGGGAAGGAGCAGGAGCGCCCCTGCAGAGGCGCGCAACGACCCCGGCGAGATCCCCGCGGCGTTCCGGATCGGGACGATGAGCCCGTGCGCGCCGGCAGCCTCCGCGGAGCGCGCGATCGCCCCGAGGTTCTGCGGGTCCTCCACGCCGTCGAGGACCACGAGGAAAGGCTCGCGCCCGCCCTGGCAGGCCTTTTCATAGAGCCCTTCGACCGAGAGGGCCTCCGGCAAGCGCACGTCCGCGATCACGCCTTGGTGCCGCCCCGTCTCCGAAAGGGCGTCGAGGACTTCCGAAGGAACGCGCTCGACGAAGAGGCGCCGCTGGCGCGCTTCCTCGACCACCTCGTCCAGCACACGCGAGGGCTCGGCCGACGCCGCGACCCGCAGGTGGCTCACCTCGGCGCCCGCCCGGAGCGCTTCGAGGACCGCGCGGCGGCCCTCGACGAACGAGGGACCCGTGGTCTCGGCGGCGCGGTGGGGCCTCCCCGCAGGGACGTGATCTCGCGGGCGCCGGTGTGCGTTGGAGTCTCGGTCTCGCATCCGGGGCCGGTCCGGCCCGCCGCCTTGACGCCTTGGCGACCCTCGACTCCGGCTGCGCTCGCGGCCCCTCATCGGTGAGCCAGCATGGCCCGCCCCGCGATAAGTCCTCGCGTCCCGCGGGCGCCCGCGTCCCTTTCCAAACCTATTTTGCCGAGGTTCAGGTTCCGCAACGCGGGATGGGATGTCGAGCCCAACGCTTGAGCGTAAGCGCCCCGCGGCGCCGCCGCGATGGTTCTTTGCCTTTGTCCCCGCGAACATCGCGAACGGCGCGAGCTCCCCGCTCATCCCCCTCTACATGCTCATCGTCCTTCACGCGTCCGTCTTCGAGGTCGGGCTCGTGTTCGTCGCCGCCTCTCTCGCGGCGGTGCCGGGCGCCGTCTTCTGGGGCCGCCTATCGGACAAGCTGCACCGGCGGCGCGCCTTCGTGATCGTCGGGCTTGCCTCCTTTGCCGTCACCCTGCCCCTGATGGCGCTAACCTCGAGCTTGCTGGTCTACCTTGCCGCCAACGCGCTCCTGGGCTTCCTCCAGGCCGCCGGAGCCGCCACCTCTTCCGTTCTCATCATGGAGAACTTCAAGACCGCGGAGTGGGCGCGCCAGATCGGGCGCTTCGCGGAAGTTACAGGCGCGGCGTTCGTGGGCGGGCTCCTTCTCGGCGCGGTCTGGTTCCTCTGGATGCCCGCGCAGCTCGGGGAGGGCCCCGCGCTTCAACTCATGTTCGCCCTCTGCGCGGCGCTTTCGGCCGCGTCAGCGGTCCTCGGCGCTGTCTCGATCCGCGAGGGGCACCGCCGCGTCGACCGGGCTGCCGCGATCGATGCGCTCGCGCACCTCGGCCACTCGATCCTCGAAAAGCGCCGCCTCTTCCTCGGGCGGCTGCACAACCTGCCCTCCTTCTCGTTTGCGTCCCTCCGCAGGCACGGGCGGGGCCCGATCGGCGCCTACAGCGCCGGAATTTTCCTGCTCTTCACCGGGTTCCTCGTGTTCAATGCGCCCCTACCCGTGTTCCTGCTCGAGGAGGCCAGCCTGCCCCAGGCGCTCGTCTTCTGGGTCTACCTGGCAAGCTCGGCGCTTGCGGCCGCTCTCTACTATCCGGCCGGAAGGCGATGCGAGCGCGGTTCGCCGGCCTCGATCCTTGTTGCGGCCTCGGCCGTCCGCATCGCCGCGTACCCCGCCTTCGCGCTCGCGCTGCTTGTGTTCGCGCCCGGGTCGGCGGCGCTCATCCTCCTGCTCATGGGGCTCAACGCGCTCGCCGGAGCTTCGTGGGCGTTCATCAACGTCGGCGGGTCGGTGGTCGCTGCGCGGCTCGCGCCCCCCGACGCCAAGGCGCAGGTCATGGGGCTTTACAACGCCGCGATCGGCGCAGGTTCGATTGCGGGCTCGTTCCTCGGGGGGCTGCTCGCGCAGCACTTCCCCTACCTCCAGGTGTTCGCTGCGGCCTCTCTCTTCATCGCGGTCGGCGCGGGCGTCGTCGCCGTGTCTTCGGGTTCGGCCGCGGCCCAAGGGGCCCGCGTACGCGCCCCCTCGCGCGTGGCGGCCGCCCTCGGGCTCGGGCGCCTCCAGATGCGCCCCCGGTAGCGCGGGGCCCACGCGACCTTTATGCAAATGCCCGGCGCTTAGGCGTCGGGCGCACCCCCCTTATGCGAAGCGAACTCCTGGGGCCCCTGCCGCTCGCAATCGGGGTCCTAATCGTCGCCGCCGCCGTCCTTCTTCCCGCGCGCGCGCCGGCGCCGCCTTGCGACTGCCCCGTGTACACGGCCGCGGACTTTGACGCGCTCGAGCGCGGCCGGTACGCGGGCGTCGCCAACGGATCGACGCTCATCCTGGACGGCCGCGTCGTGGAAATCTCCCCGTCGGAATTCCTGGCGTTCCCCTACCGGCTCGTCCGCCTCGAGGGATCCGTGGTGCGGTTCAATGTGACCGGCTACGACCCGACGACGGGGCGCGTGGGCGACTGGGTGCGGCTCGTCGCGCTCCACGCGGGGGAGAGCGAGGCGCAAGGGCCGGACACCGGCCACCGTTGGTCGCACGCGGGAAAGACCTCGCCGCCGGGCGCCTCCGTGGTCTCGCTCGCGGGGCTCGCGCTCGGCATCTCCATTGCGGCCTGGGGCGCGGCGACTTGGGCCGAGTTTGGCCGGTCGAGGGCGAGGGCACGAGCGCTTGGCGCGCGCCTCGAGGCGGCGCGCCGCTTTGCGGCCTCGGACCCCGCGCTGCGCGCCTCCAAGGACTGGCGCGCCTCGCTCGACGAGGCGGGCGCGCTCCTCAGGCGCGGCCAGTCGGAGAGCGCGGCAAAGGCGCTCGACGAGATTGATGGAGGCCTTTCCCACGCCCGCAAGATTGCCGGGCGGATCGAGGCGGCGAGGGGCCAGAGCCTCCGCTTGGCCGCCGAAGGGAAATTCACGGGGCCTGCCGCCGCTTCGCTGGACGAGGCGGAACGCCGCCGTTCGGGCGGCGACCTTGGCGGAGCCGAAAAAGCCCTCGTCGCCGCGGAGGCTACTCTCGAGGCCTACCCTCGGGTCCACGACCTCATCGCCGCGGCGGAGCGATCCCTCGAGGCAAACCGGAGGCAGGGCGTCGAGGACGCGGCGGCGGCGGCCGACCTCGAGTCCGCGCGCGCCGCC
>DATEUP010000140.1:0-56342 GCA_035283065.1 Thermoplasmatota archaeon | reverse complement strand
GGGGAGGTCACGCTCATCTCGACGAGGCCGCGGGTCATCTGGATGATGTCGCGCCGCGAGAGCATCTCGAGCATCTCCTCGACGATCACGTCGTCGCAGATCAGCGTGACGCCGTGCGAGCCCTGGACGATCCTGAAAAGGCGGCCGGCTTCGAAGTACCTCGCGGTGATGCGCCCGAGTTCTTTCATGATGTCGTAGGAAGGGCGAACCGTGATGATCGCCACCTTCGAGTGGATCTCGATCTTCGACTTGCGCAGGATCCCCTTTACGGCAGCCTCGCGCGCGCGGTAGCCCGGCGGGACCATGTATCGCCGGCAGGCGATGAGGGCGGCGTCCTCGCTTTCTACGTCCGTGTCGCGCACGATCTTGCGCGCAAGGGCCGAGAGGTTGATGAGGTCCATCTGAAGCGCGTCGCGGATCGACGGGTGCGCGTCGATGTACTCGCGGACGCGGTGGGCGGCGGTCTCACGCTTGCCATCTTTCCTTTTCAAGCGGGGCACGGGGCTCCCTCAGGAGCTCACTTGGCACCGGGCTACATGTCTTTTTTGGGACAAAACTGACCGAGGCGGGACACATGCAACAGGCAACGAAGAAGACGAACGGCAAGGGCAAAGGGGCGCGCCAGAAGATCGTGCTCGCCTACTCGGGCGGCCTTGACACATCGATCGCGATCCGGTGGCTTGCCGACACGTACAACGCGGACGTGGTCTGCGTCCTTGTCGACGTGGGGCAGCCATCGGAGGGCTTTCAGGCGGCGCTTGCCAAAGCCAAGAAGATCGGAGCGGTCGCGGCCTACGGCATCGATGCCCGCGAGGAGTTCGCGCGCGACTTTATCGCGCCCGCGATCTTCGCAAACGCCCTCTACGAGAAGCACTACCCGCTTGCCACGGCGCTTGCGCGTCCGCTCATCGCGGCGAAGCTCGTGGAGGTCGCCCGGAAGGAGGACTGCGCGGCGGTTGCGCACGGCTGCACGGCCAAGGGCAACGACCAGGTGCGCTTCGAGGTCTCGATCCAGGCGCTTGCCCCCGAACTCAAGGTGATCGCCCCGGCGCGCGAGTGGGTCTACACGCGCGAAGAGGGGATCCTGTGGGCCGAGGAGCGCGGGATCCCGGTCCCGGCTTCGAAAAAGTCCCCGTACTCGGTCGACGAGAACCTCTGGGGCCGCTCCGCGGAGTCGGGGGTCCTCGAGGACGCCAACGAGGAGCCGCCGGAGGACTGCTACGGGTGGACGGTGTCGGCGGAGGCCGCACCCGACAAGGCGCAGTACGTCACGGTGACCTTCCGCGCCGGGGTGCCGGTCGCGCTCGATGGGTCGAAGGTGGCGCTTGACGACCTCATCCTCAAGCTCAACGAACTTGGCGGCAAGCACGGTGTGGGCCGCATCGACCACGTGGAGAACCGGCTTGTCGGGATCAAGAGCCGCGAGGTCTACGAGGCGCCAGGTGCCGTGATTCTTACGGAGGCGCACCGGCAGCTCGAGTCGATGGTGATGCCGCGCGACCTCGTGCACTTCAAGTACGGCATCGAAGACCGCTTCGCCTCGCTCACCTACGACGGCCTCTGGTTCACGCCGCTCATGGAGAGCCTCAAGGCGTTCCTCCGGTCGAGCCAGGAGCGCGTGACGGGCGACATCCGCGTAAAGCTCCTCAAGGGCACGGCAACGGTCGTTGGGCGCACGTCGCCTTATTCGATCTACGACACCTCGCTTGCGACCTACGGGGTCGGCGACCTCTTCAACCACGGCTCGGCGCGCGGCTTCATCGACCTCTGGGGCCTGCCGACGAGGATCTATGCCGGCCGCGCGGATGGCGCCGGCGTAAAGGTCGCACTTACCGAAAAGGTTAGCCCGGCGCCCGCGAGTGCCCCCATGCCGAAGGGCGTGAGGGGCGGCTCGAAGTGAAGGCTGCGAAGAAGGCGTGGGCCGGCCGCTTCAAGGGTCGCACGCACCCGCTTGTCGAAGCCTACACGCAGTCCGTCCACCAAGACGGGCGCCTCGCGCGGTGGGACATCATCGGCTCGATCGCCCACGCGAGGATGCTCGGAAAGTGCGGCCTTGTCACGAAGGGTGAGGAGCGCGCGCTCGTCGCAGGGCTCAAGCGGCTCTACCGCGACGCCGAGGCGGGCAAGCTCGTCCTCGACCCGGTGCTTGAAGACATCCACATGAATGTCGAGGCGCTCCTCAAGAAACGCGTGGGCCGGCCCGCCGAGAAGCTCCACACCGCGCGCTCGCGCAACGACCAGGTCGCGCTCGACACGCGCCTCGCTTCACGGGAAGGGCTCGTGGACCTCTGGGGCGAGCTCATCGAACTCGAAGAGGCGCTCGTCGCGCTCGCGGCCGAGCACGAAGGCGTGCCGATGATCGGGCGCACGCACTTCCAGCCCGCGCAGGCCGTCCTCTTCTCCCACCACCTGCTCGCGTACCGCGAGAAGTTTGCGCGGGACGCCGACCGCGTCCGGGCGGCCCTCGAGCGGGCCGACGCCTCGCCCCTTGGCGCCGGCGCGCTTGCAGGCACGACGCTTCGCACGAACCCGGCCTTCACGGCGAAGCTGCTTGGGTTCTCGAGGCCCTCGCCGAACTCGATCGACGCGGTCTCGGACCGCGACTACATCGCCGACGCGGCATTTGCCGCGACGATGGCGCTTGTCCACCTCTCCCAGCTGTCGGAAGAGGTCGTCCTCTGGTCGAGCGAGGCGCTGGGTTACATCGAGCTCCCCGACGCCTTCTCGACCGGCTCCTCGATCATGCCGCAGAAGCGCAACCCCGACGTGGCCGAACTCACGCGCGGGCGCGCGGCGCTCGCCATCGGCGACCTTGCGGGGCTGCTCGCGATCCTAAAGGGCTTGCCTCTTGCCTACAACCGCGACCTCCAGGAGGACAAATCCGCCCTCTTCCGCACGCTCGACCTCTCGGCGCGCGCCGCAGAGGTCTTTGCCGAGATGCTGCCCGCGCTCAAGTGGCGCCGCGACCGCCTCGCGGCGGGCTTCCACGAGGGCTTCGCGGGCGCGACCGACCTTGCCGAGCACCTCGTGGAGCGCGGCGTGCCCTTCCGAGAAGCCCACGGGATCGTCGGGCACCTCGTGCGCGACCTCCAGGAGGCGGGGCGCACGCTAGCCGACCTCAACGAGGCCGAACTCAAGGGGTACTCGAGCCGGTTCGGCAAGGGCGCGTTGACGACGCTCTCGGCCCACGCGTCGGCGGCCGCGCGCGGGAGCCACGGGGGGTCGTCGAAGGCGAGCGTGGCACGGCAGATGGGGAGGGCCGAGACCGAGATCGAGGTGGAGAGGCGGCAGCTGAGGCGGTTCGCCGAAAAAGTCGCCAAGGCTAACAGGCTCGCATTTTAGTTGCCGGCGGACAGGGCCTGGGGCAGCCCTACCGCTTGCGCGCGGGCTTTCGCCGCCCGGCCTGTCCGCTTGGCCGCGCGCCCTTGGCCCCGGTTCGAGTCGGCAGGGACGCCCCGAGGGCATCCTGGATAACCCGCGCCATCGCCTCCCGCTTCCGCACCGGCCTTAGGTTGAGGAGTCGGTTGACCTCATGTTCGTTCACGGCCCCGGCCCCAAAACACGTGGCGACGACCTCCAAGATGTCGGCTCCGAACTTGGCCCGAGCGGGCCCCGTCCTGTCGCTGTACGCCTCGGCTTTCATTACCAGCAGGTGCTCCGCGCTGGGGACCAGAAACTCCCCCACCTGCCGTGCGCTCCTGACGGCGTCCGCGAGGACCGCCGGGCTGATGAAGTCCTCCCGCCCCTCGATGACCTCGACCGGAACCAACCCCGCCCGTGTTGGCACAAACGCCGTCATCGACGCACCGTCGGGCTCAATCCGCAGGTGGCCGCCCTCCCTCTCAAGGGCGCTCGAAAGGCGATCGAAGAAGGCCTCCCACCGCTGCCCAACGGGAAAGGGGTGCACGTCCACGTCCTTGCTGGTCTTTTGAAGGGCCCACCCCAAGACCAGGGCCGTGCTGCCGAGGAGCAAGAGGCGAAACCCCCCGGAGGCGACCGCGCGGGAAAGCCACGAAATAGCCTCCTCCTGGTCGGCCACGCTCAAGGGGGGCAGTTCCTCCTCCACGTTCAACCGCCCCCGGACTGCAGGGTTCGCCTGGCCATTTCTGCGAGGGCGCGCTTCGCGGTTTCGACCGCGGCCGGGGACCTTACCTTCGGGTCCGCGCTTGAAAGGACATCCGAGCGCGTCGAGAGCCCCAGCGAGTTGAGTTGGGCGGCCTGACCCCGCGTTGGGCGCATCCCCCGCAGAATGTGACGGGCCGCCGCCGCCTCGCGAGGCAGGCCAACAGCGGCGAGTACTCGGACAGCGCTCCAGGGGTCCGCGCACGGGACCTTGAATGTGGCACCGCCGGAATCCGTCCTCAGCGTAACGGGCTTCGAGGAAAACGAATCCACGCCGAAGACTCCCGCGCGCCGTACCGCCTCGAGGTCCGCGAGCCGAACGACGGGCAAGGGCGCGGCCGGCACGAAGTCTGCGCCTGAATCAAGCGCGGCAAGGCAAGCAAAAGCGTGGCGGATCTTGGCTCGTGCCAGCGCGCTGTCCACCGAAATGAGCCGCGCGTAGTATGGAGGAAAAAGGATCCCGAGCGCCACGGCCTCCCGCGAGGGGGCCGCGTACACGCCCCACCGCAGCCGGCACAGGAGCCCCGCACGGACGGCGCCGACACAGAAGACGCTCGCTCTCTTCTCGCCGCCAAGCTTCGCCGCAATCTCCCGGGCGGGGATCCTGCCGGCTCTCTCCACCTTCAGGTAGCTGCGCAGGAGCCCGCGTGCGGGAACCCGCTCGCGGCCCGGGGCTGCATACGCGATTCGCATAGCGAGTTCACAATACTTCCAGAATATGAGGATTTCCATAAACTATCCAATTGGTAGGATTTGGAAAACCTATCAATCTCTTAGTTTTTGAACATCACAGACCCCCCACGAGGGCTTCGCGGGCGCGACCGACCTTGCCGAGCACCTCGTGGAGCGCGGCGTGCCCTTCCGAGAAGCCCACGGGATCGTCGGGCACCTCGTGCGCGACCTCCAGGACGCGGGGCGCACGCTTGCGGACCTCAACGAAAGCGAACTCAAGGGGTACTCGAGCGGTTTCGTTAGGGGCGCCCTTCGCACGCTTTCGGCGCACGCGTCGGCGGCCGCTCGCGGGAGCCACGGAGGGTCATCCATTGCGAGCGTGGTGAGGCAGATGGCGAGAGCCGAGCGGGAGGTCGAGGGCGGGCGGCGCCAACTGCGGAAGTTCGCGGCGAAGGTCGAGGCTGCGCGAAGGTTGGCGGGGCAGGGTTCCTTGCGATTGGACTCGGGCGCCCGCGTTCGGCCTGCAGCCGCTACTTGACGAACGCGAGGAACTGCTCCCGCGAAAGGCCCGACTGGCGGATGATCGAAAGCAGCGTGCCTCGTGCGATCTCCGGGTGAGTGGGGACTATGACCACACGCACCTGGCCCGCCCATGCCCCCTGAGGCGGATGTGGCTTCCTTTCTGGGCCACGCGCTCAAAGCCCGCGCGATCGAGGGTCTTCAGGACCTCACGCGCGGAGAGGACGGGAAGCCTTGCCATGCGCCACCTCGAATGTCGTGATCAGCGGGACGCCCTCCACGGGGCGCGCGTCCTCGTCGTCCAGGTACAACTCGACGGCCTCCTTCAGGTTCTCGAGGGCACCTTCAATGGACTTGCCTTGGCTGGCGACGTCGAGTTCAGGGCACCACGAGGTGTAGAGCTTGCCCTCTTTCCGAACCACTGCCGAAAGCTGCATGGAGCCTCGTTGCTTCGAGGCGCAAAGCGGCTATATTAGCGTTCGCGCGGGGGACACGTCGCGAGTCCTCATCGCGCCCCGTTGTTTGGTGGAAGGAGTTTGCTGGCGCCTCTTGGCCCTCAGTCCTCCGGCTTCTTCTTGCGGCGCAAGTAGAGAAGCGCGCCAATTGCGGCGAGGCCGACCGCAGCCGCCACCCCGGCAAGCAAGAGCGACGAGCCCCCGGCCACGGAGGTCTGCGGCGGGGCCGCCTCCACGGAAAGCGTTTGCGCCTGGGTCGCGGACTTGTCCGCGGCGTCCTTCACCACCAGCGTGACCGTGTGGTCGCCCGGCAGGGCAAAGGTCCAGGCGAGCGCGGTCGTGTTCCCAACGACTTGGCCGTCCACGGACCACTCGTAGGAGGCAATGCCGAGGTCGTCGGACGAGAGCGAGCCGTCGAAGGTGATTAGGGACCCTCCGAACAGGCTCCCCGCGGTTGCAAACCGCGCAACGGGCGACGCGCCGTCGAGCACGCGGATGCGGATTGGGTCGATTGGCGAACCCAACGTCCCGGCGTTTCGTGCGCCGTCGAGCGCGAAGAAGTGGAGTTCGATGTCACGGCCGTCCTGGTACGTCTCGACGCCGAGCGCGGCAAGCGCGACGGAGAAGCGGGCGTGCGGGACCCCCGCGGAGCTTCGCGACTCCGGCTTGAACTCCTCCTGCAGGTAGGTCGCCTGGCCCGCGCGCTTGTAGAAGACCGTGAGGTTCCCAACGTCCGACGGGTCGGCGACCTCCACGTGGAAGGTGTAGGGCTGCCCGGCCGTCGCGCGTAGCGTCGGCTCGAGCACGGTGATTACGGGCGCGTCGTTGTCCTTAACCCGCAGGGTCCGCGTGCCCGAGTTGATCGTGTTGTCTTCGAGGTCCGTGATGTAGAACCAGTAGGCCACCGTCGTTGACGAGGCGCCCACCGTGAATGTCCCCTCGAAGGTCCCCTCGCCGTAGGGCGTCCAGGGCGTGAGCGCGAGGAGCACGGGGGCGCCCCCGTTTTCTTGGAAGTACCCTATGACCGAAGGTGTGCCCACGTTGTCGCGCACGACGATGCCGAGGTGGAAGGGGTCGCCCGCGAAGGCCTCGCGGTCCGTGAGGTCGATGACGATCTCCGGGGGCTCCCGGTCGAAGACGCTTTGCACAAAGGTCGCCGTCTGGTTCCGGTTGCCCGAGGCGTCGACGGCTTCGAAGGCGTACTCGACGGCGACGGTCGATCGGCCCATGGGGAAGGTTGTCACATAGCTCGAGGTGCCCGGCGAGGGCGCCCCGTAGGTGAAGTTCTGCCACGGGCCCTCCCCATCGACGGTGAGTTCCCGCCAAGTGACCGTCACAACGGGCGGCGTACGCTCGTCGCTGGCCACGGTGCCAAGCTGAATGCGCCCGCCCGCCGTCCCCGGGAGCGAGAGGTCGGCGCCGAACCGCGGCGCGATGAGGTCGGTGAGCAGGATGACGGTCTCGAAGACGAGGCCGCCGTTGCCGGAGGTATCGGTGGCGTCAAGCTCGAGGCGCACGGAGCGGTTTTGCGGGGAGAGCGGCACGACAAGCGAGAAGGAGAGCGTCTGGTTGTCGCCGGCCGACGCGAACGCCGCAAGCGCACCGTCGACGGCGAGCTGGAAGCTGCCGGAAGCGAGGCGCACGTTGTCCCCGGCCGTGGCCGTCGCGGTCGCGGTCTCCCCGAGGCCCCCGGAGCGCGTGAAATTCCAGGCGAGGAGCACGGGGGCGTCGTTGTCGGAGACCCGGACGAGCCGCTCGGGGGACGTGAGCGCGTTCGCGCTCTGTGTGAAGCGATAGAGGAGGGGGCCGGTCCAGTCCGGGGCGACGGTGATTGTAAGCGTGTGGAGGTCTCCGGTTGCCGCGAGCGATGCCACCGTAGGGGGGCCGCCCCGCGAGTCGCGGTAGGTCACTTGGACGAGACCGGCCGCCGTGGAGCGGACCGAAAACGCGAGGGGGTCGCCCGTGGTGGCCGTAAGGGGCGTGAGGTCGTCGAAGAGCCGCTCGCCGCCGACGGAGAGGATGCGCAGGGTGCCGTCTGAGTAGCCAACGGCCACGCGCCGCCCGTCGGGGGAAGCGGCCATGGCGCTCGAGTTGCTCGCGCCTCCGCCGAGGCGCAGGGCTTCGAAGCCGCCGTAGTCCGCCGTCTGGTTGGGTGCGGCCGAGGGTTCCGTTTCAAGCGTCACGAGCCTCGAGCCGTCCGCGCTCCAGGCCGACTGCTCGATCCCCGAGAGGCCCGAGATGTTGGCATAGAGCGACCAGTTGCGCACTTCCCACACCTCGACGCGGGAGCCCCCGAGCTGCGCCGACAGGAACTGCCCGCGGCCATCGAAGGCGACGCTGTCCATCCCCGGGCCGATCCACCGCCACCCGAGCGCCTTCGAAAACGTCCGCGTCTCGAAGATTGCCACGATCGCGCCCGTGGGGGAGTACGCCTGCTGGCCGAGCGCGACATACTCGGAGTCGCGCGACCACGAGAGCCCCGCAGGCTGCGACCCGCCGTACTCGAGCAGCAGCGTCGCGTTGCGCGTGCCGTCCGCACCCCAGAACACGTAGATCGAGTGGACAATGCCGACCGCGAGGAAGCGGCCGTCCGGCGACCACGCAACCCCCCGGACGTCGAAGGAGAGGCTCTGGTTGAACCACGGGCTCGGCCCGAAAGGGATCCGGTAGACCGCAACGGCGCCGGCTTGGTAGCCCACGGCGACCTTGTCCGAATTCGGCCCCCAGGAAATCGACGAGACCTGGACCCACGCCGCGGGCGTCGAGATGCTGCGCACCTCGGCGTGGGTCGTAGCGTTCAGGATGAAGACCGGGCCGGCGGCAACGGCGATTGCAAGGTAGAGGCCGTCGGGTGAATAGGCGGCCTGCGCGATGCGCGCGCTGTAGCGCAGGCTGGTGACCTCGCTCACGGGGACGACCGAGAGGGCCGTGGGGCCCTCGCCCGCAGAGGCGGCGGGAAAGGCAACCGCGCCCGCCGGGACGAGCAAAGCCGCGGCAAGAAGGAGGGCCAACGGCTTACGCATTTCAGAGCCACCTTGAGGGTCAAAGATCGCCCGCGCTGGCTATTTGAGGGTTGTCGAACAGGCTTGGATTTCGTCCGCCGGTCGACCGGGGGCTTTCTTCGACCCCCGGCGCCGGATTGTCTCAGCCGGCTTGCCGGCTCCGCTTCGAGCGCCGCCGGGTCACCACGAGCGATTTGCCAGAGATTTCCGCTTCCAGCGTATCACCGGGCTTGGCCTTGAACGCTTTTCGCACGCCCTTCGAAAGTTCGACGACGAGCTTGCCCCTTTCCACACGTACGGGTTCTTCCGGGATGCTCCACTTCATTCCGCCAATCACCTCGACCCACTCGCCTTCGGGCAGCGCCCGGAACTCCTCCATCGAGCGGACACGGACCCTTTTCATCGGAACCCCTTCCCACGGCGCGACAATAAGGCTTTCTCCCCGTCGGTCGCCTCGCGCGCTGTAACGACCTCGAAGGCGTCCCCCGCCTGCTTCGATTCCTCAACGACCACGAAGAGCACTCGGCCATTCGTACCCGCAATCACCGTCGCCCGCTCCCCTACCCTCCGCACGTATCTCGGACTGCCCCAAATGGCAGCCTCGACCTCGGATTCCGAGACGCCGTGTCGCCGGACATGATCGCGGGCACTGTCCGTCCAATGAATGTTGGGGAGCACGTCGCAGCAGGGCGATCAGCCGCCGGATAAACCCCACGCGAGAGTAATCCTCAAACCCTCGAATAATCAGCCCGGGCCCACTGGGCAAAAAGGCCCTATGCTGTAGGGAGCCTGTACCGGTAGAACACGCGCCCGTCGGCGAGCCTGTGCACCTTGAGCTCCACGGCCTGGCCGATCTTGAGGTCCTCGAACCTCGCGTCGTCGATGCGCGCGAGGATCTTGAAGGGCGTCCCTTCGACCTCGACGACGGCGATCGGAAACGGCACGTCCTGCTCCATCCCCATCGGCGCCCCCAGCATCATCGCGGTGAAGGCGTAGATGCGCCCCTTCTTCGAGATCTCCCGCCACTCCAGCTCTTCGATGGTGCACGCGTCGCAGGCGATGCGCGGCGGAAAGTGTAGCTTGTCGCAGTTCTTGCAGTACGAGGTGACGAACCGGCCCTCCTTCAGGGCGTCGAAGAAGGGCGAGATCTGCGTAAAGGCCGCGTCCTCCTGCGGGTAGAAGTCGAGGAGGTAGGGGAGCGGTTCGGGGACGGGGTTTGCGGGCGGGAGTTTGGCCTCCGGCTTGCCGGCCGCCGCGGTGTCGTGGGCCGACGTGCGAGTGCTCGTGCTATCAGCCCCCCACGCTCGGCGAGCGGCCCCAAACGAGGCAGCTGTGTACGTTGGCGGCACCGGACAGGTTGTGCGTCATCGCAAGCTCGGCGCCGGCCACCTGGCGCTGCTTCGGGACCTTCGATTGGAACTGCCAGAGGACTTCGCAGATCTGCGAGATCCCCGTGGCGCCGAGCGGGTGCCCCATTCCGAGGAGCCCGCCGCGCGGGTTGACGGGGATCTTCGCGCCGATGTAGGGGTTCCCGTCCTCGATGAACTTGCCACCCTCGCCCTTCTTGCAGAAGCCAAGGTCCTCGTACTCGATGATCTCGGAGATCGAGAAGCAGTCGTGCGACTCGACGAAGTCGAGGTCGTAAGGTTCGATGCCGGCCATCTTGTAGGCCCCACGCGAGGCGATGACTGCGGGCTCCCAGGTTGTCCATGACGCGAGGTTTGCGAGGTTGCCGCCTATCGCGCTCTGGCCTGAGCCGAGGATGTATGCGGCCTGGTCGGTGAACTCCTTCGCGCGCTCCGCGGAGGTCACGAGCACCGCGGCCGCGCCGTCGGTGATCCCCGAGCAGTCGAAAAGCTTCAGCGGCGGCGCGATCATCCTCGAGGAGAGCACCTTCGACTTGGGGACAGGCTTCTGGAACTGCGCGTAGGGGTTCGAGGTCGAGTTCTGGTGGTTTTTCTCCGAGACGAGCGCCATCTGCTCCTCGGTCGTGCCGTACTCATGCATGTGGCGCTGCGCGGTGAGCGCGAAGAAGGGAGGCGCTGAAGCGCCCGCGGGCCCGTCAAACTCGCGGTCGAGCACGCAGGCCATCGAGGTCTGGGCCTCGGCCATGTTCGGGAGATTCATCTTCTCGATGCCGATGCAAAGGGCGACCTCGGAGAGGCCGGTGGCGACGGCCATCGCTGCGGAGCGCACGGCGCTCTGCCCGGAGGCGCATGCGAGTTCCGTGCGCTGCACGACCCGCGAGGGCTTGATGCCGAGCATGTCGGCCACGAGGGGCGCCACGTGCGACTGGAATGCGAACCGCTCGGGTTCCGCGGCTCCCACGAAGAGGGAGTCGACGTCCTTCCGGTCGAGGTTCGGCAACGCCTTGAAGAGCTCCCGGCCCGCCTCCTGGGCAAGCTCGCGCCAGGTTGCGTTGCGGATGCCCCAGCGCGAGTGGCCGGCGGCCACAACCGCGACTTTGCCTTTGAGGCCGGACATCGTTTTGGGGACGAGGAGCCGGGGGATAAAGAGTGCGCTCACCCCTGGCGGCCCGCTTCGGGGGCGTCAAAACATCAGGAATCCTAGGGCGGCCGGGCAGGCGGCCGGACGGATCCTCCCGCCATTTCGTCGCCTGGCTACCATAACCGATTGTGATAACCGATTATCGCAATGGACGATCACAACGCGTTACCGGGGCTCGGCGCGCCGGTCGGGCGGCCTACCATTTGGAGCGTGCAGTCCGAGTCCCACGTCCCCGCCTCTCGATGGGACGCGCCACGCGTATGTGGAGTGGTCAGCGGCCCGTCGCCCTACTTCTTCCCCTTGCCCTCTTTGGCCACGTCGTCCACCAGCTCGCCGGCCGCCGACAGGTTGCGCAGGATGTTGCGCACCTCGTCGTCCGAGAGCTTGCCGAGCACGTTCGTGAGTTTCGTCACATCGATCCCAGCGTCGCCAGCGAGCTGTACCAGCCGGCCCATCCCGCCGCCCGCGCCGCCCGAGGCCACCCCGCGCACGAGCTGTCCGAGCGACACGCCCGTCATCGACTCGAGCATCGCAGAGGCCTTGAGCGCGCCCTGGGCGACGTTTTCCACAAGCCCCGCGGGACCGCCGGAGCCGGACATCATGATGAGCTTGTCTGTCCCGGCAAGCGGCTGGGCCATCTCGCGCACGATATTCGGCAGGCCCTCGACGACGACCTGGAGCTTCGCGGCGTCCTGGTACTTCGACCACGCCTCGGCCTTCCTCATCATGGCCTCGGCCGTCGCTTTCCCCGTCGCCTCGATCGCCGTGGCCTCCGAGAGACCCTTCGCCTTGATGACGTCGGCCTCGGCAATGCCGATCGCGCGCGTCTTGTCGCCGTCGGCGACACCCGTCACGCGGATGATGTTCGCGTTCGCCTCTCCTTGGACCTGGATGACGTCGGCCTGCGCCTTGCCGCGCGCGAAGGTCGCCTGCGCGTCGCCGGTGGCGCGCAGCACGGTCGCGCGCTGGTCGCCTTCGGCGATCGTGGCCAGCCGGTCGGCCTCGGCCTTTGCCGGCACGCGGATCGTCGACTCGACTTCCTTCGTCTTCCTCTCGATCTCCTTCTGCTGGAGGTCGATCTGCTTCTCCTTCTCCTTGATCTGGATCTGCACCTCGGCCTGGACGAGTTCTTGCCTGCGGATGCGGTCCTGCAGGTCGAACGCGATCTCCTTGTTCGCGCGCTCCATCTCGACCTGCGACTGGTACTGGTTGACCTTCACGTCGCGGTCACGCTGGGCCGCGGCGATCGAGGCGTCGGCTTCGAACCGGGCCTGCTGCCCCTGCTTGTCGTACTCGGCCGACTGCATGATCGCGTCGCGGCGGGCCGCGGACTCGCCGATGATCGCGTCACGCTTGACTTCCGCCGTCCGGCGCTTGCCGAGCGCCTCGAGGTAGCCAACCTGGTCGGCGATGTCCTTCACCGTGAGCGAGACGATCTCAAGCCCCATGTTCCCGAGGTCGGGCACCGCGACCTCGCGGATCTTCGACGAGAGAGCGTCGCGGTCCGAGTTGATCCCCTCGACCTCCAGGGTCGCGCAAACCCCGCGCACGTGCCCCGTGATCGTCTGCTCGGCCATCCCCGAGATCTCGTTCGTCGGCTTGTTGAGGAGCTGCTGGGCCGCGACGTTCAGCTTCGTCTTCTCGGAGGAGATTTTGATCTGGGCCACGCAGTCAACGGTGACCGGGACACCCGAGCGCGTGATCACGTCCTGGACGCGGATAAGCAGCGTCTGGACCTCGAGCGACATGAACTTGTACGATTCCTTGATGGGGATGATGAACTTGCCACCGCCGCCTCCGACAATGGTGAATCCTACGTCCCCCTTCTTGTTGCCGTAGACGACCATCGCCTGGTCGGTTGGCACGCGCTTGTAGCGGCCCGCATAGATCCCCACGGTGAGGAAAATGCCCACGACGATCAACACTGCAATCAAAAGGAACTCTTCGCCTGCCATACGATCCTCTCCTTCAAACGGACTTTAGCTCTTCAACTGATGCCACGGAGTTAGCCACGTGCTTAACGAGGACCTCGGTGCCCATGGCGATCTTCCGCCCGGAGCCCCTGGCGCTCACCACATACCTCGTGCCGCGCACGGTTAGGGCGACCGCCCCCATTCCGTCCTCGGGAATCGTCTCGGTGACGACCCCCGTCTTGCCCTCGTATTCTTTCTCATTGACGAGTGACGAGGACTGCGCATCGACGAGGAACTTGGCGACGAAAATGAAAGTGCCCAGGAAGACCACGACGCCGAGGGCGACGGCCCAGCCCACGACGACGAGCGGGTCGTTGCCGGTCCCCGCGAGGATCGCTCCTGTGCCGCCGGCCGTCACGAGGAACGCGGCGATCATCGGAGTTGAAAGAGGTGAGAGCCCGGGACTTTCGGCACCCGCCATTTCGTGGCCCCCGCCCATATCCCCGCTGGCGTCGCCGTCGCCGCCGCCGAGGAAGGAGATCAGCAGAATCCCGAAGCCCACGAGCGCGACCGAGAGCCAGAGGATCACTTCCACCGAGACCACATTCGCTCCCCCTTTCCGTCCGCTTGCGCTGTCAAGGGTGCGTCGAAGGGTGAGCAATAGGCCCTCGCGACGCCCCCGAAACGAACCGGGCGCTCATGCCCACGCGCGCGAATTAAACGTATCCCCAGCAGGGGATGGGAGGCGCTAGTGCCCTAGTTCACTCATGGCAAACGTTCACAAGGAATGGGCGCGCGGCGCGTGAGCGCCCCCCCCTTGACTCACCTTGCCTCGAATCGAAGAACACGCGCCCCCGCCGGTTTGCCAGCCTTTATAACCGCTCCGGAGTTTTTGCGCTCGCGCTTGAAGGGGGCCTTTCTTCGAACGTGTCTGGCACCCACCGCATGGGTTCGGCTGGCGCAACGCTCCTCATCGTACTCGGCGCGCTCCTGCCGGCCCTGCCGCTTGCCGGCGCGCTGCCCCTTGCCGACAACACCCCGCTCCTTGACTCCCTTGACGGCGCAAGTCCGCGCGACGACCACTCCTTCACGGGTGCGGCCGGCACCTGGTCGGTCGCCGGCACGCTCCTCTACGAGCAGGCCGGCAACTCCGGCGACCTGCGCGCGGAACTGCGCCGCAACTCGACCTCCGGCGCCCTGCTCGCCTACGACCCGCTCGGCAACTTCTACACTCGCTCGCCGCTTTCGGTCCTCGCGGTCGACGGCGGGGCCGTGGGCGCTTCGGACACCTACTTCGTTTCGGAGATCCTCAACAACGTCGCGCCGTCCTACGCCGTGGAGTTCGAGGGTGCGCCGCTCACGGTCTTGGGCAGCCCCTTCAACGACGCAAGCTCGATGGGGCCGACCGGCGTGGTCCAGTCCTACCAGGTCTTCCTCAACAAGCGCGACACGGTCGACGTGCGCCTCAGCGTCCCTCCGAGCTTTACTTACAACTACAACCTGCAGCTCTACCTCTTCGGCGGCGCGGCCACCCCCTACTACAGCTCGTCGGGCTCCGTGTCGCCGGGGCCCGCCCTGGTCTCCGGCGGCCCGATGAACTCGGTCCAGCACCTGCGCTTCATTGCGCCCGCCGACGCCTGGTACCTACTCGTCGTCGGCAACACGAAGGAGCTCATGGACGTCCCCTACAACCTCACCGTGGTCACGAACGGCCTCACGCTGGCTGACGGCGGCGCCGTCACCGGGACCGTGGACACCTACAACCGCAACGAGGACTTTGCCTTTGGAAACGCGGCCTCGGACTGGGGCTTCGTGGCGGTGCGCACGGACAACCCGGGGTACGGCGAGTGGCTCACGGCGGAACTGCACGCCCCGACCTTCGACTCGAACGTCCTCGCGTCGGAGTCCCCCACAACGGGGTCGCAGCGCGCGGGCGTGATTGCCCTCAACCGCTACGAGCCGGGCACGCCGAACGCGTCGCTCCTCACGGTGCGCTGGGGGCCCTCCGCGCTCTACCCGGTCGCCTACACGCTCCAAATGGACAACCGCGTCCCCCTGCTTTCCTCGAACCTCACCCCCACGCGGTTTACCTTCGCGCCGGGGCAGGTCCTGCGCGGGGCCTCCGTGGCGCTCAACCGCGGCGAGACCGTCGACCTGCACGCCGCGGTCGACGCCTTCTTCACGTACCCCTACGAGCTCCAAATCATCGTCTTCGGGCCGGGCTCAAACTACTACTCGGCAAGCGGAGCCGCCCAGGCCGGGCCCGTGGCCGCCGTGCGGGAGGGGCCAAACGCCCCGAAGGACCTCGTGTTCACGGCGGGCGCGACCGGCTTCTATGGGATCGCGCTCCTCTCGCTCAACTCGACCTATAGCGTGCCCGTCGACTTCTCCGTCAACATCCAGGGATGGCCCCTTGCGCACAACGATGTCGCGGTCGGCGCGCTCTCGGACGCCGACACGAAGGACCTCGCTTCGGTCGCCGTCGACGCCGACCGCTGGGGCGTGGTTGCCGGGCGGCTCGTTGCGGGCTCGGGCTCCTACGTGCAGCGCCTCCACGCCGCGGGCTTCGACACGACGCCCGTGGCGTGGGACCTCGTTGGGACCGGCCCCTCGGATTCGGGCTTTGCGCTCGAGGCCGTGAACGGCTATTTGGCGGCGCCTGCCACGTACTATGTCTCGATCGAGCGCGCTTCCGGCGCGCCGACCTACGCCCTCGAGTACGACGCCGCTCCGCTGCCCTTGGCGCGCGACAGCCGCACGAACGTGAGCGTCCCCGACGGCCAGATCGTCTCGGGCTACGAGGTGAACCTGAACGCGGGCGAGACCGTCGACTTCCGCCTGCGCGTGGACGCGGGCTTTTCCTACCCCTACACGCTGCGCCTCTACCTCTTCTCGCCGGCGAACCCCTACTACTCCGGCTCCGCGCGCGGTGCGCCCGCGGCCCTTGCGACCTCCGCGGGCACGGCCAACACCGAGCAGGACATGCTCGTCGTGGCGCCCGTGACGGGGAGCTACCTCGTCGTGCTCGCGAACCTCGGGGGCAACCTCTCGCAAGTCCCGGCCACGGTCGAAGTGCAGGTCGACGGCGAGCCCATCGGCCTCGGGCTCTTCGCAATCGGCGACCTCAACTCCGCAAACCGCGTCGACTACTACTCCTTCGGCGCTCCGGCGCTTGCCTGGACGGTCGCCGCCGTCAAGGTTGGGGCCGCGTCGGGCGCCTCGGACACAATCGTCCACTCCCTCCACACGCCAAGCGCAGACTCCCTCTCGCTTGCCACGGACCGCGCGCGCGGGGTCGGCGGCGAGGGGGTCATCGTCGTCGACGGGTCGACGATCTCCGGCAACACGACATTCTACCTCGCGGAGGCCGCATCGCTTGCGCCCGGCAGCTCGATGACCTACCAGGTGCAGGTCGCGAGCAGCTTCCCGCCGCTCCCGCCCGTGTCCCAGGTCGCTTCCGGGACGCTCGCCGCCTCCTCGCAGTTTGCGGGCTACACGATGCAGCTTGCCCGTGGGCAGAGCCTCGACCTTCGCCTGCGGCGCGCCGAGGGCTTCTCGTACCCCTACAACCTCGGCCTCTTCGTCTTCGCGCCGGGAGCGGGAAACGCGTCGACGTCGGCGGAGAACGGCGCGGGGCCCGTGCTTGCCTCCGCAAACGGCCCCTCCGTCGAGCAGGACGGGATGTTCACCGCCGCCGTTTCGGGCTCCCACCTCATCCTCATCGTGAACCTCGACGTCCCGCGCCAGGTCAACTACACGCTGAACCTCACGGTCGACGGGTGGCTGCTCCAGGACGACACGCACCTTGCAGGCGACCTCAACGGCTTCAACCGGGCCGACCAGTACCGTTTCGACGCGGCTTCGGGCGCTTGGAGTGCGGCCGGCGTGCGGTGGACGGGCGGCACGGGCGCGGTGCGCGGCGGCCTCCACACGCTGGGGCTCAATACGTTGCCCCTCGCCACGGTCGACGCCTCGGCGACCTCGCCGGTCGCGGTCCTTCCCCTCTTCGCCGCGGGGACGAACGCGAGCGCGCCTTCGACCTTCTTCCTCAACGTCACGATGGCCCCCGTCCCGGGAAACCCCACCGGGGAGTACTTCGTGGACTTCAGCGCCGCAACCTCGACCTTCAGCCACAACGACATCGGCGCGACGCAGAGCTTCACGATGCCCTCGCACGCGTTCCTGGCGCTCCACACCCTCGACCTTGCGCCCGGCGACTCTGTCGACATCCGGGTGCTGCCGAACGCGACGTACACGAAGGAGTTCGACCTCAACCTCGCGCTCTACGCGGTCCCGCTGGCGCCCGCGGTCCTCCAGGCCACGCCCCTCCTGGTTTCGAAGGCGCCCCCGAACATGGCGGAGGCGATGACCTTCGTCGCGGCCGACCGGGGGCCCTACCTCCTCGTCGTCGAAAACGCCCTGAACCTTGACACGATCCCCTACATGCTCTCGGTGACCGGTCACACGGTCTTCGGTTCGCCGCCGGGCAAGGTGAACGTCACCCTTACCGCCGGCCGCGACTACATCGAGGTCACCTGGTCGATGAGCCAGGAGACGGACTTCCTCGCCTACGAGGTGTGGTACTCGACCGACCCTGCAGAGCTCGGGCGGCAGTGGGACCGGATCAGCGTGCGCGAGGCCACCGCGGACAAGATAGACGGGCCGGACATCCTGCCAGGGCAGGTGTACACGGTGCGTGTCCTCGTCTACGACAAGGAGAACCTGCTAACGCAGTCGGACCCCGTGGGCGTCCAGACGGTTGCCAAGACGATCTGGGAGGAGACGAGCTTCCAGCTCCTTGTCGTGGCGGGCATTGTGATCGCCTTCGTGGTCATCTTCGCCTACTGGCGCGCGCGCGCCGTGCGCTCGGGACGCCCCTTCCGCCTGCGCTCGCCGAAGGCCGAGGCGGTCGTCGAGGAGCGGGGGCCGAAGGGCCGGTCGAGGCCGCCGAAGGACGAGGCGGCCATCGCGGTGCCGGCCGCACCGTCCAAGGGTACGCAGGACGCCGTGGACTACATGCAGCGGGTCATGAAGGGCGGGAAGTAGGGCGAATCGCGGCCGTCTGCGTCAACAGACGTTTTCGAGTGGGACGAAAGCCTCCTCCCGGAGAATCCGGTTTCAGCGGCCATCCCACCGCGCCTTGACGGTGCGCCGTTTCTTGGGGGGTATCGTTCCATCAAATCACCCCGAAACGGCCTTTTCAATCCTTGTCAAGGCCCCCGCCGAGGCTGGCCCCTCGGACGTCTTGATGGCGAGCCCATCGTCCTCCACGATGCGCGCCGGGTGTCAAATCTATATCCCCCGTCCGCTCTGCCTCGCCTGCGATGCCAGCGGGTGCAATTGCGTGGCCATCAAGCCCCCCCCAGCCGAGTACGACCCCCAAGCCGTCGAGACGGAGGTCTTGGCCTTCTGGGCCCGCGAGCGCATCCTCGAACGCTCTGTGAGGGAGCGTGCCGGCTCCCCGAAGTTCGTCTTCCTCGACGGGCCCCCAACCGCCAACGGGTTGCCGGGCTCGCACCACGTCATCGCGCGGGCCCTCAAGGACCTCTTCCCCCGCTACAAGACGATGCAGGGGTTCGAGGTCGAGCGCCAGGGCGGCTGGGACTGCCACGGTCTGCCGGTCGAAATCTCGGTCGAAAAAGAGCTCAAGATCTCCGGCAAGGGCGAGATCGAGAAGTACGGCGTCGCGCGCTTCAACGCGCTCTGCCGCGAGTCCGTCTTCCGCTACGTCGCCGAGTGGCGTAAGATGACCGAGCGCATGGGCTACTGGGTCGAGCTCGAGCACCCCTACGCGACGCTCGACAACGCCTACATCGAGTCCGAGTGGTGGGCCCTCAAGCAGATCCACTCGAAGGGGCTCCTGTTCAAGGGCCTCAAGGTGAACCCCTACTGCCCGCGCTGCGGGACTACGCTCTCGTCGCACGAGGTGGCGCAAGGGTACGAGGAAGTCGAGGACCCCTCGGTCTTCGTCCGGTTCCCGGTCAAGGAGACGCGGGACGGCCCGGCGCGCTCGATCCTCGTCTGGACGACGACCCCCTGGACGCTCCCGTCGAACGTCGCGCTCGCCGTCCACCCCGACCTCGACTACCTCGAGGTCGAGCAGAAGGGCGAGCGCCTCGTGCTCCTCGAGACGCTCGCGAAGGGCTCGCTCAAGGGCTTTTTCAAAGTGATTTCGAAGTTCAAGGGCAAGGACCTCGTCGGACTCGCCTACGAGCCGCCCTTCAACTTCGTGCCCTTCCCCGAGGGCGCGGTAGGCCACCACAAGGTCTACGGCGCCTCGTTCGTGAGCCGCGAGGAAGGCACGGGGGTCGTCCACGTCGCCCCCGCCTTCGGGGAGGACGACGCGGAACTCGCGCGCTTAGCCGGGCTGCCGACCCTGAAGCCCGTTGACGGAAGCGGCCGCTTCACCAAGGAGCAAGGCGGGCCCGTCGCGGGCATGTTCTTCAAGGACGCCGACCCGCCGCTCCTCGACCTCCTCAAGAAGAGCGGGCGCCTCTACAGGCTCACGAAGCACAAGCACTCGTACCCCTTCTGCTGGCGCTGCGAGACGCCGCTCCTCTATTACTCGACCGACTGCTGGTACATCGGGATGTCGCGCCTGCGCGCGCAGATCAAGGAGGTCAACTCCGAGGTCACCTGGTACCCGGAGTCCTACAAATGGGGGCGCTTCGGCGACTTCCTCGAGAACCTCAAGGACTGGGCCCTCTCGCGCGAGCGCTACTGGGGCACGCCGCTCCCCGTCTGGCGCTGCGGGCAAGGCCACGAGTTCGTCGCGGGGTCCTTTGCCGACCTCAAGGAGCGCGCGCCCGCCATGGGGGCGGACTTCGACCCCCACCGCCCCGCGATCGACGAGCTCCGAGTCTCCTGCAAGGAGTGCGAAGGCCCCATGGCCCGGGAGCCCTACGTGATCGACGCCTGGTTCGACTCGGGGTCCGCCCCCTTCGCGCACTTCCACTACCCCTTCGAGAACAAGGAAGCCTTCGAGGCCAACTTCCCCGTCGACTTCATCGCGGAAGGGGTCGACCAGACGCGCGGCTGGTTCTATTCGATGATGGCAATCTCGACGGCCATCTGGGGGCGCCCCGCATACCGCCGTGTCCTCGTGAACGGCCTCGTCCTTGACAAGGACGGCCAGAAGATGTCGAAGTCCAAGGGGAACGTCGCAGACGCCTGGGAGATCTTCAACGCCGAGGGCGCGGACGCGCTGCGCTGGTACCTCTTCACCCAGTCGCCGCCCTGGGCGGACAAGCGGTTCGACCGCAAGTTCGCTTTCGAGGCGATTTCGAAGTTCCTGCGGCCCTACTGGAACTGCTACGCGTTCCTGGCGACCTACGGCGCGATTGACGGGTTCGACCCCGACCGCTCGCGGCCGGCCCGGGGCGCCCTGCCGCCCCTCGACCGCTGGCTCCTCTCGAGGCTCGACAAGGCGGTCGGCGCGGCGACCGAAGGCTTGGACGCCTTCGAGCCCCAGCGCGCGGCCCGCGCGATCGAGGACTTCGTCGTGGCTGACCTCTCGACCTGGTGGATCCGGCGTTCGCGCGACCGCTTCTGGGGCGAGGGGTGGACCCCCGACAAAGAGGCCGCCTATTCGACCCTGCAGGAGGCCCTCCACGCCGTCACGCGGCTCACGGCGCCATTCGCGCCCTTCGTGACGGACAAGGTGTTCCGGGCCATCCGGGGGGCCTCCGAACCCATCTCGGTGCACCTGGCGCGCTGGCCGAAGCGCAACGCGGCGCTCGTCGACGAGGGCCTCGAGACCGAGATGGCCCGCCTGCGCGTGCTCGTGGAGCACGGCCACCGGCTGCGAGACGAGGGCGGCGTGAAGACCCGCCAGCCGCTCAAGGAAGCCATTCTCGTCATGCCCGAAGACGCCTGGAAGCGCCTTGAGCCGCTCCTGCCGCTGCTCCAGGACGAGCTCAACGTAAAGGCGGTGCGCCGCGCGCCCTCGAAGGACGCCTTCCTCTCCCGCTCCTTCCACATCCCGATTGCCAAGCTCGGCCCCCGCTTCCGGGGGGACGCGAAGGCCATCGCGGAGGCCGCGGAGTCCGTGCACCCCGAGCGAATCGCGGCGAACATCGACGCCCGAAAGCCCGTCTACCTTGAGTACGGCCCCGCCCGCAAGCAGGTCGAGCTGCCCGCCGAGTACTTCGAGGTCCGCGCGGAGCCCAAGGCGCCCTGGGCCGTCGCGCAGGTCGGCAAGGAGGCCCTCGTCCTTAACCTCGAGCTCACCGACGACCTCAAGGCCGAGGGGCTGGCCCGCGAGGTCATCCGCTGCGTCCAGCGGACGCGAAAGGAGGTGGGCCTCAAGATCGAGGACCGTATCGAGCTCGCCCTCGACCTCGACGATGCTTCCTGGAAGATGGTCGAGAAGCACCTCGGCTGGGTCTCGCGGGACACGCAGGCCACCCAGGTCGTGCGCGCGCGGCTCACGGGCGCCCGGCTTTGGGACCTCGATGGCCAGAAACTCGCTGTTCAGGTCGTCCGGGCGGCCTAAGCCTACCCGACCCCCCGTCTATTCCGTATAGAATTCCCGGGCCCTGAATCGGACGCCTGTCCGCTCCCCGTGTCCGAATTTCCGCCGCAATCCAACGGACGCGTGATTCATCATGGGCGAGTTTTATTACGGGCTTTACGTACTCCTACCCGGAGCGGTTCTTGACCTTCGACGTTTCCAAGCACTTTTCCGACCGGGCCAACAACATGACGGCCTCCGAGATCCGGGAACTCCTCAAAGTCACCCAGCGGCCGGGTATGATCTCCTTTGCCGGCGGCCTGCCGAACCCCGAGTCCTTCCCGATCGAGATCGTCGGCGCCATCGTCGAGAAAGTCCTGCGTGAAAACGGCGCCGAGGCCCTCCAGTACGGCTCGACCGAGGGCTTGCCGCAGCTGCGCCAGCTCCTCTGGGAGAAGCACGCGCGCGAGGACAACGCCAACGAGGGCGACGCCGTGATGTTCTCGAACGGCGTGCAGCAGGGCCTCGACCTGCTCTCGAAGGTCACGATCAACCAGGGCGACACCCTCGTCCTCGAGGCGCCCTCGTACCTCACGGGGGGGATGGCCTTCCGCGTCTACGGCTGCGAGATCTTCGCCGTCGACCTCGACGGGGGGGGCATCCGCATCGACCTGCTCGAGGAGACCCTCGCGGGCCTGCGCCACCTCGGGCGGCTCCCGAAGTTCATGTACCTCACGCCGACCTTCCACAACCCCGCCGGCGTCACGATGGACCTCAAGCGGCGCCGCCAGGTCATGGACCTCGCCTACGAGTTCGACCTGCTCGTGGTCGAAGACGACCCCTACCACATGCTGAATTACGACGACATCGAGGTCCGCAACCTCAAGTCGCTCGACGAGGACAACCGCGTCGTGTACTTCTCGTCCTTCTCGAAGATCCTCTCGCCGGGCCTGCGCCTCGGGTACGCCGTGGGCCAGAAAGAGCTCATAGACAAGATGGTGCTTGCCAAGCAGACTGCCGACCTCTGCACAAACACGCTCTCGCAGTTCATCGCCTACGAGTATCTCGCGGGCGGCCACCTCGACGCGCACATCGACAAGATCCTCACGCTCTACCGGAGAAAGCGCAACATCATGGTGAAGGCACTTGGCGACAACATGCCGGAGGGGGTCCGGTGGACGCACCCGGCGGGCGGGATGTTCCTGTGGGCCACCTTCCCCGAGGGGATCGACACGCGCGCGATGTTCCCGAAAGCGGCCGAGCGCCACGTGGCGTACGTGCACGGCCGGTCGTTCTACTTCGACGGCAGGGGGGCCAACCAGGCGCGCCTCAACTTCTCCCACGCCTCGGACGAGAACATCAAGATCGGGGTCGAGAGGCTCTCCGCCGTGACGCTCGAGGAGCTCGAGCGCGTGCGCGCGGAGAAGAAGCTCGTGGCCTGACGCACGCCGCTCAAGGCGCGTTGAGCCGCCTCGAGCCGGCAAAATAGAGCGAGAGCAGGTGCCCATCGGGGTCCTTCAGGTAGGCGTGCCGCCAGCCCCAGGGCATGTCCTCGGGGTCCTGGTCGAACTTCACGCCACGATTCTTGAGCCGCGCGCAGAAGGCGTCGAGGTCGCGGACCTCGAAGTATAGCCGGTGGGAGAGCGCTCCCTTGGGCGGCCGCTTCGCCCGGGGACCGAACTCGTGGAGCCCGATCGTCGAGCCCCCCCGGGGCGCGCGCACACGAGCGTACCCGTCTATCGAGGAGATGACCTTGAACCCGAGGAGGTCGCGGTAGAAGCGCACCGCGCGCTTCGAGTCCTTCACGTAGAGCATGGCGTGGTTGAAGGCGAGGCCGGACTTGGGCATCGGTCCCCGTTCGGCGGCAGGGAAGATAAGGGGTGCGGGGCCGGCTACGCACAGAAAACCGGGCGCCTGGCGTCTTAGTAACGGTTCGGGCCCGAAGCGTGACTATGGACGCGGAGTGGTGCCCTTAGTAACCGAAGTGGGACTATGGCCTGGCGCCTGGGTAACGCGGCAGGCGCGCAATCGTTCCAAGGCGATGCTGGCCCCTGGGCTTTCCAGCTGCGCCCCCGCCAACGGTTATATAGCGCCCCCGAAATCGCCGCGCGATGGCCGAAGAGATGGTCTCGCCGACCTTGCTCAAGCGCGTCTACGCGTTCGTCCTTCTCCTCGGCGTCGGCTTCTACTTCGCCTGGGGCTTCGCGTTCAACGCGTTCTTCGACTATGCGAACTACACGGTGACGGTCATCCTCGTGTTCACGGGGCTCTTCGGCACGTTCCTTTACCGCGAGCTTGAGCGCGAGAAAGAGAAGGCGCGCGCGGCGAAGTGAGCGGGCCCCTGCAGGCCGCGCTCACCTTGAGCCCGCGGACACCTTGGCCGGCGCGAGAGCGCGCACCTTCTCGGCAATGGCCTCGTCGATCCACTCGAACCGCTCCTCGCTGCCCTGGAGTACGAGCGGGCGCACGCGGCTTACGCCCCTCACCGCGAGCGCGCGCTTGCGGCACTCTTCAATGTCACCGAGCTTCGTTGCGTAGAGCCCGAAGCCGAAGTTGCCCGACGCGGGGTTCGACGGGTAATCGACGCAGACCATGAACGGGTCGAGCGCGCGCGCGATCGCTTGGTATGTGTCCGCGGGCGCCTCGGCGTCGAGCCACACGATGAGCTCGAACAGGATCAGCCCGGGGACCTTCGCGGGGTCGACGACCGGGATGATGAAGAACGCGCCCTCGCGACCCATGCGCTCGAAGCGCCGCTTCACGGTCTTGCCGCTCACGCGCAGGGCGCGCGCGACGTCCGCAAGGGGCCGCAGCGCGTCGCCCCGCAGCTCCTGGATGATGCGCCAATCGAGGGCGGAGAGCGGCCGTTCGACCTGCGGCGCGTCGAGGTCGTAGAACTTCTCGATCGTGCCTTCGCCGGCAAGAGCGAGCAGGAGGTTGAGCCGCCTCTCGAGGTCGGAGGGCGACCGGTAGAGGAGGTTGATGCACAGTTCGGGTTCCGTGAAGGTGTAGATCCCCTCGAGGCCTTCGACCGCCCGCAGGCGCCGCGCGACCTCCTGCGCCCGCACGTGGTCCTTCAGGCGCAGGTAGTAGCAGGTCGCCTCGAGCCCGAGGTGCCGGCAGTTCGGGAAAACCTCGAACCCCTCGATGACTCCCTCAGCGCGCATCCGGTCTACGCGGTCGCGGACGGCCTCCGGAGACATCTTGAGGGCGCGGGCGATGGACGAGGCCTTGAGGCCGGCGGCGGGCCGCGGCGCGCGGCCGTAGGGCTGGAGGCCCATCGTGCGGATGATCCGGATGTCGACGGCGTCCACGGGGCGCGTGGTAGGCTGGGGCTCCAGATAGCCCTTGCGCGCGGCGGCGGTTGCTGACCTACGCCCTCACCTCGTAGAGGACGTTTATGGGGTTGTTGATGTCGACGCGTTTCACGGAGGCAAAGCCAGCCTTGGCGGCGTACTCCCGGACGCGCGCGTTGTGAAGCCCCGCGGTCCCGAGGCCCTCCCCGCCGCGCGCGACGGCGATCGACATGCAGAAGAGGAGGCTGATCCCGTAGAAGATCGGCCCGAGCGGTGCGGCGTTGTCCTCGAGGCGGTCCGCGCCGTTGATCTCGAGCAACATGAACGTGCCGCCAGGGTTCAGCGCGGAGCGGACGCCCGTGAACACGCCCAGCGGGTCGGCCGTGTCGTGCACGACATCGAAGGCCGTGATCACGTCAAATCCGTGGGGAACTCCCTTCGTGAGGTCCCGGACCTCGAACCGGACGCGTCCGTCGACGCCGTCGGCTTTCGCAAGCGCCGCCGCCCGCGCGACGGAGCCCGGGTCGATGTCGTACCCCACGTACGAGGACTTGGGGAACGCCTGGGCCATGCGCACGAGCGCCTTGCCGCTTCCGCACCCGATGTCCGCCACGCGCGCGCCGGCCTCCAGCCGGGCCTTTAGGTCCGGCATCAACGGGATCCAGGTCTGCACGAGGAGGTTCTCGTGCCACATGTCGTTGCTGCGCAGCTCACCCTTCCAGATGTCCTCGCCGTAGAGCGAGGGCGGGATCCCCTTTCCGTCCTTGAACGCCTTGAGGAGCGGCTCGTAGAGCGTGAGGAGGGCGCCCGTCTGCTGGAAGATGCCGCCGAAGAAGGCAGGGCCTCCCTCCTGCGCGAGGACGGGCGCGTGCTCGGGGGGAAGCGCGAAGCGCCCTTTGGAGGGGTCGTAGGAAAGGTACCCTGCGGTCGAGAGGCACGAGGCCCACTCGCGCACGTATCGCTCCGAGAGGCCGAGGCACGCGGCTAGCTCCGCGCTCGTTTGGGGCCCGTGGGCCGCGAGGTCCTTGAAGAGCCCAAGCTTGTCCCCGACGGCGCAGCAGACGAACGCGAAGGTCCCCGCGCCGTCTCCGAGCACCTTTCCCGCAAACGCTTCCGTCTTGGCTCCGTCCACCGCCGCTTGCACCATCTCTGCCGTCGCTGCCGCCATCTCTACCGCCTGGAGGGGCGTGAGGGTGGCCGCCGATAAGGGGCTTGCGGAAGCGGCGGGTTGCAGAGGGGACAATTGGGCGCGCGGGTGTCCGATTTGCCGTCCGGCGGCCTCCAAACTGGCCAACGGCAGGCGGGTGCCGGCGCCGGGCCGCCCGGGGGCCTCAGTAGGTCTTCGCGGCGAGCGCGGGCTTCGGCGAGGGCCGCCCGCACACGATGCACTCCCTGGGAAGCGGCATCCCCTCCGGGAGCGCGCCCGCCTCGTGGGTCCCAAGGACGTGCGTGTCAGCTCCTTCTTCGACCTTCTTGCCGCACGGCTCCTCGCCGCACCAGCCGATGAGCGAGACCCCTTCATGGGCCTTCACCTCGCCGACCGTCTGGGCAAGGCGCACGGCGTCCTCGATGATCTGGCGCGCCTTCGAGAGCATCCGCTCGCGCAGGAACTCGAACTCCTCGCGCACGGCCTCCTTGAGGCGCGCGCGCTTGTGCGTGTTCTTGCCGCCGGTGTCGCGCGGGACGATGACGACCGTGCCCTCCTTGAGGTCGCGCGGGCCCACCTCGACGCGCAACGGCACGCCTCGGAGCTCGTGGTCGAAGTACTTCGCCCCAGGCCGCATGTCGCGGAGGTCGGCCTCGGCCCGGAGGCCGTCGCCTTTGAGTTCCGCGACGATCTGGCGGGCCGCCTCGAGCGGCTCCTCCTTCGAGTCCTTCGTCTGGATCGGGATCACGACGACCTGCACGGGGGCGATCGCGGGCGGCATCACGAGCCCCTTGTCGTCCCCGTGGATCGCCACAATCGCGCCCATGAGGCGCTCGCTCATCCCGTAGGTGGTCTGGTGTACGTGCTTGCGCGAGCCGTCGGCGTCCTCGTAGGTGATGTTGTAAGGCCTCGAGAAATTCTCCCTGTAGTGGTGGATCGTGGCCACCTGCAGCGTGCGGCCCGTCGGCGTGATCGTGTCGGCGCCGAGTGAGTAGAAGGCCCCCGCGAACTTGTCCCAGTCGGGCCTGCGGTTCACGAGGTAAGGCAGCGCGAGCTCGCGGGCAAGCGCCGCGAAGATCTCCATGTCTTCGCGCACCTGCGCTTCAGCCGCCTCGAAGTCCTTCTGCGCGGTGTGGCCCTCGAAGAAGTGGATCTCGCGGACGCGCATGAACGCGCGCGTCATCTTCGTCTCGTAGCGGAAGGTGTTCACGATCTGGAAGACCTTGAGCGGGAGGTCGGCGTGGCTCCTCACCCAGAGCGCGAACATCGGGTACATGGCGGTCTCCGAGGTTGGCCGGAGCAGCAGGCGCACCTCGAGCTTGTTCTCGCCTCCGTGGGTGACCCAGTAAACTTCGCCGCCGAACCCCTTGATGTGGTCGGCTTCCTTCTTGAACTCCGTCTCGGGGATGAGGAGCGGGAAGTTGACCTCCTTGTAGCCGCGCGCCTCGCAGAGGCCGCGCGTGATCGTGTCGGCAAGGAGCATGGCCTTCCAGCCGTAGGGGGTCCAGACGTTCATCCCCTTGACCGGGTAGCGCTTGTCTGTGAGCCCGGCCTTCTCGACGATGTCGTTGTACCAGGCGAGGAAGTCCTCTTCTTTGCGCACCCGGGGGACCTCCTCGAGGCGCGGGGAGGCAGGCCGCGCTTCTTAACGGTTATTGAAGGGGCTTGCGGGCCAGGGCCCAGACAAAGGATTATGGGGGGGGAAGGGCCAGAGGGGGCTGGCTGAGACCCCTTGTGCGCCTATTGCTATGCCGCGCTTGGCACGGTGGTAGGGGGCATCGCCCTCGCCAAGGCCGGCGGGCTGGCCTCCGCCAAAACGGCGATTGTCGGGTTCGTCGCCTACTACATTCTCCTCAGGCGCTGAAGGCCGCGGGGCCGGGCACGGCTCACGAGAGGAAGAGCAACGTCAGCATCCCTAGCCCCACCATCATCGCGCCCATAACGGCGTTCATCTGCTCGTGGTGCTCGTGCCGGAAGTGCGCGATCCGGTTGAAGTTGCGCCGGTTGGCGGCAAGGCCGAGGACCACAAGCAGCGGGGCCACGAACATGAGGTTGTAGAGCGCGAGGTACCCCACGCCGGCCCAAGCCGTCGTGGTCGCCGAGATGAGGGCGAGGATCCCGAGGTACACGGTGCCGCTGCAGGGGACCGCGCAGAGCGCGATGAGCACGCCGCCTGCAAACGCCGCGGGCAGCGTGGCCGCCTTCAGGCGCTCGTCGGCAAAGCGGTGGAGGAAGGAGGGCATGGCCATCGAGAACTTGAACTCGGGGAAGGCGAGCGGCGCCAGCGCGAGGAACCCGACCACGGTGACGAGGACTGCGGCCACCTTCCCGATGAGGTGGCTCTGCTGGAGCCACTGGACGGTCCCCAGGAACCCGAGGCCGAGAGCGAAGTACGCGAGGTAGATCCCCAGGATGAAGACGCCGCCGACGAGCAGGAGGCGCACCCGGGTCTCGCCGACGCCCGCCTGGCGGCCGGCGGCCTCGGCCTTCGTCTTCACCTGCGTGACCGTGTAGGAGACGAAGAGGAGCAGCAGGGCGAAGGAGCAGGGCATGAAGCCGTCGAGCAGCCCCGCGCCGACGACTGTGGGTAGCGTTACACTCGAGGGGTCGAGCGCGCCGGCGGCGCCTGCCCCGAGCCCCGCCGTTCGGCCGTTCACGGCGTCACCTTGAGGCGGCCCTGCATCGACGGGCTCTCCTTCCCGCCGCAGCAGATGCTGCAGTACCAGAGGAAGTCGCCGGCCTGGCTCGGCACGAACTCGAACACGAGCTGGCTCTGCGGGTCCACCGTCTCGTTCACCCCGAACGGCTCGAGGACGAAGTTGTGGTAGCCACCGCCGTCGGTGTGCCAAGGCCCGTCGGGGTTGATGAGGTCGACTCGTACGGGCTCGCCGACCCGGGCGGTGAGGGTGTTCGGCGAAAAGCCCGACATGTCGATGCGCATCACGTGCGCGCTGGGGTCGATCGGCGTGTTGTCCTTGAATGCGCCCGTGAGGAGCGCGGCGGCGGCAACCGTCACGGCGAGGGCAAGCGCGACAAAACCCGCGCGGATGAGCTTGCGCCGGTGGCGCGCACGCACCTGTTTGGACTGGCGGTGCGAGGCCCCCTGCTTGACCGGCCGGGCAATGGCCGCACGCACAGGCGCACTTCGAGTTTGTGACCGCCGAATGCCTGCCACCCCCGTGGCACGCCAAGGTCAGCCCATCGGGCATCCGCTGGAATCCATCATGGCATGGCACTGCGCGGGGTCCATCGACCCGTTTGCCATCATGGCCTCGCAATGCTCGGGCGACATCTGGCCGCCTGCCATCATCGCCTGGCACTGCTCGGGGGTCATCGGGTGGCTCCCGGGGGCCATCATCGAGCCGCAGCCGCCGCTCCCCATCATGGCGCCGTGGCCACCGCCCATCATCCCGCCGTTCATCATGCCGCCGCCCATCAGGGCGCCGCCCATCCCGAGCATCCCCGAGGTTGAGGCGGCAAAGGCAACCGCCGTAAGGGCGGTAACCGCCACGGCTGTCCCAACGAGGGCAAGGGAAGTCCTGCGCGAGAGCTTCATGCGTATCCTCAAGCTATCATGGGGGTGCAAGAGCACAAGGAACCTCGCCGGAAAGCGCTGAAAGCCTTTGCACGCCGGTGCAAAAGGTCCGGGAGCGGCCTTCCGCTCAAATACTACGGCTCGGTCGCCGACCGTGTAAGGAGCCGCACGCGGTTCGTCATCCCCTCACGCTCCCTGACGATGAGCCCCTTCGCCTCAAGCCGATCCAGTAGCCGGGTGACCTTGGACCGAGAGAACCCGTCGCGGCTGCCGATGTCTTTCTGGAGCGCGGCGCCGCCTTTCTCCTTGATTTCGAGGAAGAGCAGGCGCTCGTCGCGGTCGAGGAGCCTCAAGGTGACCGCCTCCAGCTCACTTACGGGCACCGGGGGCACGGGCGCCGCCGACTGTCGCACCGTTTGCGGGGCCAGCGCGGGCGAAGGCGCTGTCGACGCGGGCGGCCCTTCCGGCGACACCTCAGCGGCAGCGGTTCGGCGCCCGAGCATCCCCCCGCGCAGGAGCGCAAATGCGGCCGCGACCACACCGGCGGCGAGCAGCGTCACAACGACCAGGACGGCGCTCCAGCCGCCGCCGTCCGGGCCCTGCCCCATCATGCCGCCGCCGAACATGTGCCCGCCCATCGCGACGACGAGGGCGACCCCGATGAAGACGACCGCGAGCACGAATCCCGCCACAAGGTAGAGCGTGGGGCTTGCCTGCCGTCCCCCAACCTCCCCCCCCGCCGTCACGTGCGCACCGCCTTCTCTACCCCAGGCGGCTTCCATAAAGACTGCGGCCATACGGCCTGGCGAGGGGCCCCGGCTATTCCTGCCAGGCCTCCAGGCCTGAAGGCTTGCAATCAAGCCTTATTTGCCGGCGTGAGCGTGGGCCGCCCGTGGCCGGAATCGGCGACGTCCTCGTATGGGCGTTCCTCGCGCTGGCGGCATCCTCCGCGCTGCTGCGCCTCCTCCACATCCTCGGCTGGGGCGAAGCCCTGCCCTTTGACCGGCGGCGCCTGTCCCGCCTCCTCGTGTTCGCGGCCCTTGCCGACGGCCTTCTTATCGTCGCCCTCTGGGAGTTCCTCTTCCTCACCTCGGACCTTTCGTACTTTTACGTCTGGAGCCACTCCTCGACCGAGCAAGAGCTCCTCTGGAAGGTCGAAGGCCTGTGGGCGGGCCAAGAAGGCTCGATATTCCTGTGGACCCTTGCGATGACCGCGGCGCTCTCCATCAACGAGGTCCTCGCGATGCGCCGCGAGGCCGGCGGCACCGCCCCGAAGGGGTCGGACCCCGGCCGCCTTGCCGACTGGACCGCGCTCTTCGCGTCCGTCGTCATCGTGAGCTTCGGCATCGTGGTTGTCGCCTCGAACTGGTTCCGGCTGACACTCGAAGCGACCGAGCTCCAGCCGTTCAACGCCGCGTGGGTGGCCGCCTTCCCTTCCGGCAAGGGCCTTTCTCCGACGCTTCGCACCGAACTCAACGCGATCCACCCGCCGATCGAACTCACGGGCTACGCTCTCACCGTCATGCCCATGGCCGCCGCCTTCGCGTACCTTGCGACCGGCGACAAGGGATGGATCCGCTACTGCGCCTTCTGGACGCGCATCGCCTGGGTCTTCCTCACCGTCGGGCTTGCCCTCGGCGGCCTGTGGGCCTATGTCACCCTCGACTGGGGAGGCTACTGGGCCTGGGACCCCGTTGAGGTGGCCTCGCTGCTGCCTTGGATCGCGACGACCGCGCTCCTCCACGCCCAGATCATGCACCGGCGCTACTCGATGTACCCGCTTGCGGCGCCCTTGCTTGCGGCCCTCGCCTTTTCGCTCACGGAGTTCGGGACCTTCGTCACGAGGAGCGGCGTGTGGAACTCCGTCCACTCCTTCATCGCGCCCGGCGACGGCTCGATCTTTGGGGCACTTGCAAAGGCCCTCTCATCGGACATCCGCCTCCAGGTCTTCTTCGCGATGATCTTCGTGCCCCTCGGCATCCTCGTCGTCCTCCTTTCCCACTTCCTCAAGCACCACTACAAGGAAGCCGCGTTCCTGCCGCCCCGCAAACCCGACGAGGACCTCGTCGACTACCTCACCCAGGACAAGTTCACGGTCTTTGCCGGCATCTTCGCGCTGTGCGTCATCCTCCTCATGACCTTCATCATCCTCGTGAAGAACGCCGGCGTCGCGCCGCAGCCCCAGGAGTACGAGACGAAGCTCGCGTTCCCCCTCTTCGTGATCCTCTTTTTCATGGTCGTGAATTACCTCCGAAGGCCGCTTGGCAACGAGAACGCGCTGCTCGTCGGCGTGGTTGCCGGCTTTGCGGGCGCGATGGCTTTCATCCTGTTCCCCGCCCCCCCGAGCGCGTCGTACTTCAAGCTCGCCGGGTTCGCGCTGCCCCTCGTGCTCGCGGTCTTCGCGATGGGCGCGCTGCGCATCCGGGGGGCCCTCAAGCGCGGGATCCCCTCGTCGTTCAAGGCCCGCGCCCGGACGCTCGCGGTGCTTTCGGTCCACCTCGGGGTGGCCGCCGTCGTCCTCGGGTACGCCCTGACCTCCGTGTACGCGCGCGAGGAGCGCATCATCCTCCAAGAAGCCACCCCGACCCAGGCCGGGGTAACCGACGAGGTCTTCGGGTTCACGTTCAAGCTCACGAACATCTCGAAGGACGGCAACGCCGGCGCCTCGTCCACGGAGCACTGGGACCGGTTCACCGCGAGGTACGAGATGTACGACGCCTCGGGGGGCCTCGTCCGCACGGCCCAGACCTTCAAAGTCTACGAGCGGCCCACTTCGGAGCCTTCACCGGTCAACTTCGCGTTTTCGAACTACAAGTCGGCGCCGCTTACGCGGACGGACATCTACACGACCCCCGCCCGCGATGTCTACATCCAGATCAGCAAACTCCTGCCCGGCACCACGAACGGCTCGGTCGCCGTCGAGCTGTCGGTCAAGGAAATCCCGGGGATCTGGGGGATCTGGACGGGCGTGCTGCTCATGGTTGGGGGAATGGTCACGCTGATGAGCGTCGAGTACTCCGGGCAGAAGAAGGGCGGCGAGAAGTTCACGCCCGTGGACGACCCGAAGGGGACGCCCTCGCAGGCGCCGGGGCCCGCGCCCCCCAAGGATGCGCCGGTGGTCGAGGTCAATAGACCCCCGGCGGAGACGGGAGCAGGGGGCAAGTGAGCCCGGTCGCCGCTACTCCGGGGTCCAACCGTCATGCGCGCATCCACACAGCTTGTTGACCAGAACGATCTCCCTCAGCCAGGGCACCCACGAGCGCCTCGCGGCCCTCAAGCGGGAGAGAGAGGGAGAGCGCCGCCGGGAGATGATTGACCGGCGCACGCGCACCTTCGCCCTTTCCGATCGCCTGGGAACCTCGCCGAGGCCCAGAAGGACTGGCGCGTTGTGGCGAAGGAGGCAATCGGCCGCCGTGCGCGCAAAGAAAAGGGACGAGTGCGACCTTGGCTCCAGACTCCTTGCGCCGCCTCGCATCAACGCCCGACTCGCGCGACGAGCCCGTCGAAGCCGCGGTCGAATGACGCGATGGCGTCGAACTTGCGCTCTTCGATGGTGGAGAGTGAACTGCAGTCCGTAAAGCTAAGGCCTCTCCCGTAGTGGCGCCGAAAGAGCGGGATCGCTCCCTGGAATGCGGTGTCCGATACCCGCACGAGCGGGAAGAGCACGGGTCCCCCCGCGGAGAGGGGAGCGCGCGCGACATCTAGAAGGCGGTCCACGGCGCGGAGCGGCGCACGCCTTACCATCAGAAGAGTGAGCGCCTCGTCCATCACGAAGTCCGTGACAAAGGGAGCGCCCCACGTGCCCTCGAGGATCCGGTCGACGAGTTCGACGGCCTCTTCATGCCGATCCTCGCGCCGGTTGATCCAGGCCGCCAGGACGTCCGTGTCCACCAGGACGGTCACGAGCGGGACCCTCGTTTCCGGCCGTAGACGGCTTCATCGACATCGCCCAGCTTGAAGCCAAGATCGAGAGGCATGGCGTGTACGCGTTCGATTTCCTCGCGCGTGAGAGGCCGCCACGCCTTTCCCATGAGCGTCTCGGGGGACGCTTCCCCCTGGTCGAGCAGCCGGCCGAGAAGCTCGTCCTGGGTAACCCTCCGGCCGGCCACGAGGCGAAGCGTGGCCTGCAGCCGGTCGAACCGGCGCTTTTGGGCCTTGTCGATCTTCAGCGTCGTTGCTGCCACGCCAATGGCATACTTTGGATACTTGGTATACCTTTTGGTCAGGGCGGCGCCAGCCGAAGCGCCTCTCGGGCAGTCCCGGCAGGGCGTGCGACCGCGCCGCCCCAAAGTTGATGAGCACCCCGCCGCCTCGCCCACCGATGTCCGCGCCCGTGACTAAACGATGCGCTCCCGCCCACCCGTAGCGGGAGCGATCAACGGGCCTGTCGGACAGCCAGGTAGTCTAGCGGACTTTTAATCCGCGCGTCGGGGGTTCGAATCCCCCCAGGCCCGCTTTCCCCTCTCACGAGCCCCGCTCAGTCGCCAAGGCAACGGACGGTGGTCGGCGCGATCGCGTCGGCCACCTCGCCAAACCGCATGTCCATCGCGCGCGTCCCGTTGTCGAGGGAGTGTGCCTCGACGCGGTCCTGCGCGGCGGTGTAAACGTACGGCTCCACCACGAACGAGCGCGTGAAGCCTTGTGTGCTTCCGCCCCACGACCACCACGAGCAGCTCGCCCGCACCGGCTCGCCCTCGTAAGCGATCTTGTGCACCACCTCGAACCCGGCTTCGACGGAGACCTTGATCACGTAGGCGCCCTGCCAAACTTCCTGGCCGTAAGTCGAAGCCGAAGCGCTCGCCCCCGCGCGGCTCCAGTTGATTTCGAAAACGTGGACTGGAAGGACGAGCATCGACCGCTCCGCGATCCACGTGAAGGCGAGGTGGTCGGTCGAGACCGGCGTCCACGAGCCCCGGTCGCCGATCACGAGTTGTGCGACCTCTGACGGGTGCTCGAAGTCCCGCACGTCGAAAAGGGAGAGCTTCACGCCCTGGAACCACGCGAAGTCGCCGGTTTGCGCCGCCGCGGTGTCCTTCCCCACGCCGACAAGGAAACCGTCGGCGACGGGGTGCAGGTAGTCTGAAAACCCGGGAATCTTGAGGTAGCCGAGGACCGCCGGGTGGGCGGGGTCTGAGAGGTTGATTACGAACAGCGGGTCGACCTTTTTGAACGTCACGAGGTAGAGGCGCTCGCCCATGAAGCGCGCGCTGTAGATCCGCTCGCCGGGCGCGAGGCCCTCGAGGGTGCCAAGCAGGCTGAGGTCTTCGGAGAGCACCGAAACGAGGTTCTCCACCCGCCCGAGCGTGGTCGCCACGCGCAGGTTCCCACCGTACTCGTCGAGCGCGAACTGGTTGAGGACGCGGCCGGGCACCTCGCTGGAGGCGGCGCATTCGACGGCCCCGCGTCGAAGCGGCAGCTTGTGGATGGCGGTGACTTCGCCCGCGCTTGAGGACAGGCGGTGGGCGGCCCGGCCGGCCAGGTACAGATTCGACGCCGACACGTACATCGTCGCGCCCGCGTCGGCAAGGAGCGTTGTCAGGGTGGGGGCTGCCGGAGAGCTAAGGTTCAGCTTGATGAGCGTCAGCAAGTTCGTGGCGTTCTTCGACGAGTCTAGGTAACCGATGTCGGAGGCCTTTAGGGCGCGCGCCTGGCCGTCGACGGTGAGCACGCGCAAGGTGATATTGCTGTCCGACCCCCCGAGGTTGTCCGAATCCTCGACGTAGGCCACGCGGCCATAGTTGGAGAAAAGGGCAAAATTCAAAACGACGAAGAGGTGGTCGCCGATCGCGCGCGCGCCCGCGTAGGTCCCGTTGAGGGAGATCTCACGTTCAAGCACAAGCGGGCTGGCCGTCCGGCCGTAGGTTCGGATGACCACGCTGTTCGCCTCCGCGGAAATCACCGCCAGGTGCGCTGGGTCGATGAGGAGCGCGCGAATCGTGCCGCTTACGGGAAGACGTTCGAGAATGCGCGCGGACTCCGGCGGATAGATCTGGGCGACGACAAGCGAGGAGCCCTGGCGTGTGTACAGCATCCTCCCGTCGGTCTTCATGAAGTCGGCCTCGTCCACGCCCGCCACTTGGGTGTTGGCGAACGACCCGTCAGAATCGAGCGTCGCAAAGTTGAACGCAGTCGCATTCAAGACCGTGACCCACCCGTAGCGGAGTACCACGTCCCCGCCGCTCCACGCAGGCGGCAGCCACTGCGCCAAGTGCGACGCGTTCGAAAAGCGTGAGAACCCCGCGCAGGTCGGCGGAACCGGCGCGTCGAGCGAGGCCATTTGGGTCGTGTGGGAAACACGGAAGAGGGTTTGCCGCGCCTCCGGGGTTTCGGCCAAGTGCGGGGCGATCGGGTCCGCCGCGGGCTCCGGGCCTTCCGGGAACTTCGAGACCTGGCCAGGGCCGGAGGCTGGTTGCGGCGAGAACCACGGGTTCGACGAGGAGGGCGTGGAGACGGGGACAGCCACGGACGAGAGAACCGTGAACGAAACAACCAGAAGAGACGCTGTTGCCTTTGCCACCAAGCTTGCCTGCACCACTCGCACCCAGGTGTTTGTGGGGGCCGGGCCATTAAAGGACTCTGGTATGGTGAGGACGGGAAAGTGAACCGCTGGCTGCCCCGGCAGGCAACTAAGCCTCCCGCCAGTCCACGCCCACGGTCCGGAGCCCCAGCTTGCACACGACGGGCATCCGCCGCTTGTGGGCCGTTGCCTCGACGCGGGCGCGCACGCTCCTCACTTTCGCGAGCGGCACCTTCGCGCGCCTCGCGATCGCCTCGTCGTCCATCTTCAGTTCGAGCCCCAGGAGGACGCGGTCCAAGTCCTCGTACGAGACGCCGAGCTCCCCCTCATCGGTCTGCCCGGGCCAGAGCCCCGCCGAGGGCGCCTTGTCGATGATGCGCTTCGGCACGCCGAGCTTTGCGGCAAGCTCGCGCACCTGGGTCTTGTAGAGGTCGCCGATGGGCAGGAGGTCGCAGCCGCCGTCGCCCCACTTCGTGAAGTACCCCGTGAGGAGCTCGCTCTTGTTGCCGGTGCCGAGCACAAGCGACTTGCGCCGGTTCGCCTCCGCGTAGAGCGCAGCCATCCGCAAGCGCGCCTTCATGTTGCCCCGCTGGGCCCGGGTCTCCGAGCGCGTCGACTCGACAAGCGCGAAGTAGGGGACGGTGAGGTCGCGCGCCGCGAAGGGCACCTTGAACTTCGCCGCGACGGCCCCTGCGTCCTCGAGGTCGCCCTTCGGCGCACGTTCGATGCGCAGGAAAAACGCGGCGACTTTCTTTGGCCCTAGGGCACGCGCGGCAAGGCCGGCCACGAGCGCGCTGTCGACCCCGCCCGAGAGCCCCAGCACCACGCCGGAGGCCCCCGCGTCGCCGACGTGGTCCTGGAGGAACGCCTCGAGCGCGTCGAGTGCTCCCTCCGGGAGCGAGGCGCGCAGGGCCATATGGCAGGGCGATTGCGCCGGCCGATCATCTAGGTTTGGCCTCGCAGCCCGTCAGTGGAGCGCGAGCGAAAGGGCGTCATCGGCCTGGACGTGGTTGTCGAAGTGGATGTGGGGCTCGCGGATGAGGACGAGGTACCAGAACGCGATGAACCACTCGTTCGTCAGGAGGCTGAGGAGCAGGAAGAGCCAGAACCGGTGGCGCTTGACCGGCTTTAGCGCCGGCACCTGGAACGGCACGCCGAGCCCCGCGGCCGCCTGCCCCGCGTGGTTGAGGAACCGCAGGAAGCGTTGCTCGTGCTCGTAGGGGAACTTCGAGATGAACCACAGGAAATAATAGCGGATGAAGGGCAGCGAGGTGGCCAGCGACCAGAGCACGCTGCGGCCCCGGTCCTCCGCCTGCGCCTGGCCGTGGAGCATGGCCATCTGGAGCAGGCTGCTGGCCACGGCGTTGAGCTTCTGCTCTTCGGCCGCCTTCGCGTGGAGGTACTCGATGAGCGCGCCGCGCAGTCGCACCTCGCGGTCGAAGTGGCGCGTCATGCGGCGGATCAGCGTGCGGTTGATTACGCCGTGGATCGCGGTGCCCGTAAGGAGCCCGATGAGCCCGAAGATGATGAGGAGCAGGATCTGGCCGGTTGAGAAGAAGACGAGCACGGCGAAGCCTAGGATCGCGGTCTGGATGAAGGGCCCGACGAGGAAGAGGATGACCCAGGTGTAGGAGACGCGCAGGTCGGCCTTCGCGCGGTCGGCGATCGCCTGGTGGAGCGCGGCGCGGGCCGCCCCGATCTGGCCGCCCCAGCCGATCGGGGGGGCCTGGATCGCTCCGGCGATTGTGGGGGGCTGTCCGGTCGCTGTCGACACGCGGGGCAATTTCCCCGAAGGGGTATCTAGGTTTGGCCCGACGGGTCCCTTCCAGCGTGGCCCGGGCGGCGGCGGCAACTTCCAAGTACGCCGAGGCTTGTCCGAGAGCCGATGCGCATCCTCGGCGCGCAGTGGCGCCCCAAGACGGGCGGTACGGCGGCCAACCTCAAGCGGATGCTTGACGTCGTGGCGAAGCGCAAGCCCGACCTCGCGCTCTTCCCGGAGATGTGGCTCACGGGTTACTCCGTGCGCGACAGGGTGATCGAGCTTGCCGAGCCCGCCGACGGGCCGTCGGTCGAGGCCGTATCGAAGGCCGCGCGCAAGCACAAGTCAACGGTAGTTTTCGGCTTCCCCGAGCGCGCGCGCGCACAACGGGGCGCGATCTACAACTCCGCCGCGGTCTGCACGCCCGACGGCGAGGTCGGAGTCTACCGCAAGTGGTTCCTGCCGAATTTTGGCCCCTACGAGGAGAAGATGCACTTCCACAAGGGCACGGTCGTCCCCGTCTTCGAGACGCCCTTCGGGCGCCTGGGCGTCCAGATCTGCTACGACCTCTTCTTCCCCGAGCTTGCCAAGGTGTCCTGCCTCAAGGGCGCGGAGCTTGTCGCGAACATCTCCGCCTCGCCGATCACGGCGCGCTCGCTCTTCGCCCGGCTCATCGCCGCCCGCGCGGTCGAGAACGCCGTGTTCTTCGCGTACGTGAACCGCGTCGGCACCGACCTCGGGCTCGTCTTCGCGGGCGGCAGTGCGCTCGTGGGCCCGCGCGGCGAGGCCATTGAGGAACTCCCGCTGGTCAAGGAGGCCCTCTTCGAGTGCGAGGTCGACCTCGAGGACACGGACCGGGCCCGGCCCTTCCGCCCGACGCTCCGTGACTCGCGCGCCGAAGTCTTCGACGAGGCCGCCGGACTTGTCCGGGGGCGCAAGGGCGGCACGGACGAGTGAGTCCGCGTCCGCGCGGGAAGTTTAATAGCCCCCCCTGGGCTCGCCGAACCCGCAGCCCCGTAGTGTAGCGGCCAATCATGCGGGCCTTTGGAGCCTGAGACGGCAGTTCGAATCTGCCCGGGGCTACTCCCCTTCACGCAAGGCGCCTGAGTCAGTCCTGCGCCAGGCCGTGCGCTGAATGGCCTTGGTTGCCGCCAAGTTTGGGGTCCCTTGAGCGCCGAAGGCCTTGAAACGGCCCTTTCCGGTTCGAAGCCGGCAGAGCCCATGCACCTTCGAGCCAGTCCCGCCGCGGTGGGTTGCGATGAGGCCCGCCCCTTCGCACAGCACGGACAGAGCGGACGCGGAGATCTCCGTGAAGGACGGGCACTGCGCAACGAGCGATCGCTCGACGACTTTGGCAAGGGCATGGGTGAGCGCTGGTGAGGCATTTGGCATGGGCGCCCGGGCCAGTCAATGCCAAGGCGATTCGCTTCCGCCCGCGCTTCGACATCGAGCTACGCGAGTAATTCGGCGAGGTCAACGGGGTCGTCCGGTCCCGCGGTGAGGTCGCTTTCCCCGGAGGCGGGGAGCCGGTCGAGTTCCGCCTGCGCCCCAAGATTGCTTTGGTCCCCAGTTCGTCCAAGGCCCGCCGAATCCACCCCCAATCCGACCCGCCGCCATAACCGGCCCTGGGTGATTCGACACCCCTTCTCGGATTCGAATCTGGCGAGATGGTGCGGCGGGTGGTGGACAAACCACGGAGGGAGGAAGCTTCATACCTCCTCAGAATCACCCGGCGTCCACTCAGACGCGCGCATTTCCCGTTGTGCGTTTGACACCAAGGCTATCCGCCTGCCTTTGCGAGCGCCTCGGAGAGCCCCCGATGGGTGGTCCCGCCGGTAGGCGATGGAGGGTGGCCTGCGCGCCCGGACGCTCCCACGGCCCCGCAAGCGCGTGTGGGCCCGCATCGTATTTACAGATTACCCGGACCCTCGCATCGGGGCGCGATGTGCGGTCGGGCCGAAGCCCTTTTGTAAGATCCTGCCGTGCCTTTGGCAATGAGAGCGCGGGGGTTTGGGGCCGCTGCAATCGTCCTTATCGCCGCAACGATCGCCCTGGTCAGCGCCCCGGCCCTCGGGGCCGACCCGGTCCAGATCATCGATGTCGACACCGCCCCGCGGGCGGTTGGACCGGGCGCCAACGCCACCTTTGAGTGGACGGTGAGGAACCTCGACACCCTCGCGTATGATGTTTCCATCGCCGTGGCCCCGGTGGACGGGTGGACGGCGACGGTAAGCCCGGCGCTGATTCCCGCCCTTGCGCCGAACCGGGCCGCAAGCGTCCGGCTCACGGTGCAGGCGCCGCCCCATGTCGCGGCCGAAGTCACCGCGGTTTTCCTGCTTCGCTTCGAGGTTGATGACAGCGGGGCGGTCGTTTTCGTGGGCTCGCGAAATGCTACGGTGAGCGTGCCCTCGGCGCTGGCCGAGAAGCGCGTGGTTGGCCTCTTTGAAAACCCGCTGCCGGAGCCACTCGACAACGAGTGGGGCGTGTTCCTCCTCGACGTGCTCATATGGCTCGGGGTCGCCGTGCTCCTTCATTTCCTGTTCGACCCGGTGGCCAAGCGGTTCACAGTCAAGACAAAAACCCAGGTGGACGACATCATCCTGCGGATTGTCAAGACGCCGCTCGCCATCCTGCTGTTCCTCTACGGCGCGCTGAACTCGCTCACGGCCCTCGACGCGCACCTGCCGCCCTGGCTCATAAACGGGTTGCTCGTCGCCTACGCGTTCGGTTCGAGCCTCATCTTCTTCTACCTTGGGTACCGGATTTTCCGCGATGTGTTCCTCCATGTCGCGCGCGGGCTTGCGAGGCGAACCTCGTCGAACATCGACGACGTGTTCCTGCCGATCGTGGAGAAGGTAGGCCTCGTGGTGATCGCGCTTGCGGCGCTGGGGCTGCTGCTCGGGTTCCTCAACGTCGACCTGACGCTCTTCGTCGCGGGAGGCGTCGTGACCTCGATGGTCGTCGCGTTTGCGGCGCAGGACAGCCTGTCGAACTTCTTCTCAGGGATCTTCCTCCTCACCGACCGACCGTTCAAGGAGGGGGACACCGTTGTGCTTGCCGACGGCGACTGGGTGGAGGTGCGGAAGATCGGCATGCGCACGACGCGCCTCTTCCGCTTTTCGGACGCGGCGCTGGTGACCATCCCGAACAACAAACTCGTGAACGAGAAGATCGCAAACTTCACGAACCCGCGCGACCAGGGGCGCGTCATGATGAAGTTCCACGCCGGGTACGGGTCGGACCCGGCGAAGGTCAAGGCGCTCATCCACGAAGCCATTAACCGCAGCCCGAACATCGTGAAGCAAGACCCGTACAAGCCGATCGTGCGGTTCGACGCGTTGGCCGACTCGAGCCTCGAGTTCTTCGTGCTCGTGTGGATCGACCACCGCGACAACCGCTTTGCCGTGCAGGATTTCCTGAACAGCGAGGTCTACGCGGCCTTCGGATCGGCGGGCGTCGAGATCCCCTTCCCGCAGCGGACGGTGCACCTCGTGGTGGAGGGCGCCGTGCGCCCGGGCGGAGCGGTCGCGCAGGAGACCGCGGAGAAGGTGAAGGAGCGGCTGGCCGCGCGCGGCAGACCGCAGCCGGCGCCCTCGCCCACGCCGGCGCCCGCGCGCACCGGCGAGGCAGACAGCGGCCTTGCAGGCCGCAAGGTCGAGCCGAGCGAGACGGTGGGGGAATTCTTCGACGAGATCGTGGGCCCGGCCGCCACCGTGCCGGCCGGCTCGCGGCTTGTCGACGCCGTGCGCTCGCTCCTCGCCGTGCCCGTGACGCGCAAAGTCTACGTGGTGGACGTGGAGGGCCGCCCCGTGGGCACGCTCACGATGGAGGACCTCATGCGAAACGTCAGCAACCGGCTGGGGGCTAGGGACAGCGGCATTGTTGCCTTCCTGCGCTACCTGAAGGAGATGCGGACGGACGCCGTGGAAGCGTTCACAAGGACTCCCAAGCCGGTCACCCGCGAGACGCGCTTGGTGGACGTGGCGTGGCTTATCGTGGACGAGAAGCTGAACGACTTCCCCGTGGTGGACGCGGGGGGCCGCATCGTGGGCGAACTCAACTCGCAGCGCCTCCTCGAGGTGGTGCTCGCCCTGATGGACACGCAGGGCGCGTCGGACGGGGCAGCCTGAGCCGCGTAGCGACTCGATTCCGAGGGCGATCGGAGGCGAAGTCCGCGCCGGTCGTCGCAAACCGCTCGCACGGCCTCGACCGGGGGCACAGGGAAACACACAAGAAGGGGGAGCGATATCTCATGAGGTCTGTTTCGGAATGGCCGGCGGCGCACCGGCCTGTTTACACGCGCCCCAACCCGCGGAGCGGTGAAAACTCGGAATTGAGGTTGGTGAGCGCACGTCCCGGAAACCGGTTCGCCCGTCGCCTCGCTTCGCGGTCCTCGGCGCGGGCCACGGCGGCCTTGCAATGGCCGCCCACCTGGCGCTGATGGGACACGAAGTTCGCCTCTGGAACCGCAGCAAGGAGCGCATCGAACCCCTCATCCAGCGCGGAGGCGTCGACCTCGAGGGCGCTGTGCAGGGAACAAGCGTCCTTGACGCGGCAACTTCGGACGTGGGCGAAGCCGTCGCCGACGCCGACATCATCATGGTGGTCGTCCCCGCCAACGGACACGGCGACGTGGCCGCAGTGCTTAGCCCCCACCTGCAGGCCGGCCAAATCGTGGTCCTCAACCCGGGCAGGACGGGCGGCGCCCTCGAGGTGTCGAAGATTTTCCGGGAGAACGGCGTTTCCCCCGAGGTCATCGTCGCGGAGGCCCAGACGTTCCTCTACGTCTCCCGCAGGGTGGCGCCCACGCAAGCGAAGATCTTCCAAATCAAAAACTCGGTGCCGCTCGCCGCCCTGCCCGCCTTCCGCACGCCGGAGGTCCTGCGCGCCCTCAACCCCGTGTTCCCGCAGTTCGTAGCCGGAAACAACGTCCTCCAGACGAGCTTTGACAATATCGGCATGGTCTTCCACCCGGCGGTCATGCTCCTCAACGCCGCTTGGGTCGAGGCGCACCACGACTTCGAGTACTACATCGAGGGGATCTCGCCTTCGGTGGCGAGGCTGCTTGGCAAGCTCGACGACGAACGCCGCGCGGTAGCGGCTTCGATCGGCGTCAACACGCACTCTGCACGGGAGTGGCTCTACCTCGTCTACAATGCGGCCGGGACGACGCTTTACCAGGCCGTGCAGGCGACCCCGGGGTACGCGGGGGTCCAGGCCCCGAACACGCTGTTCCACCGCTACCTGCTCGAGGACGTCCCGATGTCGCTCGTCCCCCTGTCCGAAACGGGGCGGCAGTACGGCGTCCCGACGCCGACCACCAACGCCGTCATCCACCTCGCCTCGGAATTGTTGGGCCGCGACTTTCGCAAGGAGGGCCGCACGCTCGACAGGATGGGGATTCGAGGGCTGACCGTGAAGCAACTTCGCAAGCGCGTCGTGGGCGGGTTCGTGCCGCGGGCGGGGGCGGGCAAACGCCGCGCAGGGCGAGGTGGGGACGAGCGGCGTGGGGCGACGGAGGCCGCTTGAATGCCTACGATCCTAGGTGCCTGCCTTGGCAACTGCGTTCACGTCGCGGGCATCCAGAATTTCCTGGCGCTCGCCGAGAAAAGGGGATTCACGGCACGGTTTCTAGGCCCGGCCGCCGGCGTGCAGAAGGTGGTGGACGAGGCGGCCGCCGCCCGCCCGGACATCCTGGCGCTCTCGTACCGCCTCACGCCGGAGACGGCGCGGCGGGTCTTCGCCGAGCTTTCCACGGCGCTGGCGTCCTCCTCGTTCCCTGCGCCGAGGATGGTCTTTGGCGGCACCCCGGCCGTCTGCGCGGTGGCGAAGGAAGCCGGCATCTTCGAAGCCGTCTTCAGCGGCGAAGAGCCATTGGAAGCCGTCGAGGCGGTGCTCGGCGTCCGCAGTCAGGCGGCCTGGGCGGCCCAGCCCCCCCAGACCCTGCGCGAACGAGTCGCGGCCCAGCAGCCGTACCCGCTCATTCGGCACCACTACGGGCGACCCTCGCTTGCGGAGACCGTCGAGGGCGCCGCCCGCATCGCGCAAGCGGGGGTCCTCGACATTCTCAGCGTCGCCACCGACCAGAATGCGCAGGAGTTCTTCTTCAGGCCCAGGGAGATGCGCCCCGAGTTTGACGGAGCCGGCGGGGTGCCCGTGCGGAAAGCCGAGGACCTCAAGGACATCTACGAGGCGACGCGTTGCGGTAACTACCCGCTCGTGCGCTGCTACTCCGGCACGGCCGACCTGCTCAAGTGGGCGCCCATGCTCCTCGAGACGATCGGGAACTGCTGGGGGGCCACACCCCTCACGTGGTATTCCGAGCTCGACGGGCGCAGCGACCGGACCCTCGAAGACGCCGTCCGCGAGAGCCAGGAGGTCGCTGCATGGTGGGCCTCGCGCGGCGTTGCGGTCGAAATCAACGAGCCGCACCAGTGGGCGCTTCGGGACGCGCACGACGCGCTGTTCGTCGCGACCGGGTACATCGCCGCGCTGAACGCCAAGGACGTGGGGGCGGCCGACTACGTGATGCAGCTGATGCTCAACACGCCGCCGCTCACCTCGCCGCGGGCCGACCTGGCCAAGATGACCGCGCTGATCGAACTGGTCCGCCACCTGGAGTCGGAAACGTTCCGCGTCTACCGGATGGTGCGCACCGGGCTCACCTCGATGCCGGTCGACAACGCCGAGGCCCGCGGGCACCTCGGCGGCTCGATCAGCTGGGCCATGGCGCTGCGCCCGCACATCGTGCACGTCGTCGGATTTAGCGAGGCCGACCACGCGATCCGCGCGGAGGAGCTCATCGAGTCGTGCAAGATCGCCCACGGCGCGATCCGGCTTGCGCTCAAGGGGGCCCCCGAGGTGGCGGGCGACGCGTGGACGAGGGCGCGGGCGGACCACCTCAAGGTTGGCGCCGAACGCATCCTCCGGGCGATCCGGAAGCTGGGGACCGAGTTCGATTCGAAGGAGGCCCTCACGGACCCCGCGGTGATTGCCGCCGCAGTAAGGCGCGGGGTCCTCGACGCCCCCCACCACCGCGGCTCCCGGGCGGCCCGGGGTGCCGTCCGCACCGCCGTCGTGGACGGCGGCTACGAGGTCCTCGACGATGCCGGCCGGCCCGTTGCGGAGGAGGACCGCCTCCGCGCGCTCGGACTCTGAAGGGGGTTCCGAAGTGTGCGCCATTGCGGGGGTCTGGGGTCGCAACGACCGCGCGCTCGTCCGGCGCATGCTCGGGAAGATGGCCCACCGGGGTCCGGATGGCTCGGGCCTCTTTGACGGCGCCGGTGTGACGTTGGGCCACCGGCGCCTCAGCATTATCGACCTCGAGACCGGCGGCCAGCCGATGGAGAGCGCCGACTCGGAGCATGTCATCGCCTTCAACGGTGAGATCTACAACTATCGCGAGCTGCGACCGCGGCTCACCGGCCACGAGTTCGCTTCCCGGTCCGACACGGAGGTCTTGCTCCACGGCCTCGAGGAGTGGGGCCCCCGATTCCTCCCGATGTGCCGCGGGATGTTCGCCTTTGCGCTCGTCGGACCCGACGGCCTCCTGCTCGCGCGCGACCCTCTGGGCGTCAAACCGCTCTACTACGCGACCGAGGGCGGGGCCTTCGCCTTTGCCTCGGAGATCAAGGGACTCCTCCCGTTCTCGAGCCACGTGCGCGAATTCCCGAATGCGAGCTACCTGCACCTCCCCCGCGGCGCCCCGCCGCGCCGCCGCCCGTTGCCATTCCGGCGTTTCTACCGACTCCCGCGGGCGGCCGGCGAGAAGCGGCCGGCCCGGTCGGCCGCGGCGGGGGTGGAGCGGCGCCTCACGACGGCCGTGCGGCGGCGGCTTGTCGCCGACGTCCCGGTCGCGTCGTTCCTCAGTGGCGGACTGGACAGTTCCTTCGTTTCCGCGCTTGCAAGCGCCGAGCACCCCCGGATCGAGACGTTTTCGTGCGGCATGGAGGGGAGCGAAGACGAGCGCTTCGCGCGTATGGCCGCCGAGCACCTGGGCACCCACCACCGGCACCGCGAGTACGCGGAGGACGAAGTCATCGCCAGGCTACCCGAGGTCATCCGATTCCTCGAGTCGTTCGACCCCGCGCTCGTGCGGAGCGCGGTTCCGAACTTCTTCGTCTCAGAGGCAAGCGCACCGCGCGCCAAGGTCGTGCTGACCGGAGAGGGGGCCGACGAGCTTTTCGCGGGGTACGACTACCTTCGAGCGTTGCCGCGCCGCCGCCTGCACGGCGAACTCGTGAGGATCACCGCCGAACTCCACAACCGGAACCTGCAGCGGGGGGATCGGATGACGATGGCGAACTCACAGGAGGGCCGCGTCCCCTTCCTCGATGTGGACCTCGTGGACTTTGCCCTTCCACTGCCCGACGACCTGAAGATGCCCCGGGGTGGCGCGGCCCCCTCCAAGTGGGTTCTGCGGAAAGTGGCGTCGCGGTGGTTGCCGAAGGCTGTCGTGGAGCGGCCGAAGCTGAAATTCTCCGCCGGCGCGGGGTCCTCCGATGTCCTGGCCCGCCACGCGGAGCGCTCGATCGGGAACCGGGCGTTTGCGCGCGCCGTGGCAAGAGCGCGCGTGCCGCTGCGCTCGAAGGAGGAGTTGCTGTATTACCGGCTCTTCCAACGGGAGTTTGGTTCTCTGGCGCCGGAGGGGCTGATCGGGATCACGGAGGATTATGGCACTCGGGCAAGGGGGTCCGCGGCGTGAGGTGCCGTTGGGGCTCAGAAAGGCGTTCATCGGCCCGCTTCGCTGGCCGACGCGGGGGCGTTCACGCGACCGGCACCGTGAAGGCCGACTCGAACCCGTTTTCCCGTGGGCCCGGCTGAGCCCATTTGCCTTCCAATCCGCGGGGTGTTCGGCCCCCTTTGGACCCAAGGAGCCCCGGGAGGCCCGGCGACCCAGAGAAGCGAGATATAACACAAATGTTAAATGCGGAATGCTCGATGCTCCGCCCATGGCGGAGCCGGCTGAAGTCACGGTAATCCCCAAGCGAATCGGCGGGAGCCTCGCGCTCTTCCTGCCGGCCGAGGTGGTGAAACGAAAGGGAATCCGGGAGGGCGTGCCGGTCCGGATTGCGATCAGCCAGGAAGGCAAGAGCAAGGCCCTGGGCGCGCTGAAGAGGAAGGGCCGCCACCGGCCCTTCGACCGCCATTCGGAGGGGTTCTGGCCTGACGAGTAGGACAGTGGTGTTCGACACCTGGGCATGGTGGGAGGTCCTCCATGCAACTTCGATCGGCGAGAAGCTTGCAAGGAAGTACCTCGAGGCCCCCGACGTCCGGCTCCTGACGGTGGACCTTGCGATGGTCGAGATCTCGGCAAAGCTGGCGCGGGAGGGCCGGAGCGCCGAAATCGGGCGCGCTTTGGCGTCGGTGGAAAGCGCCAGCGAGGTGGTCCCCATCTCACGAGAAGCGGCGCAGGCTTCCGGTACCTTGCTCGGCGAGTTACGCCGAACGGATCGCAATGCCAGCTTGGCGGACGCTGTCATGCTATCCGTTGCACGCGCCGAGGGCGCGAGCCTGGTCAGCGGTGACCCCTGTTTCCGGCGCGAGCGCGATGTCCTCGGCGGGTGACGGTCGGGAACGCGGCGGTTCGCAGGTCCGGCTCCCTGACGACGCTCGTCATGTCCATTGCCTCGCAGGGACGCCCCACAAACCGAGGCTCCTGTCGGACGTGGACTCGAACCGCTGTTCTGGTGCGCCCGGCTGAGCCCATTCCTTCTCCACCCCGACAGCCCGGGGATCGCCTAACCAGCCCGATGGTTTGATTTGGGGCGCCGAACAAGTTGCGGGCGGAGCTCGAATGCTAACACCTCGGATGGCGGCTTCGTTTCTGCTCGTGGGCATGTCGGTGGGCGTAAGCGGGTGCTTCGGAAACACGGGCGGGTGCGTGGTTACCGGAGCCTTTCTCGATGCGGCAGACGGCCGCTCGGCACGTGTGAATGTTTCGGGACTGGATGCGCACCTCTCACAGTCTTTCGAGAACGCGTCGTTCTTGCTTTCCATCGAGGTCGGGGGCGGCAATTCCACGGCCTACCACCTGACCTTCGCCCCCTTGAGCCCGGACAGCGGCGCTATCTTGCTCAACACGCAATCCTTTAGGCCATTCCAAATGGATCCACTTGAACTCAGGACAACCTACACGTTCGGGTTCCGCCTCATCGTCACATCGGACGATCCCGCGGTGAGCGCATGGATCTTCTTCGGCGCGGACAACATCGTCACGGGGTGGGTACAGGTAGCCCAGGACCGAAGAGACATACACGCTGGGAGCGCGGACTTTGCCATCCCTCCATCAGGGGGACGTTTTGTGGCCGCCGAACAACTCGATTTCGATCTCCAACCGATTCGGCTATGCAGTTAGTAGACGAGGACGCTGCAGGTCCTTGTCCGCGGCTCGGATCGCCCTTGCCAGACGGTCGGAGGTTCGAACTGGTTTTCCAATGCGCCCGGCTGAGCCCACCCTTGGCCCCCTCGCCCCTACATCCCCTGCTCTTCGAGGCAGCAGTTCGTCACGACGACCGTGCCGTCCTCGGCCACCTCGACCTCGATCGAGGTCCCCGTGAGGTTCCGCACTCTCGCCTTCCCGATGGATTCCGTAGCCTTCGACTTCACGCGTGTTGGTTTCGTTTCGGCCATACCCCTCACGACCCGTACTGCTTCGGGATGTCGCGGGGCCCTGGCGCCTTCTTCGGCGCCGGGGCGCCTGCAAGCTCTTCGGGGGAGGCTGCGCGCGCCTCCTCTTCGACCTTTGCAACCCACCCCTGGACCCGCTCGCCGAATTCCTTCGAAAACTTGCGCCGGAAGGACTGCGCGAAATAGCGGCGCGCGCCTCGCACGAGGATCTCCATGGAGATGTTCAGCAACGTTCCCGCGGGCGTCTCCTCGAGGGTGAATTCCGTGCGGTGGTACCAGGCGCCCGCCTCCTCCTCGACGCGCCAGCGCGACGGGGGGTACTTCCGCAGGACCGCCTTCGAGGCGTAGGGGCGCCCGGCAAGGCGCCCGACGTCCTTCGTCGTGTTCTGGAACTTCCAGGTCTCCACGACCTCGCGCGACTCGAGGCCCTTCGTGTACGCCCCGTCCTCGGAGGTCGGGCTCGTCATCCACGCGTAGACGAACTTGAGCGGGGCCTTGACCTCAAAGGACTGCTGCCAGTGCATGGCGTCAGGGGGCGGGGAGGCCGCGAGCCTAATCAAAACTTTGGGTGGCGGCCCCTGGCCGGCGGGCGGGAGGGCGCTCCCGCTCGCCCCCAGGGCTTACCCGCCGCAAGCAGGGAGGGCTCACGAGTCCTTCTGGAAGTCGATGATCACCGCGAAGGTGAGCGGGTAGATCGGGTGCAGGTTGCTCGTCTTCAGCTCAACCTTGTAGGTGTCCCGGATCTGCAGCATCTTCGCCGTCACCTGCGCGAGGTCGGCGCCGCCGCTGTCCTTCATCTTGTACTTGCGCCGGATGAGGTTGCCCTTCGTGGTGATCATGGGCTTCCCCGTGGGGTCGAGGAGCGAGGCCTTCATCCCGCCGATGAGGGAGCGCTTCACATTGATCGCCGCGACCACGCGGCCGTCCGAGAGCGTCACCTGGTACGCAGCCTTGAAGGCGCCCGAGCCCTTCGCGATCGTGCCGACCTCCCGGTCGTCGGCCGTGAGGATCCTGTACGAGCGGCTCATGTAGCGCTTCGCGAGCTTGCCGGCGACCGCGCCCACGAGCGCCGTGCCGACCGCTTGGCCCGCGTCCTGCTTGATCTTGAAGAGCGCGTTCTTGTTCTCGTCGAGCACGTCGTAGGTGGCCCCGATCGCAAGCGCGCGCTGGCGCAGCAAGAAGTTCGTTCGTCCGGCAAGCGGCAGTTCTTCCATCCTAGCGGGTCCAACAGGCATTTTGAGAGCCCCCAGGCGGGATGGAGGCCCACCCCCGATAAACGTGCCGCCCCTACGGAGATGCACGATGGCGAATTTGGGCAGGGGGGTTCACGGGCTGCTGGCGCCGGGGGCGCCCTGCCCGCGCTGCGTGCGCGCGAAGAGCTGAACGGCATCCCCCTCGCGCCGCGCCTCGACGTACCCCGTCTGGGCAAGCGCCTTCACGGAGCGCTCGACCTGGTGGGAAGTCCTGCCGAGCATCTCGACGACCTCGCGTTCCGTGATGCCGGGGCGCGCTTCGATCGCCCTTAGCACCTCACGATCGTCGGCGGCAAGCGCGTAGGCGTCCGCGTCGATCTTGACCTTCGTTGCGGTGAAGCGCAGGTACATCCCGTCGCGGGCGGCCCGCACGAGCCCCGCCTTCTCGAGCGCGTGGAGGTGGTAGGCGCACACGCCGCGCGCCACACCCGCCTTGCGCTGGAGCTCGGAGAGGTGGATGCCGGGCTCGTACTCGATGATCTGGTAGATCCGGCCGCGCACGAAGTGCGTGAGGAGCCTCTCGCGCGCCTCGCGGTCGATGAGGGCGCCAAGGAGCCCCGCGAAGAGGAAGTAGAGCCCGATTTCCGTGCCGCCGAGGAAGAGGCCGGCGGCGCCAAGGCCGATGAGGGAGAAGACGAGCAGCCACGGAGTCGCGCGGGCGGGGAGCTGGGCCGGGGACCTCGCCTTCACGCTCACGGAGCCGGAGGTCGAGGAGACGCCCGTGGGAGCGGTGGCGGTGAGGGTCACGGCGTGGTCACCGGGGTCAAGGACCACGCCTTCGAGCGTGGAGCCGACGGCCACAAGCTCGCCGTCGACACGCCACTCGAAGGCCGTTTCGTCGGGAGCCGGGACGTCCCCTGCCCACGCAAGCGCGACCGGCTCGCCTTCGTCGAACTCGAAGTCGCCGCCAAGGGCCACGATCCGCTCAATCGACGGCGGCGCGACACCTGGCACGAAGCTCACGCTGAAGGTGAAAGGTTCCGGCGGAAGGCCGGGGTCGCCGGCCCAAACCGTGCGCGCGTACACGCCCGGCGCCCCGCTCAAAGGCAGGAAGAAGCGCCAGTACGTGTGTTCCTCGTTAAGCGCCGCCGCCTCGGAGGGCGTGCCCGGCTCGCGCGGGTCGGAAAGGTACAGGTGGCCAAGGCGCCGCAGGGAGCTCAACTCCACGAAGAGGCCCGTGGTGCCGGAAGGCCCTTGCAAGAGGCCCCCGGGGCTCATCTCCGGGTTGGCGGGGACCTCGAGGGCGAGACCAGCGGGCGCCGAAGCGTCGTAGAGCGTGAGCGTGACAGCGCCATGCGAGCCCGCGAGCCGCGAGTCGGCCGCGGTAAGGACGAGACGCAAAGCCCCCGGCGATGACGCGGCATCGGCGGCGATGGTCACGGTGTAGTGGTCTGCGTCCGTCCGCTCGAGCGCGACCACGGAGAGGCCCGGCGGGAGCGACGAGGGGTAAAGGGTCACCGGGTCGCCGTCGGGGTCCACGGCCGCAAGTGAGAAGGAGACCGCGCCGCCGAGGGGTAGGGGCTCGACGGCGCGGGGAAGCGTGAGGACCGGCGCGCGGTTTGGGGGAGCGGTAGGTTCGACGGAGAGCGTCAGGGCCGCGGGGTCCGATGCCTCGCCGTCGCGGTCGTACGCGGTCACGAGCAGGAGCGCCTCTCCGGTAAAGGGCGCGGCCCACGAGAGCGTGAGCGCGCCCGGCGAATAGCTCACGGTGAGGGCCGAGGCGGCCGCCCCCGCGACGGAGAGCGAGAACGTCAGCAAGTCCGCGCCCGCGTCGTCCTTGAAGTAGCGCGAGAAGTCGATCGCCAGGGGGCCCGTTTGGCCCGCGGCCAGGGCGACCGTGGGCAGGGGCGCTCCGACCGTCGGGTGTGTCACGCAGCGGTTGACCGTGACCTCGCGCACGGCCGTGCGGACATTCCCGGCCCCGTCGCGCGCAACGACCGTGACGCTCGCCCCCTGGAGGCAGCCTGAGCCCGTCGAAGGCAGGGTGAGGTCGCGCACCTCGAAGGAGCCGTCGAAGATGTTGGCCTCAACGAAGCGCCCGTTCACGAAGACCGCGGCGCCGCGCTCCGCCTGCCCAAGGACAAGCGCCCGGTCGCCCGAGAGGGCCGCACCGTCGGTCGGTTGGTAGACCTCGAGGGCGGGCGCTTCGTTGTCGCGCGTGACCAGGAACCCGAGGTCGGTGCGCGCGCCGCCGGCGGTGAGCGCCGTGAGGCGGACAACGTTGAGGCCGTCCGCGACCGGCACGGCCGCGGCAAAGGCCCCGGAGGCCAAGACCGTGACCGGCGCGCCGTTGGCCTCAAGGAGGGCGGCGGGGTTCGAGAGCGCGCCCTCCACGGTGATCGACGGGGCGTTCGTGGTGAGTCCGTCCTCGGAGGGCGCCGTGACCGCAATCGTCCCGGCCGGCCCGGAGGCGAACATCGCGCCCTGGGCGCCTGCGGCGGCCGCGACAAGGAAGGCGAGAGCCCCGAGGCTGAGGAGCGCAAAGCGTCTCCAACCGGCCTTCGCGGGGCTCGACAGGGCTCGCCCTCCTTGCCAGCCGTCTTGCTGGCTCACGGGGTTCGACCTTTGACGTATAAAACCGATTTGGCGCGGGGCGCCCGATCCGGCTATGTCCCTTGGGCCTTGGGCCTTAGTCTTCGGGCAAGGGCTTCTTGGCCGGTGGCCTGGCCGGGGGCCTTGCTGGCGCCTTGGGCGCCGGCTTCGGCGGGGGTGCGGGCGGCTCGTCCGCCTCTTCGAACTCCGTGACCTCCTCGAAAGCCGGCGGCTCTTCGGGTTCCGGGGGCGGGGGCGCCGACTGCATGGTCTCCTCGAACTCGCCTGCCAGGTCCTCACTCGGCGCCTCTTCGAATTCCGTGACTTCCTCGAATGCGGGCGCCTCTTCCTCGTCGCCCTCAGGCAACGGCTTCTTTGCCGCGGGGGCCGGCGGCGGCGGTGGGGCAGCGGCCTTGGGCTTCGCCGGCGGGGGCGGCGGTGCAGGCGCCTTGGCCGGAGCCTTCGCGGGCGGCGCGGCCTTCATGGGCTTTGGCGGCGGCGGCGCGGGCTCGGGCTCTTCCTCCGGGGCCGCCTCCTCCGCGGCCGGCGCCTCCTCGAACTCGACGGCCTCCTCGGCAATTTCGGCCTCCGTGAAGGCGGGCGCGACCTCCTCTGCCTCCGTGAAGGCTGGCGCGGCCTCCTCTTCCTCCGGCTCGGGGGCCTTCCTAGCCGGCGCCGCCGGCCCTGCCGCCTTCGCGGGGGCCGGCTTCGGCGCTTCCTTCGCCACCTGAGCCTCCGCCTCGACAATTTCCTCCGCGACACCCTCCTCGGGCGAGAGGTACTGCAGGACCTCCTTGCACTTGGCGGCGTACTCGCTCTTCGGCCCGAGCTGGAGCGCGCGGCGGAACGCCGGCAGCGCCTCCGAAGGCCGGTCGAGCCTGTCCAGGATTACGCCGCGGTTGAAGTGCACGACCCCGTTCGTCTCGTTGATCTCGACGGCCTTGTCGAAGCACTGGAGCGCCTCGTCGTACTTCTCCATCTTGTAGAGCGCGAAGCCCACGTTCGACCAGGCCTTGTCGTTCGCAATGTTGAGCTCGATCGCCTTGTTGTAGGCCGTGATCGCCCCCTCGAAGTCGCCGACGCGCCGGAGCGCAAGCCCCTTGTTGAACCACGCCTTGTCGTTGTTCGGGTTGTGCTCGAGCGCTTTCTCGAAGCACTGGATCGCGTTGTCGAAGCGCCCGAGTTGGTAGAGGGCGAACCCCGTGTTCACCCAGGCCCTGTCGTTCTCGACCTTGAGCTCGATCGCCTTGTTGTAGCAGAGGATCGCCTCCTCGAGTTCGCCGAGTTGGCGAAGCGCGAGCCCCTTGTTGTACCAGGCCCGGTCGTCCTTCGGGCGGATCCGGATCACGTTGTCGTAGGCGTCGGCCGCCTCGTCCCACTTGCCGGTCTGCCAGGCGCGCTCGCCGCGCTGGTACCAGCCTTTGATGTCCATCTGTTCCATGGGTGGCGCGACTTCGGGAAGTCCGTGCGACCGATATTAACCCTTTTGATCGAGGAGCCGCGCCGCATCTGGACGAGCGCGATTCGGGTGGCGCGGAAAGGCTCACCTTGGCTCACGGCGCGGGGGACTTCCCGCGGGGCCCGCCTATTCTTCCTGCGCGCCCTCCGCCTTCCACGCGTCGAGCGCGCTCCTCACCTTGGGGTCCGGCCGGCGCATCCCCTGGACGATGCGCTTCATCTTCCTCTCCCGTGCGGCGCCTGCGAAAGCCATCTTCTCGTCGCGGGTGCCCGCGGCGATCAGCACGACCGCACGGCCTCGAAGAACACGACGAGGTCGACGGCCGGGATGTCGATTCCCTCCTCGCCCACGCTCGAGGCCACCGGGGCGGGGAAGCCGCCGCGGCCAAAGGCCGCGAGTGTCGCGCGGTGCTCGTCCTGGGACATCGCCTTCTTCTTGGAGCGGCCCGGCACGCCGAGCACGGCGGCCACTTCGACTTCGCCTGCGGTGTGGCCAAGGGCGGCCGCTTGCCGCCCCACGCTCATTGGTTGCCTTCCACCGTGCGTGCGCCTCCGCGCGCTGGAGGTTTCGCCCCGCGATGGAACGGGAAAGCTTTTTCAATGTGTTAAGTATACTTAACATGATGACCGGATTGCGGGAACGCCGCGAGGGCCTCGGGTTGTCGCAGGCTGAGCTGGCCCGGGCCGCGGGGATCTCACGCACCGCGATGAGCCTCATCGAGAACCGCCGCCTGCACCCCTCCGTGGGGACCCTCCAAGCCCTGGAACGTGCCCTCGACCCCTTCGCGGACCCCACGTTCCTGCTTTACGGGGGAGGCGCCCTCGAAGCCGCCGAGTTGGTTAGGGGGGTCGGTGAGCGGACTGGCCTTGTCTACGCACTGACCTTGGACGTGGCGGCTTGGGTTCTGACGCGCTACCAAACGCCCGCAACGGCCTGGGTTTACGTGCGGCCGCGGGAGAAGTGGTTGGATGCCCTCCGGGGGCGAGGCGCCCGCCGACCGCTCCCCGCCGAGCGTGCGAACCTTGTGCTCCTGCGGGCCCCGGACGAGGTCTTGCGCGGGGCCGACGTTGTGGGGGGCCTTGACCTGGTCTCAAAGAGCCGTCTCCTGCGCGATTGCGCGCGTCTCGGCGGGAGGCACGCGCTGGACGGCGCGCGCCTGTTCGTCGAGTATCCGGAAGCCCGGCGCCCCGGCCTTAGGCTGGATGCCGACGCCATGCTCAAGGTCTTCGAGGAGGTAGGCCCATGGACGTAGCAGCCATCGTCCGGCTGATTGAGGAGCACCTCGGGGATCGGGCCGTCTTCATCGGGGGAGTTGCCGTCGAGTGCTACGCGCCGTACCGAACGACCCATGACATCGACGTCGTCACCCGGGAGAGGGACTTTTCGACCCTAAAGGCGGCCCTTCTTCGCGCGGGATTTTCCCACCGAAAAACGCACCTGGAGAAGCACACCTTCAAGTCCCGCGAGGCGGGCGAGGTCGATGCCTACACGTCGCGAGTCGGGGAGGTGCCGGTGGGGGAGGAGCTGTTCCGCCGCGCGCGCAAGCTGACTTACGCAGGTGTGGCGGTGTCGGTCACCTCCCTTGAGGACCTGCTCCGCTTCAAGTTCACGGCCGGCCGGGAAATGGACCTTGCCGACCTGGCCGTCCTGCTCCACGACCGGCGTGGCGAGGTGGACGTGAAACTGGCGCAACGCCTCGTGGGGCTCGCCCTCCTGCGGTTGCGATCCCCGTTGATCCCCGACCTGCTCCCCGAGGAGTATGGGTGGCAAGCCCGGCGCGCGATCAAGGCCTGGCTGCGCGAGGTGGGGTGGCTCACGGGTGCTCGTCGAAGCACACGCGAGGAGTGAAAGTCGGCCCGCTCACGAGCTTGGCCAACGCCGGCGCGGGAATGCGCAGGTTGTACCCCGACCTCTTGCGTCGGCGGTCCAAGCGATCGAGGTTAAGTCTGCGGCCTTCGCACTACCGCCCGCAGGCGGACGGGCTGTGATCCCTCACCACACGCCGCGGGAGGTCCCGCGGGGGTGGACGCCCTAGCGACTGCGGCGCCGGCCCGGTTGCAAAGGCGTCCCTCTTTTCTCGAGCGGCGGATTCCCTGTTTGGACTTGATTTGCCATTTGGCAAATCTTGGTGATTTCGCAAATGGACCCCGCGGCAACGGGTGCATTTACTCGTCCTCCCCCGCCCCCTCCGCCCTCCACGCGTCGAGCGCGCTCCTCACCTTCGGGTCGGGGCGCCGCATGCCCTGGACGATGCGTTTCATCTTCTTCTCGCGCGCGGCGCCCGCGAAAGCCATCTTCTCGTCGCGGGTGCCCGCGGCGATCAGCACGACCGTGCGCCCGGCCTTCGTGCGCCCGGCGCGGCCGCGCCGCTGGATCGAACGGATCGCGGAGGGCACGGCCTCGAAGAACACGACGAGGTCGACGGCCGGGATGTCGATTCCCTCTTCGCCCACACTCGACGCGACAAGGACCGGGAAGTCGCCGCGGGCAAAGGCCGCGAGCGTCGCCCGCTGCTCGTCCTGCGTCATCCCCTTCTCATTGCTCCGGTCGGCCTGACCCACGAAGCGGCGGG
>DATEUP010000139.1:0-11991 GCA_035283065.1 Thermoplasmatota archaeon | reverse complement strand
CTCGAGCTTCGCGCGGCGCCTCAAGTGGCCCCAGCGGTCCTCCGGCGAGTACCTGGGCGGTGTCGGGTCGCGCGTCGGCCCATGGCACTTCGGGCAGGCGGCCTCGAGCGTGTAGGCCGCGCAAGCCGGGCACTGCCGGATCGTGCCCACGGGCCCCACCCCCGTCACTCGGAGCGCTCGAAGGAGGCCGTGCCGCCCGCCTTCTTGATGATCTCGACCGCCACATCGACGGACTCTTTCAGCATGGCCTCGGCGGCCTTGTAGTCGGGTGCCGTGACCTCCATCCGGTACTTGGGCGCCGCGACGTACCGCACCTTGACCGACCCCGTGCCCGCCTGCTCCGCCCCGATGAGCGCGCTCTTGATCGACTCGACGCCGTCGGGCGCGGCGCTCACGACCTCGAGCATCCCTGTGATCGTGACGGTGGGCAGCACGATGTTCTCCTGCGCCACCTCAACGAAGGCCTTGGTCCACGCGCCCTTGAGGCCCTCGGCCTCCAGAGTCTTGGGGTTTGCCGCCGCCTCCTCGAAGGCGGCGTAGAGGGTGCCATAGGTTGACACGAGGTCGCCGGCAAACGCCCTCACGGCTTCCTCAAAGGGGATCCCCGCGCGCGTCGTGACGATCTGGAGGAGCTTGTCCGCCCGCTGCTCGTTTTTCCACTCCTGGATCTTCTCGCGCCGCTGGTGGTCGTTCACCTGCTTCAGCGAAAGGTCCACGTGGCCCTTCTGCACGTTGACCTGGAGGACCTTGCAGACGACCTTCTGGCCCTCGCGCACGTGGTCGCGGATGTACTTGACCCACCCGGACGCGACCTCCGCGATGTGGATGAAGCCCTCTTTGCCCGGGAACTCGTCGAGCGCGGCGAACGCGCCGAAAGGCTTGACTTCCTTGATCGTGCCGACGACCAAGTCCCCCTCGTCGGGGTAGTCCGAGAGGCGCACCATCTAGTCGAGCTCCCCAACGACGGCCCCGCGCACCAGCACCTTGCCGCCCGTGGGGGTCGCGAGAGTCGCCGTGCAGACGGAACAGGCCACGGGCGTGTTCGCCTTGGAGAACACGGGCTGCTCGTTGCCGCAGTCGGGGCACTTGACCTTGATGAAGCCCGACCGCTTGCGCACGCCGCCCTTTTCCATGGGGTTCACTCCTTGATCTCGAAGACTTTCGAGCGCTTTACGGGCGCCTGGTGCGCCTTCTTGCAGGTCTGGCAGCGGTAGCGTACGGGCTGGCGCTTCGTCGGCTTCTCGCGGCCCTCGGGCTTGGGGCGCGGGAAGCCGCGGTACCCGCGGGTCACGCGCCTGAAGCGCCGCTGGCCGGCCGCGAGTTCGGATGCCTTCCGTTTCTTCACGCGCTCGACCTCGTGGGGACGGTGCTTCTTGCACGTGGGGCAGTACCGCTTCACGACTCGCGGGGACTTGACCACGGCTTGCACCTCCTGGATCGGCCTTGAGGGGAGCCGAGCAAGCGCGCTCCCCTTTAAAAAGGTTCGCGGGGCCTGCGCGGGGCGCGCTTGACGCGCCGCCAGAGCGCGAGGAAACCGCGGCGGGCCGCGGCGCCCGCCCGGTCCTTCGAAGGCTGGTGGGCCGGCTCGCTAGAGCGTCACCACGTAGAGCGCGACCACCGTGACGACCAGCACGATAAGCGCGGCGACCACCGTGAAAAGCGCCTTCGCGCGCTCGGCGCGCAAGGGCGAATCGGCCGTGTCGCGGCGCCACGCCTCCTCAAGGCTTCGCAGGCCGCCGCCCTCCTCCCCTCGTCCCTTGCGCCGCCATATCTAGCTTGGCGCGCCCCTTCCACCCGAAGGCTATTGTACCCTCGCTGGCTATGTTCGCGGCGCGGTCCCCATGAAGTGGTATTTCGCAAGGCGCCTGATGCTCAACCGCGTCGAGGCCACGCGCCTTGGCGGCGCGAGCCGCCATGAGGTTGGCGCTTCCACGCTCCTGCTCCACCCCACGCTCCCGGCGGCAAGTTGGAACTTCGCCGTCGACTTCGACACGGACAGCGCGGGCCTCGAGCGGCAGGTCCGCCGCGTCGAAGAGGAGTTCCACAAGGCCAAGCGGTGGCCCGCCGTCCTCACAGGGCCGTACGACCGCCCGCACGACCTTGGCGAGCGCTTGGGGGCGCTGGGGTACATGGCCGAGGCCGACCGCACAATCATGTATGTTGAGGAGAAGCCCTCGATCAAGGCCGACGCGCCGGAGGGCCTCGAGATCGCCATCGCGGACGACGCGACGGTGGATGAATGCGTGCAGATCGCCGTGCAGCGGTTCGGGTGGCCTTACGAGTGGGCGAAGTCGCTGCGCCGGGCGGCGCTCGCCGGCATGGAGAGGGGGCCCGACCACTACCGGATGTACTACGCGGCGCTGAACGGCGCCGGCGTTGCGACGGCCTTCACGGTCTTCTCCGCGGGCACGGCGGGGCTCTACGGGATGGCGACATCGAAGGACTTCGAAGGGCAGGGGATCGGCCGTGCGCTCCTTTCCCATTGCGCCTCCGAGACCTTCGAGCGCGGCGTCGATGTCATGACGCTCCAGGTGCCCACGGGCTCCAAGGCCGAGCGCTTCTACGAGGGCGCGGGGTTCAAGAAAGCCTATGTCGGCCGCCGCTGGGTCAAGAAAAAAGGCGAGCGGCGCCAGCTAGGCGCCAAAGGGGAAGAGGAGTGAGAAAAAAGCGGGCCGCGGCGCACTTGCCCGCGGCCACCGCTAGGCGCTTGATGGGTGAAGCAAGCCTTGCGACTTGCAAACCTGCCAAAGCGCCCTGGGCTATAGACTTTTCGCGGGGTGAGGCGCGCGCTTGGGCCCCTTAGACCTTGATCCCCAGGTAGAGGAGCTGCTCCTTGCCGTCCTGCGTGACTTTCGTGAGGTCCCACGGGGGCTCGAAGGTGAGCTCGACCTTGACGTCCTTGACGCCCGGCACCTCACGGACTTTCTCGTCGATCTGCGCCATGATGTAGTCGCCGACCGGGCACCCGGGCGAGGTGAGGGAAGTCTTCACGAACACGTCGGCCTCGCCAACCTTGAGTTCGTAGATGAGCCCGAGGTCGTAGATGTTGACCCGGATCTCCGGGTCGTAGCACTCCTTCAGCTTCTCCACGACAGTCTGCTGGTCGATTGGCATCGCGCGGCCTCCCCTTTGCCCCAACGCTCACGGCGCCGCCGCAGGCGCCGCCTTGATGCGGTCCACCTGCACGACGTGCTTGCAGACGCAGTCGCCCTTCGCTTGGCTCTGCACGAGCTCGATCCTCGCGTCGCCTGCAAGCGAGGCGTTGAGCAGCTCTTGGTCGAACACCTGGCAAACGAGGTCGTGGTGCGAGGCGGCCGTCTTCTGGAACACGCAGCTTGTGCGGACGATCGTGAGCTGGCCGTCCTCGTGCGAGACCGAGGCCCTAAAGCCGAGCTCATTGAGCGCGTCGACGGCCTTCTGCACGCGGTCGCCAAGCGGCGAGCCGGACGCGGCGACCTTGAGCTTGCCGGCAAGGTCGCGTGCGACGGCACGCATGAGGCTCTCGACCTCTTCGCGCCCCTGCGTCCTCAGGAGGTTCTGCAGGATGATCTCGAGCATGAGCTGGTAGCGGCGCGGGAGGAGCTCGCGGCCGTCTTCCGTGAGCGAGTAGTATTTCTTCGGCCGGCCCACGCCTTCGTTGCGGAACTCCGCGACCACGAGCCCGTTGCGCTCGAGCCCTTCGAGGTGCGCGCGGACGGCCGTGTGGTGGATCTTCAGGATGTCCGCGAGTTGATGCGTTGTCTTGGCGCCTTCGAGGAGCACATCGACGATCCATGCCCTCGTGTCGCCAAGGAGAGCCATCCCGCCCTCTTCTTCGGCCATCTTGCGAGATTCTCCTGGAGGACTTGGCTCAAGCCAGCAGATCGGCTGCTTATATATCAAGATGTTCACTCAATATGTTGGTAAGAAAGTCTTTAAACTCAAGGCGGATGAGCCGCCCCGTTGGAAGGCGTGGCAGGCCCCCGGCCAGGCCGCCCTTCCGGACCCCAGCGGGAAACCCCCATGACCGGAACCCTCGAAATCGTCGACCTCCACGCAGGTGTCGAAGGCAAGGAGATCCTCAAGGGGGTCTCGCTCACCGTAAGGCCCGGCGAGATCCACGCCCTCATGGGGCCGAACGGCTCGGGCAAGTCGACCCTCTCCTACGTCGTTGCGGGACACCCCAAATACCAGGTGCTCTCCGGCGACATCCGAGTCGACGGCCAGTCGGTCCTCGGAAAGGCCCCGGACTGGCGCGCCCAGCACGGGATCTTCCTGGGGTTCCAGTACCCCGTCGAGGTCCCGGGTGTGGGCATGGCCACGTTCCTCCGCTCCGCCTACCAGTCCGTGCACCCGGAGAAGCCGCTCGATGTGCCGCAGTTCCACAAGTACCTCAAGGAGAAGCTGAGGCTCGTCGGGATGGACGCCTCCTTCCTCCAGCGGTCGATCAACGAGGGCTTCTCGGGCGGCGAGAAGAAGCGCGCGGAGCTCCTCCAGATGGCCGTCTTGAGCCCCCGGTTTGCGATCCTCGACGAGACGGACTCGGGCCTCGACATCGACGCGCTGCGCCAGGTCGGCGCCGCGATCAACGCGGCGGCAAGCCCGACGGTCGGGATCCTGCTCGTCACCCACTACCAGCGGCTCCTCAACTACGTCAAGCCCCACCACGTGCACGTGCTCGTCGACGGCAAGATCGCCGAGTCGGGTGGAAGCGACCTCGCGCTCAAACTCGAAGAGAAGGGCTACGGGTGGCTCCGCGAGGAGCCCCCAACCCCCGGGGTGGTGTGAACCCATGGCAGCCCCAACCCGCGACCTCCCCTCGGAGGACTACTCGCGCTACGCGTTCAAGGACGACATCGTCTACGCCACGACGATCCCGAAGGGCCTTAGCGAGGAGACCGTGCGCAGCATCTCGGCGATCAAGAAGGAGCCCGAGTGGATGCTCAACTTCCGCCTGCGCGCCTACCGGCACTTCGTGAAGCGCGCGATGCCCAACTGGGGCGGCGTCCTCTCGAACATCGACTTCAACCAGATCACCTACTACATGTCCGCCTCAAAGAAGGAGGGCAAGACCTGGGACGACGTGCCCGACAAAGTCAAGCAGACCTTCGAGAAGCTCGGGATCCCCGAGGCGGAGCGCAAGTTCCTCGCCGGTGTCGGCACGCAGTACGACTCCGAGGTCGTCTACCACAGCGTGCGCAAGGAGCTCACGGACAAGGGCGTCGTGTTCATGGGGACGGACACGGCGCTGCGCGAGTACCCCGAACTTTTCAAGAAGTACTTCGGGACCGTGATCCCCCCGGAGGACAACAAGTTCGCGGCCCTGAATTCCGCGGTCTGGTCGGGCGGGTCGTTCGTGTACATCCCGCCTGGCGTCGTCGTCGACCAGCCCCTGCAGGCGTACTTCCGGATCAACGCGGAGCAGGTCGGGCAGTTCGAGCGCACTCTCATCATCGCGGAGGAGGGCTCGCGCGTCCACTACATCGAGGGGTGCACCGCGCCGGTCTACGCGACGGAGTCCCTGCACTCGGCCGTCGTCGAGGTCATCGCCAAGAAGGGCGCGCAGGTGCGCTACACGACGCTGCAGAATTGGTCGAAGGACGTCTACAACCTCGTCACGAAGCGCGCGCACGCGCACGCCGGTGCCAACGTCGAGTGGCTCGACGCGAACACGGGCTCGCGCCTCACGATGAAGTACCCCTCCGTCTACCTCCTCGGCGAGGGCGCGAAGGCCGAGATCGTCTCGGTGGCCTTTGCCGGCAACGGCCAGCACCAGGACGCGGGGGCCAAAGCCGTGCACCTGGCGAAGAACACGACCTCGCACATCACCTCGAAGTCCGTCTCGAAGGACGGCGGGCGGACGACCTACCGGGGGCTCCTCAAGGTCGCGAAGGGCGCGACGGGTGTGAAGTCGACCGTGCGCTGCGACGCCCTCATGATCGACGACCGCTCGAGGTCGGACACGTACCCGTACATCGAGATCGACGAGGAGGACGCCGCGATCACCCACGAGGCGACGGTCGGCAAGATCTCCGACGAGATGCTCTTCTACCTCCAGTCGCGCGGCCTCAAGGAGAACGAGGCGATGAACCTCATTGTGCTCGGGTTTGTCGAGATGTTCACGAAGGAGCTCCCGATGGAGTACGCGCTCGAGTTCAACCGGCTCATCCGCCTCGAGATGGAAGGGTCGGTCGGGTAAGGCCGCGGCCCCCCGTGTGTCCCCACCTTGACGAGGTCGATCCCCGTGGCCGAGCTCGTTGTCCCCTTTGCCCGGCGTGAGGGCGCTGAAGGGCTCGCGAAGGGCTCGCCGCCCTGGGTCCTTGAGGCGCGCCTCGCCGCGCTCCACCGGTTCGAGACCACGCCGGTCGAGAGTTCCCCGCTCTTCAACAAGCACGTGATCACCGACGGGGCGCCCGTGACCCTCGTGGACCTCGGGCCCGTCGCCTCGCCGGCGCCCGAGCTGGGCACGCTTCCCGCGGGGGGCTTCTCGGCCCACGCGCGGATCGTCGACGGGGCCGTCGCCTCGCTTGCGGTGAGCGAGGAAGCCCGCGAAGGCGGGCTCGTCCTCTCGTCGATCTCCGGCGCCCTTGCGGGGAAGCCCCGCCTCGCCGAAGAACTCCTCACGGCAGGCGCGACCGACCAGGCCGACAAGTTCTTCCAGCTTACGCGCGCGCTCTTCCAGGACGGGATCATCCTCGATGTGCCCGCGGGCCTCAAGCTCAAGGCGCCCGTGCGCCTTGAGGTCGTCCAGAGGGCGCCGAAGCTCGCGTCCTTTGCGCGCGTCATCGTGCGCCTCGCCGAGGGGGCCTCCGCCGAATTCCTCGAGTCCCACGCCTCCTCGATCGACGCCCCGTCCGTGCAGGGCATCGGCTGCGAAGCCCAGGTCGGCGACGAGGCTTCCCTCCACTACAGCGCGGTTGGCAACTTCGGGCCGCAGGTCGGCGTCTTCCTCAACCGCCAGGCAGCCGTCCTGCGCCGCGGGAAGGCCCACTGGAGCCTTGGGAACTTCGGCGGGGCGCTCACGAAGAGCCTCACGCACACGAAGCTCCTCGGGAACGACTCGCGGGTCAAGCACACGGAGGTCGTCTTCGGGGCCCAAGCGCAGAAGTTCGACATCTCCTCGTTCGTGACCCACATCGGCCACCGGGCGCTGAGCGACGTGCTCGCGCGCGCGGCGCTTCGCCACAAGAGCCGGGGCAACGTGAAGGGCATGATCACGATCGACCACAAGGGGCTCAATGCGGACTCGTACCTCGGCCAATTCGCGCTCCTCTTGGACCGCGAGGCGAAGTCTGTGGCGATCCCCGGGCTCGAGATCGAGACGGCCCAGGTCGTCCGCGCCAAGCACGCGGCCGCGGTGCAGCAGATCGACGAGAACCAGGTCTTCTACCTCCAGTCGCGCGGGGTCCCCCCGGAGACCGCTCGCCGCCTCATCGTCGAGGGGTTCCTGAACCCCGTCATCGAGGGGATCTCCTCGGAAGAGTTCAGGGCCGAAGTCCACCGCCTCATCGAGGCGAAGTGGGGGTAGGCGAGGAGGCTCGGAGCCCGTGGCGTGGGTCGATGTGTGCGGCGTGGACGACGCGTTCGAGGACCGCATCAACGGTTACGAGGTCCAAGGGCGGCGTGTGCTAATCATGAACGCGGGCGGGCGGCTCACGGCCCTCGACGGCACCTGCACGCACGAGGACGCGGACCTCGGCGCGGGTTTCCTCGTGGACGGCCGGATCACCTGCCCCCTCCACCTCTCGCAGTTCGACGCGGCGACAGGCGACGTTTTCAACCCGCCGGCCGAGCGGGGCCTCGACGCCTATCCCGTCAAGACCGAAGGGGGCCGCGTGCTCGTGGACCTTCCTTGAGCGGCGGGAAGGGGAGTTATAAGGCCGGACGGACTTTTAGAAGGAGGAAGCGAAATGGCAGCAACGACCATGCTCAAAGTCGACGCGATCCGGGCGGATTTCCCGACGCTGCGGCGCGAGTTCCACGGCAAGCCCGTCGTCTACCTCGACTCGGGCGCCTCCTCGCTAAAGCCCCTCCAGGTCATCCGTGCCGAGGCGGACTTCTACGAGAACCACTACGCGAATGTCCACCGCGGGATCTACCAGCTCTCCGAGGAGGCGACGGACCTCTTCGAGGCCGCGCGCGAGAAGGTCGCGAAATTCGTGGGCGCGCGGGAGACGCGGGAGCTCATCCTCACGCGGGGGACCACGGAGTCCCTGAACCTGCTCGCCTACTCGCTCGGCGAGGCCCTGTCGCCCGGGGACGAGGTCGTCGGCACCGTCATGGAGCACCACTCGAACCAGGTGCCCTGGCAGATGCTCAAACGGCGGCGCCGCACGGTCCTCAAGCACGTGGGCGTCGACGACGAGGGCTACCTCAAGATGGACGAGCTCGACAAGCTCGTGACGGACCGCACGAAGGTCGTTACCGTCACGCACGTGTCGAACGTCCTTGGCACCGTGAACCCGATCAAGGAGATCGCGAAGGTCGCGCACGACCACGGGGCCCTTTGCATTGTCGACGGCGCGCAGTCGACCCCGCACATGGCCGTCGACGTGAAGGCCCTCGGCTGCGACTTCTTCGCCTTCTCCGGCCACAAGATGTGCGGGCCCTCGGGGATCGGCGGGCTCTGGGGGCGTGCGGAGATCCTCGAGCGCATGGAGCCCTTCCTCGGCGGCGGCGACATGATCCGGGAGGTCCACCTCCAGGAGTCGAAGTGGAACGAGCTGCCCTACAAGTTCGAGGCGGGGACCCCGAACATCGCGGGCACCATCGGCCTCGGCGCCGCGGCCGACTACCTCAGCGCGGTCGGGATGGAATGGGTCGCTCGCCACGACGAGGAGCTCATCGCGTACGGGATGAAGAGGCTCCACGAGCAGCCCGGCCTGCGGCTCCTCGGGCCCCAGGACCCGAAGCGGCACGCGGGGGTCCTCTCATTCTGGCTCGACTTCGCCCACCCACACGACATCGCGCAGGTGATGGACACGGAGGCCGTCTGCGTGCGCGCGGGCCACCACTGCGCGATGCCCGTGAACGAGCGCTTTGGCGTTCCGGCCACGACGCGCGCGTCCGTCTACCTCTACAACACGCAGGCCGACCTCGAGGCGATGGTGGGCGCGATCGAGAAGGTCCGGAGGCTGTTTTCAAGATGACGCTCGACATGTACCAGGAGAATGTCCTCGACCACCACGCGCACCCGCGGAACAAAGGGCGCATCGAGGGGGCCGACCTCAGCGCGCGCGAGCGCAACCCGCTCTGCGGCGACGAGATCGAGGTCTTCCTCGCCCTTAGCGCCGACGGGCGCATCGCGGATGCGAAGTTCGAGGGGCAGGGGTGCGCGATTTCCCAGGCCGCAATCTCGATGCTCACAGGGGAGGTCCGCGGAAAGTCGCTCGACGAGCTCGAGCACATGACCGGGGAGGACATCCGGGAACTCGTCGGGGTCCCGCTCTCGCCGGCCAGGCTCAAGTGCGCGCTCCTCTCGATCCAGGCGATGCACCGCGCGCTTGCCGACTACAAGCTGCGGCAGCTCGGCCACGTGCCGCAGGATGCCTCGGCGGAGGCCGCGGACCACGTGCACACGCCCTACTGCAGCCACTAGGAAGGGGGAAGGGCCCGCCCGCCGCCCCAGGCGGGCCCCGCGGCGCGCCGCCCTACTTCACCGTTACCTTCGTCCGCTTCTCGACGGGCGCCGGGTGCGCCTTCGGCACGATGACCGTGAGCAGGCCGTTCTTGAGCTCCGCAGCGACGTCCTCGGGCTTCACTTCCTCGGGGAACTCAAAGGTGCGGCGCACGGTCGCGTAGTCGCGCTCGCGGGCGAGGTACCCGCGGCGCTTGGTCTCCTCCTTGACCTCGCGCTTCGCCTCGATCTCGATCGCGCGCTTCGAGACCTCGACGCTGATGTGCTCCTTCTCGAACCCCGGAAGTTCCGCGCACACCACGTACGCCTGCTCCCGGTCCTCGAGGTCTGCCCGCGCGAAGAGCGGCTCGGCAAGGCGCGCGGGCGTGCCGGCGGCAAGCAGGTTGCTCGGCATCATGATGAGGCTCTCCATGTTGCGGCGCATGTCGTCGAAGTAGTGGTCGAGCTCGTGGAGCGTCTCGAAGGGGCTCCTCCAGTACATCTCGCCAAGCGCGGGGAACCGCGTGAGGGCGCCTCCCTGGAGGCGCGGCGCGCGGGCAGTCGGGGATTCTCTTTCGACAAGGTCTTTCCGTCTCTCTTCTCTCAAAGGCTTCTCCTGACCCACCAGGGGGCAGGGCCGCCTTCTACGCCGGAGGCTTTCTGGTCTCCTCTAGCATGGTCGGGGCCGGGGGCACCGGTAAGGCCCCGGGCATTGGGGCGCCACAGCCCGTTCTTAAGGGGGCCCCGCCGCTCGGTTTGCCAGCGGGCGCAACGGTCCGGCGCCGGGCCCCCGCAAACCGCCCGCCGCTTCGCGTGGCGCAGCGCGGCCAAAGCCGGCTCATCGCCTCAAGCGCCGGCGCTTTGGCCTTACGCGCTGGTCGGCCGACCCCTCCGAGGCGGGACGGCGCGCCGAGTAGAACGTGTAGAGGGCATAGGCGCCGAAGCCGCCACCGACGGCGAGGACCCCAAAGGTCTCGAAAGCCAGGGGCGGGTTGGGCGGCGGGGGACCCACGACCTGGGGTTCGTCCCCAACGCCGATCGTAACCGTCTTGTACGTCCAGTGGTCCGTCCCGAAGGTCTCGCTCCCGTTCCCGTTGGCCGTGTTCACGGCCACCCTGAAGGTCACGACCGTCCCGGTCTCGTTCGGGGCGACCCAAACGACCGACCAGGACCGCGCGCGAGAGCCGATCAGCGTGTGGGACGCCTGCAGGCCGTCGAGCTGGACGAGGCCCGCCATCTGTGGCGGGACCTCGAAATGCCCGGCCGAGGCCTCGATGAAGAACCCGCCTTGGGAGCGGTTTGGCGCGGCGGGCACGTCCGTGAAGGTCACGTTGACCTGAATCGTGTAACTTGCCCCGGGGGCGTAACGGCCCGGCAGCCCGGTCACCGTGAAGCCCACGGCGTCCGAGGGGTCGGGTGCGTGGCAGTAGCAGCCGCGATCCTTCGCCTTCCAGACCCCGGCCGCGTTCGGCGAGGCTGGCAGGGCTGCGGCTGCAAGGAGGAAAGCAAGCGCCAGCACGGCGCCCACAAGAGCCGTGGCGCGGTACGGGGAGCCCACGGCCCCAGCCACGCGGCACGCCCTCATGCTCTTTTCTCCCCCCCCGGCCACGGCCGGGCACCGACCCGCCCGAGCCAAGCCTCAAATAACGCGGGGAAAATCGGCCGGACGGCGGAGGTCGCGGCGCGTGGTGAAGGAAGTGAGCACGCTCGCGGTCGAACGCCCGACGATCCTCGCGGAGAAGCGCCGCATGCAGCGGGAGCTCGGCCTCGAGGTCGAGCCCGAATTCGTAATGCCCAAAGGCAACAGCCGCGACCTCGCGCGCAAGACGGCGTGGCGAAAATTCGCCGACTGGCTGAAGGGCGCGCCGGAGTAGGCCGCCGCGAAAGAGCGGGCGCCCCTGCAAGGCCTCAAGGCAACCTTCAAGACGGCGCAGGGGCTCGCCCCCAACGGGCACGAGGAGAGCTAGGAAATGGCCGCTTCGCAGATGCAGGGGAACCTCGACTGGGTGAAGGTCTCGAGGAACCTCAAGCGCATCAAGTACAAGATCATCGTAATGAGCGGCAAGGGCGGCGTGGGCAAGACCACGGTCGCCGTGAACCTCGCCTTCTCGCTCTCCATGCGCTCGACGGACGTGGGGCTCCTCGACATCGACATCACGGGGCCCAACGTCCCGAAGATGCTCGGCTGCGAGGAGCACAAGATCACGACGCACGAGGGGCAGATGCAGCCCGTCGTTGTCCCCCCGCGGATCAAGGTCATGTCGATGGCGTTCCTCATCAACCGCGACCAGGCGGTCGTCTGGCGGGGCCCGATGAAGATGAAGGCGATCGCGCAGTTCATCAAGGACGTCGAATGGGGCGACCTCGACTTCCTGGTGATCGACCTGCCGCCGGGG
>DATEUP010000138.1:0-6669 GCA_035283065.1 Thermoplasmatota archaeon | reverse complement strand
GGCCCTCGGGGTATTCCTCGGCGCGGCGGTGACGGAACTCGCCTTTGGGGTCGCCCTCCCGCCCTCGGCTCTCGCCCTTGGAGCCGCGCTCCTCCTCGCGCTCGCTTGCGCGGCGGGCGGGACCCGGGTCGCCCTTTGGCTCCTCTCGCGCCGCTCGCTCTCCCTTGTTCTCGGGGGGTCTTGAAAAATGGGGGTCGGCCGGCTCTACCTCGGCAAGCGCCTCGCGCGCGGCCGCCGGTTCGGCGCGCTGCTCGCGCTCGCCTACGCCGTGTGCGCGCTGCCCCTTGCGCCCCTGCTCGACCTGCCGCCGGCCGTCGAGGCGTCGCTCGACGCGCAGGTCCAGGCCTTGGGGCCCGCAGTCTCCGTCACGGCCCGCGACGCGACCCTCGCGGCGCCGGGCACGAGCTCCGCCACGGCAGGCGGCGGCACATTCCCCGCAAACCTCACCGGGGCCCTGCTCGCGCTCCCCGAGGCGGCCAACGTCGACGCCGTGCTGCCGCTCCTTGCCGGGACGGCGAGCGCCGGCGGCCGTTTCGTCCCGCTCATCGGGCTTGACGCTTCGCTTGTCCCTTCAGTCCTTCCGTGGTGGTCCGCGCCCGGGCCAGCTGCCTGGTCGAACGCGACGGAGTCCTGGGTCGGGCGCCGGCTTGCCACGGCCCTGGGGCTCGGGCCGGGCGATGCACTGGCCGTCGAAGGGCCGTCCGGCGAGCGCGCGAACCTCACGGTCACCGCGCTCCTCGAAACTGGCGGGGACGAAGAGGGCGCGGTCGTCGTGCCGCTCGAGACCGCCCAGGCGCTTCTCGGAGAGCCTTCGCGGCTCTCCGCGGTGCTCCTCCGAGTCACGGACCTCGACCTCACCTCCTCGGTCGCCGCGGCGATCGAGCGCGAATTCCCGTTCCTGGAGGCCCGCACCGTGCTGAAACTCGTCGAAGGACGCGCGAAACTCCTCGACAGCTTCCGCGTGCTTGCAGGCTCCGTTGCGGCGGCCTCGGCGGCCGCGGGGGCGCTCACGGCACTCTCCGCAGGCGCGATCTCGCTTCGCGGGCGCGTGCAGGAACTCGCAATCCTGCGCGCGCTCGGCGCGGGCCGCCGGGACATCGTCGCCTACCTTGGCGCCGAGGTCGCCGTCCTCGGCGCCCTCGGGACTCTCGCGGGGCTTGCTGCGGGGGTCGTCCTCCTCATCTTCCTCGGACCCCAGCTGTTCGGCGTGGCCGCCTCACCTTCCTGGGGGAGCATCGCGGCGGCATCCGCCGCGGCTCTCGGAGTCGGCCTCCTCGTGCTCCAGGGAATCACGCGGGCGGCCTCGCGCGGCGAGCTTACGGAGGTGCTCAAGAATGAGTAGCCAAGGGCCCCTAGGGGACGCCGTGCCGGGAGCGGCGGAGGGCGGGGCAGGCGGTGACGGCCCCCTCATCGACGCCCTCGACGTCGTGCGCCAATTCCCCAACGGCGCGATGGCCCTCCGCGGCGTGACTTTCGGCGTCGAGCGCGGGGAATGGGTCACGGTGACGGGGCGCTCGGGCGCCGGCAAGAGCACGCTCCTCGCGATCCTCGGCGCCCTCGAGCGCCCGACCTCCGGGGCCGTCACGGTCGACGGACACGACCTGTCGGCCCTCGACGAGAAGGCGGCCGCGCGCTACCGCGGGCGCACGGTCGGCTTCGTCTTCCAGCACTACTACCTCGTCCCGTACCTCACGGTGCTCGAGAACGTCGCGCTCGCCCAGCAGCTTGCGGGTACCGTCGACGAAAGCCGCTGCCGCACGATCCTCGAGGAGGTCGGGCTCGGGCACCGGGTCGGGCACCTTCCGCGCGAGCTCTCCGGCGGCGAGCAGCAGCGCGCGTGCATCGCGCGGGCGGCCGTCAACGACCCCGCGGTCATCCTCGCCGACGAGCCCACCGCCAACCTCGACGCGGAGAACCGCGAGGCCGTGTGGCACCTGCTTGGCGAGCGCCACCGGGCCGGTGCGACCGTTGTGCTCGTAAGCCACGATGCGCCCGACCTCCCTTGGAGGCACCACCTCATCGGCCTCGAGGACGGCCGGATCGTTGAAGATTCCCGCCGCGGGCCGGCCGCTTTGCCGGCCGGCGAGCCTGGCGTTTGACGCGAGTGACCTTGCGGAGGGCCTCCACCTGACGAGCGAGTGGGAAGCGGCGCCGGGCGCTCCTCCAAGCTCGCCCCGCATTCCCTACCAGCGCATTTGGCTGCTCCTCTTCCTCGCGTGGACCGTGGCGTACCTTGACCGCTCGGTCACGGGACCGGCGGTAAGCTGGATGATCGCCAACCAAGTCGGTTTCCTCGCGGGAGGCTACCCCTTCGCGCTTGGGGGCATCATCGGCTCGATGTTCTTTGCCGGCTACATGCTCACGCAGTTCCCGGCGGGGTACCTCGGGGACCGGTACGGCCGCAAGGTCATGATCACCGTGTCGACGGTGTGGGCCGGGGTCACCACGGCGGCCTCGGGCTTCGCGACGTCCCTCCTTTCCTTTGTGGGCTTGCGCGTGGCGACCGGGCTTGGCGAAGGGGCCTACTACTCAAACGACCGCGCGCTCGTGCGCCTAGTCACCCCGGAGTCGAAGCGCGCGCTCGGGATGGGCGTGGTCTTTGTGGGGCTTGCAACGGGGCTCACCATCGCCACGATCGTTACGACACCGCTGCTCGACTGGGCGGCCTCGCTGTGGGGAACTGAGGCGGCCTGGCGCTTCGTGTTCCTCCTCTTTGCCGCCCCCACGCTCGCGGTCGGCCTCGTCTTCCTGCTCTTCGTGCGCGTCGACGACGTGACAGACCCGGAAACGGCAAAGCTGCCCGAGCGCGTCCGCTTGGCCCGCGCGACGGCGAGGCTCGGGGGAATCTCCGCGGTGTTCCTGGCCGTCGTCATGGCCACCTATGTCCTCACGGAGCCCCTCGTGGTGGCTGGAGGCGCGAACCTAAGCCTTGCTCGCATCCTCCAAGCCGTGGCGATCACCGGGGTCGCCCTCGCCCTTGTCGCGTTCGTCTACACGCGCCTTGGCCGCGCGTCCGCTTCGGTGCTCAAGGACCGCAGCCTCGTGCTCATGTACACGTCGGCAATCGCCATCCTCTGGACGCTGTGGCTCTTCGGCTTTTGGTCGGGCCAGATCCTTACGGAGACGGCGAACACCTCGGCGGTTGTCGGGTGGGCGTTTGCCGGCGCCTTCGGGGTCGCAAACGGCGTGGGCTACCCGCTCGGCGGCTGGATCTCCGACCGGCAGTTTGTGCGGGGGCTTGGAAGGCGCCGCCTTTACGTGATCCTATGCGGGGCGACCGCCGCCCTCGTGCTCCTGCTCGCGCTCTACATCCAGGCCGGCCGGCCCGACATCGTCGTGCTTGGAGCCCTGCTCTTTGCCATCGGCGTGCCCTTCGCGGCGATGCAAACCGTCCACATGGCGCTCACCTCGGACCTTGCGCCCGTGGAACTCCAGGGGCAGGCCTTCGGCATGTGGAACCTCATCGCGGAGATCGGGGCCGTCCTCTCGCCGGTCGTAGGCGGGGCCGTGCGCCAGTCGACCGGCGGCTGGGGCCTTGCGCTCGGCGTCAATGCGGCGATCCTCGTTGCGAGTGCTTCGCTCGTGTTCTTCGTGCGCGAGCGCAAGGCCGCGGGGGGCTGACCCAACGCCCGGCGAAGGCAACCTTCAAGCGGGCGCTCTTCTTCCCGAAACGCAAGCGCGGTGGGCGGCGGCCTTGACGGACCTCATCTATATGGACAGCGTCGACAACGGCTACGTGGCGGCGCTTCGCGGCCGCATCGTGGAGGTCGGCGAAGGCTTCGTGCTCCTCGACCGCTCGATCTTCTACCCGGAGGGGGGCGGCCAACCCTCGGACCGGGGGCGCCTCGTGGTCCTCGACCCCGACACCGGCACCCCCCGGCCGCTCGAGGTCACGAAGATCGAGAAGAAGCACGGTGTGCGCCACATCGTCACGGGCGACCTCACCGCGCTGAAGCCCGGCCAGGAGGTCATCGAGGAGATTGACTGGGCGCGCCGCTACGACCACATGCGCCACCACACCTCGCAGCACCTCGTCTCCGCGCTTGCCCTCGAGCTCTTCGGCGCGCGGACGGTCGGCAACCAACTCTACCGGGACCGCGCGCGCATCGACCTCTTCCCGTGGAAACCCGCCGAGGAGGACCTGCGCCACCTCGTCGACCAGTGCAACACACGGATGGACTCGGGGCGCACCGTGCGCGCAAGGGAGGTCGACCGCAGCGAGCTCGAAGCGGGGCCGGTCGCGGCGCGCGCAAACCTTGCGCTCGTCCCGCCGATGCTCCAGCGGCTCCGAGTGATCGAAATCCAGGACACGGACATCTGCCCCTGTGCGGGGACCCACGTGAAGGACACGCGGGAGCTTGGGAACGTCGCGACCTTGAAGAGCGACAACAAGGGCAAGGACCGCGTGCGCCTCGAGTACACGCTCACGGCCGCGCGGGCGCCGCCGCCCCTGCCCGAGCGGCGCGAAACGTGATTCCCTTCCGGGAAGTGCGATTTTGCAACCCTTCGGTTTACCGAGGCGGGCGCTTAAAGGGTGCGGCGGGTAAGACCTTGTGATATGCGGCGGACGGAGCCGGGCACGGCTACAGTAGCCTTGGCCCTAGGGGTTGGCCTTTCGGCCCTGGGCAAGAGCCTCGGGCTTCCCCCGATGCCGCCGGGCCTGCTCCAGCCCCTCGCGCCCGTCGCAAGCGTTGTCGGGCAGGAGGCCGCGGCGCGTGCGGCGCGCACGACCGTCATTGCCCTCATCGCGCTTGCGCCGGCCTGGGCGTGGGTCGCCGCGGCGCCCTTCGACTCGGGGTTCGACGCGAGCGATGTGCTCGAGGGGGGCACCGCGGCGATGGCCGCTTTCGTCCGGGGCATCGCCCTCTTCCTCCTCGTCCCCGGCGGCGCGGGCGCGTTCGTCCTCGTCGGCATGGTGCCGCTCACGGCGAAGGGCGGCCGTAACGCTTTGCAGAAGTGGATTGCGCGGGCGTGTGCCATCTTCAAACGACACGAGGCGCCCCGGGGGGTCCCGTGGGCGGCGAAAGCCGCCCGCCCCCGGGGGGCAGCCTCCGAAAACGCGAGGGCTGGGGGAGCGCCGCCGCGCCCCCTAAAGCCGCTCAACTTGAGCGCGCTTTCGCGCGCTCCATTCGACTTAAATAGCGCCGCGCGACTTCACCGCGCGGGCTTGGGATGGCAGCACTCGAAGACCTGCGGCGCGAGCCGCTCAAGGAGCACGAAATCAAGCTGGCCGTCGAGGCCGTGCTCTTCTCCTCGTCGCGCGCGCTCGCCGTGCGGGACATCGCGGCGGCCGTGGGAGCCGAGCCGCGCAAAGTGAAGCGCGCGCTCTCCGCGATCAAGCGCGAGTACGCCAAGCGGCAAACCTCGCTCGAGGTCGCAAAGCTCGGGGCGCGGTGGACGCTCCAGCTCAAGAACCGGTTCGTGCCGGTCGCCGCGGGCTACGCCTCGACGAAGATCCCGAAAAACCTGTTGAAGACGATTGCGCTCATCGCCTACCACCAGCCCATCAAGCAGTCCGAACTCCTCAACATGGTTGGGCAGAAGGTCTACGACCACGTGCACGCGCTCGAGGACCTGCGGGTCGTGCGCCACATCCCGTGGGGCAATTCGAAGATCCTCTTCACGACGCACCGGTTCTCGGAGATCTTCGGGATCGAAGGGAACTCGCGCGACGATATCAAGCGGTGGATGGCCAAGCAGATTGGGATCCCTGCCGAGCAGGTCGAACGGGACATCAAGAAGTCCCACGACAAGGAGAAGAAGATGGGCGGCGCCGTGGCGGAGAACGAGGCCGCCGACGCCGCGTCGAAGGCCGAGGCTGCCGCGGCGGCGGCAGGCGCCGACCCGGCCTCCGCGGGCGCGCCGAGTGGCGAAGAATAAAGGGGCCCCAAGGGGGTCCCTTCAAGGCAGGTCGTCCACGTGGCAGAGGGCCTTTTCGCCGTCGAGACCGTCGCCCGTGACGGGCTCGGGCGCACGTCGCGGACGAAGGTGCGGGCCCACCGGCTCCAGGCGCCTGTGGTCCTCCAAGTCATTGGCCCCGACTCCCCGGCGGTCGGAAAACCCCACGCCGTGCTTGCCGACGCGAAGGGCGGAACACTCCCCCCCGGCGCCCTGGTCTTCGCGTGGGGCCCTTCGCCCCTCTTCCCCGACGAGCCCGCGCGGGAGGACGCCCTGGTCCTCATCCCCCGTCCGGTCCTGCGGGCCTTCGCGATCGGCCCGCTGATCGCGCCGGAGGAACTCGTGCGGGCGGAAGGCGAGGTCGCGGGTGCGCTCGCCTCGAAGGGCGGCTCGGCGCACCTCGAGGGCCTCGCCAAGGCCGCGTCATTCGTTGCGCTCGAAAACCTCCCGGAACTGCGAGGACGCCCCCGCGAATTCGTCGAGGCGCTTGCCGGCGCGCGCGCAGCGGTCGGCCCGCGCCCCCTCGTCTACGCCGCGGGCGTCGCCGAGCCCTCGAGCCTCGCGCTCTTCGTAGCTCTTGGCGCGGACCTGCTCGACGACTTCCAAGCGCTTTCGGCCGCGGCAAGCGGCGTCTTCCTCTATACGTTCGGCCCCGTGGCGGGCGGCCTTGCCGGCGCCTGCCCCTGCACGGCCTGCGAATCGTACTTCGCCGAGGCCGAGCCCCTGGGCGTCCCGGCGGGGGCCGGGGCGGGCGGGACTCCAGGCGAGCTA